>DAWEIC010000170.1:0-3355 GCA_052364855.1 Collinsella sp.
GCATGACCATGCGCGGCGTGCAAAAGCCTGGCACCAAGACCGTGACGCTCGCTCGTCGCGGCGTCTTTGAGGCCGATCCGTCGCTCGAGGAGCGATTCTTTAGGATGCTGGGACGCTAACTATGAGAGTCGTCAACGACTTTACATCGAATACTGACGAGGGAACGCCGCGTCGCGGTTTTATGGCTTCGGGCCTGGCGCCTTTTGGCGTCATGCCTCGTATCGATTACATCTGTGCCAACGGCCTGTTCCGGCGGCACCTGGGCAACATTGCACAGTTGGAATCGGGGCGCATCTTCTGCCGCCACGGTATTGACCACCTGCTGGATGTCGCTCGTATTATGTGGATTAAGAATCTCGAGGAAGATCTCGAATTTGACCGCGAGGTCATCTACGCCACGGCACTTCTTCACGATATCGGCAAAGATGAACAGTACGAATCGGGTATATCCCATGATGTTGCAAGCGAACGCGTCGCTGATGCGATTCTCGGCGGCATGCCTGATGACGTGGCGTTTGAGCCGGCCGATGCCGCAGCCATTAAGACGGCCATTCTGGGCCATCGAAAGCTGCGCGTGAACAGCCAACCGCTCGAGCGCCTGCTCTATGCAGCCGACAAAGCGTCGCGCGCCTGCTTTGCATGCCCCGCGCGCAATGCTTGCAACTGGAGCGATGATAAAAAGAACCTGTCGATTCGCGTGTAGTTAGTTTGCGCGGTCGGGGTTCTAAACGAAGGAGACGATCGCGATGAGCAACAAGAAACTGCCCGAGAATGCAACCAAGACTGAAGGCGCCGAGCTCGCCCGCCGTGGAAGGGGCGAAATATCCACCGCAACGGCGGTTCCCCACGTGAGCTATGACGATCTGCGCCATGCTGACCGCATTACTATCGACGGTCTCGAGGTCTTTGCCAACCACGGCGTGTATCCCGAAGAGAACGCGCTGGGCCAGAAGTTCATCGTGTCCTTGGTGCTCTATGCCGACCTGCGTGCAGCGGGGGAGCACGATAACCTGGACGCCTCGATTGACTACGGCTCGGTGTGCCACGATGTCGATGGGTATCTGCGCGAGCATACGTTTAAACTTATCGAGGCGGCAGCCGAGGGTGTGGCCCAGATGCTGTTGCGTCGTTATCCCTTGCTGCTTGGTGTGCGCATAAAGCTCGATAAGCCGTGGGCGCCCGTCGGTCTTCCCCTGGCAAGCTGCGGCGTCGAGATCGAGCGCGTGCGCTAGTCGACGCTAGAGCTTGTTGAGGGTGGCTGCTTGAGCCGCTGCGACAGGGCTCTATTGTTGGGGCAGTACGTGTCGAGCAGGGCGTGAAACCGCTGATTGTGGCTTGGCTCGAGCAAGTGGACGAGCTCGTGGGCGACAACCATGTCGAGGCATTCGACGGGGTAGGCGGCGAGCTCGCGCGCGATGCGAATAGCGCCGGATTTAGGTGTGCATGAGCCCCAACGCGTTTTCATGCTGCGTACGGAAATGCGGGCCACGTTGACGCCCATTGCGATTTCGTACGCATGCACCATATCGCGCAGCGCTGTGGTGACCTCGGAGGCATAGAGCTGGTCGATGTGGGCTTGGAGCTCATCGGACGTTAGGCCGTCGAGGATTGCGTACCGCTTGGCCTGTAGGCGTTCGTCCGATTTGTCGGCACCCATAAAGCTTGCGAAGGTGGCCTGCTTGGGTCGCGGTGCGGGTGACGCAAAGTTGTGATCGAGTGCGTCCTGTACCGTGATGGGCATGCCCCAAAGTGCAATGATGGACGAGGGGCTGAGCGGCTCTTGTGCCGTCGCCTGATGTTGCTCGCGCTGGGCAAGTCGACCGATAATCCAGGTGCTGTTGCGCTTCACAAACGCTTCGATACGCTCGCGGCTGGCGCCGAGCGGTGCGCTGGCGTGGACCTCACCGCTCGATGTGACGCGTAGGTTGAAGTTCTTGACGCGCTTTTTGGTAACGACGACGGGGATGGATGTGCCATCCGGTCGGGATACGGTAATCGTAAATTGCTGCGTCAAAAGCGGTCCTTCAGGTTGGGGACGGGCCGGCATGTCGACCGTTCGGCATGCCGGCCCGCTCAAGGGACGTGATATTAATAACGCTCAAAGAAGGCAAGCGCATTATCGCTGCAGAGCTTCTGCATCACGGTCTTGCCAAAGTGCTTGGAGAGCATGTTCTGGAACTCGGGCATCTTGCTGGCATCGGAGAGGAAAGCGGGCACCGTGGCTCCGTCCCAGTCGCCGCCGAGTGCGATGACGTCCTCGCCGCCCAGGTCGAGCCAGTGCTCGATATGTGCCGCTAGCTGGTCGAAGGTGACGTCTGCGGCGGTCTTGTCGGTTGCGTCGTTGGAAAGGAACTCGCTGCAGTAGTTGAGGCCGACGATGCCACCCGTGTCGCGAATGGTGCGGAACTGGTCGTCGGTGAGGTTGCGCTTGACGCCGCAGACGGTGCGGGAGTTGGAGTGGCTGGCGACGAAGGGGCGCGTGGCGTGGGCGACAACCTCGTCAAAGCACTCATCGTTGAGGTGGGAGACGTCGAGTACCATGCCGGCGTGCTCCATCTGCGTAAGTGCCTCGATGCCGGCAGCGGTGAGGCCGGCGTGGGTATCGTGCCCGCTCGCGAGCGGTCCCTGCGCGTTCCAGCTGAGTGACGACATAAGCACGCCCAAGCTCTTGAGCACCTCGATCAGCGCGGGGTCCTCGGCAAAGAACGTGGCGTTTTCGATGGTGTGGATGCAAGCGACCTTGCCGTCCTTGAGCGCGGGGCGAATGTCTGCGGCGCTGCGTACGTTGACCATGCGGTCGTGGTTGAGCATTGCCTGGCCGCTCATATGCGCCATGATCTGCGCCTGGAAGCGCGCGGCGTGGGCGGTGGGAATCTCGTCGGGGACAAACGTGGCGAAGCACTGTGCCCACGGCGTGTTGCCGATCTTTGCGAGCGAGATGGCGCAGGCGTTGCCCTCGATGAGGTCGAAATCTTGCGGATGCGTTTCGTCGCCGGGGAAATAACCGTCGGTGCCGGCGGTAAAGCGCAGGTCGAGATCGAGTGTGGCCCAGCCGATGCGGTCAGCGGTGTCGCAGTGAAGGTCAAATACGGGATATGCCATGGTTCCTCCGGTTGCAGCGTTTCTTTGCAAACTGTCATTGAATTGTATGACTAGGGTATAGTTAGCGCCATATGTTCATGGCGGCCCGCGTTGTGCGCCGCCCTTATTACGGAGGTTACCATGTCCAACCAGGGCAAGAAGGTCAAGACCCATTATCGCGGCACGCTCGATGATGGCACGCAGTTCGATAGCTCCTACGATCGCGGCGAGCCGCTGGAGTTCACCTGCGGCGCCGGTCAGATGATCAAGGGCT
>DAWEIC010000171.1:0-3348 GCA_052364855.1 Collinsella sp.
TAGACGTTTAAACAAATAATCCAACCTTTTGCGAATTTAGCTATAATTCCACAATCCAAACAGGTATACTCCTTTCATGTCGTGTAGGAAATACGTAGACAAAAAGGAGGTTATGTGATGGTAAGTATTGTTCTTGCTAGCCACGGGGACTTGGCAGCTGGAATCAAGCAGACGGGCTCGATGGTCTTTGGCGATCAGCCGTCTGTTGCCGTGGTCTCGCTCGAGCCGAGCATGGGCCCCGACGACTTCCGTGCCAAGGTCGAGGAAGCAGTCGCTTCCTTCGAGGACCAGGAGCAGGTGCTCTTCCTCGTTGATCTGTGGGGCGGCACGCCGTTCAACCAGATCAGCGGGCTCATCGAGGGCCACGATTCCTGGGCTATCGTCACCGGTGTCAACCTGCCTATGCTCATCGAGGCATATTCGCAGCGCTTTGACGCAAAGAACACTGCACATGCGATCGCAAAACATCTCGTGACTGAGGCTAAGGCTGGCGTGCGCGTCAAGCCCGAGTCTCTGGAGCCCGAGGAGAAGAAGCCGGCTGCGGCCGCCGCTGCTCCTGCAGGCGCCATCCCTCCGGGAACGGTCATCGGCGACGGGCACATCAAGATCGCCCACGTCCGTATCGACACCCGTCTGCTTCATGGTCAGGTGGCCACCACGTGGACCAAGCAGATCAACCCCAACCGCATCATCGTGGTTTCCGACGGCGTTGCTCACGACGAGCTCCGCAAGACCATGATCGAGCAGGCTGCCCCTCCGGGAGTCCATGCCAACGTCGTGCCCATCAAGAAGATGGCCGAGGTCGTCAAGGACACGCGCTTTGGTGACACCAAGGCCATGCTGCTCTTCGAGAACCCGCAGGATCTGCTCAAGGCCATCGAGGCCGGCGTCGACATCAAGGAAGTCAACATCGGTTCCATGGCTCACTCCAAGGGCAAGGTCGTCGTCACCAACGCCGTCGCTATGGGCGATGACGACGTCAAGACTCTCGAGGCTCTCAAGGCCAAGGGCGTCAAGTTCGAGGTCCGCAAGGTTCCTTCGGATTCCTCCGAGGATCTCGACGCCATGTTGAAGAAAGCTAAGGCCGAACTGGCCGCTCAAGCATAGTAAAGGAGGGTCCGATACATGTCTGCAATCACTATTCTGCTTGTTGCGATTGTCGCGTTGCTTGCCGGTATGGAAGGCATTCTGGATGAGTTCCAGTTCCATCAGCCGCTCGTGGCATGCACGCTTATCGGTCTCGTAACCGGTCACCTTCAGGAGGGCATCCTCCTGGGCGGTTCGCTCCAGATGATGGCCCTTGGCTGGGCTAACGTCGGCGCCGCCGTCGCGCCTGACGCCGCTCTGGCCTCGGTCGCTTCTTCGATCATCATGGTGCTCGCCCTCAACGGTGGCGCCACCGATTCGGCCAAGGCCGTTACCGCCGCCATCGCCGTCGCCGTCCCGCTGTCGGTCGCTGGTCTGTTCCTGACCATGATCTGCCGTACCCTGGCTACCGCTATCGCTCACGCCATGGACGGTTGCGCCGAGAAGGGCGACTTCTCCGGCATCGAGCGCTGGCAGTACGCTGCTATCCTCATGCAGGGCCTTCGTATCGCCATCCCGGCAGTACTTCTGTGCATCATCCCGGCCGAGGCTGTTACCAACGCGCTTAACGCTATGCCCGACTGGCTGTCCGGCGGTATGGCTGTCGGCGGCGGCATGGTCGCTTCCGTCGGTTACGCCATGGTCATCAACATGATGGCCACCAAGGAGACCTGGCCGTTCTTCATCCTCGGCTTTGTCCTTGCTGCCATCCCTCAGCTCACGCTGATCGCCCTTGGCCTCATCGGCATCTCCCTTGCCCTCATCTACCTTGGCCTTAAGGATCTGGCCAAGCAGGGTGGCGGCATGGGCGGCGGCTCCGGTGACCCGCTCGGCGACATTCTGAACGATTACGAGTAGGAGGGGAGTGATACATATGGCAGAGAACAAGATTCAGCTCACCAAGGCTGACCGCAAGAAGGTTTGCTTCCGTCATCAGTTCCTTCAGGGCTCGTGGAACTACGAGCGTATGCAGAACGGCGGCTGGTGCTTCGCAATGATCCCTGCGATCAAGAAGCTCTACACCAGCAAGGATGACCAGATTGCCGCTCTTAAGCGCCACCTGGAGTTCTATAACACCCACCCCTATGTTTCCGCCCCCGTCATTGGCGTTACCCTCGCTCTCGAGGAGGAGCGCGCCAACGGTGCCCCGATTGACGACGTCGCCATTCAGGGCGTCAAGGTCGGTATGATGGGCCCGCTCGCCGGTGTCGGCGACCCCGCCTTCTGGTTCACCCTTCGCCCGATTCTGGGCGCTCTGGGCGCTTCCCTGGCCCTGTCCGGCAGCATCGCCGGTCCGCTGCTGTTCTTCTTCGCGTGGAACATCATCCGTTACGCCTTCCTGTGGTACACGCAGGAGTTTGGCTACAAGGTCGGCTCCTCCATCGCCAAGGACCTCTCCGGCGGTCTGATGGGCAAGGTCACCGAGGGTGCATCCATCCTGGGTATGTTCATCATCGGCGCCCTGGTCGAGCGCTGGGTGTCCATCTCCTTCACCCCGGTCGTCTCCAAGGTCACGCAGTCTGCTGGCGCCTTTATCGACTGGGCTAACCTGCCCTCCGGTTCTGAGGGTGTCAAGGAAGCACTGACGATGTATAACTCCATCGGTGCTAACGCCCTTGATCAGGTGAAGGTCACCACGCTTCAGGCCAACCTCGATCAGCTCATCCCCGGCCTTGCCGCCGTGTGCCTGACCCTGCTGGTCTGCAAGCTCCTCAAGAAGAAGGTCAGCCCGATCGTCATCATCCTGGCTCTCTTCGCCATCGGCATCATCGGTCGCGTCTGCGGCTTCATGTAAGCACGTTTCGGCTTAAGACCGAGAATTGCTAGGCAAGGGCTTTTGAGCCATTGAAACGGACCGCACCCGGTGGGTACACTGGATGCGGTCCGATTGTTTTATTTGGAGGGCGAGGCGCGCATGGCGCAATCTCAGAACAGCACGGTCGATCTGGCAACGCCGGCAACCTGCCTGATGGGGCTTACCAGCCACGGTAACGTGATGGTGGGCAATAAGGCGTTCGAGTATTACAACGAGCGTAATCCCGAGGATTATATTCAAATCCCGTGGGACGAGGTCGACTATATTGCCGCCGAGGTTTTGCGCGGCACCAAGAAGATCACGCGTTTTGCCATCTTCACCAAGGACAACGGTCACTTTACGTTTTCGACGCGCGACGACAAAGAGACGTTGCGCGCGGTCCGCAAGTACGTCGACGAGGACAAGCTCGTGCGTTCGCCCGACTTTATCGATGTGACGGCCAAGGG
>DAWEIC010000172.1:0-3327 GCA_052364855.1 Collinsella sp.
ATGTATGTGTCTCGTGTCTAGCCGCGTCGAGGCCCCTGCCCGTCCACGGTGACCCGAAGCCTTTTAGCTTCGGACAAATCCCATCTTGCCACGGAGGGCGTCCTCTTTCAAGGGCGCCCTCCGTAAACGTGTTTGAATTGTAGGCTAATGGCCACGTGCACTTGCTATCGCTCGCGAGCAACGATGAGCTGGTCCATCTCTTCGACATGCACGCCAACGGAGCCCTTGATGCTCGAGAACTCAACGGAGTTGCACACCAAGATGGGAACCGTCACATCGTAGCCCTCGGCAGCAATTGCCTCGCGATCGAACTCGATGAGTACATCGCCCTTATGGACGATGTCACCCACTTGCGCATGTACGGTAAAGTGCTTGCCCTCGAGCTGAACAGTGTCCAAGCCAACGTGGATGAGCACGTCCAAGCCATCGACCGTGTTGAGCGCAACGGCGTGTCCCGTGGGAAAAATGGCCTCGACCTTGGCGTCTGCCGGCGCAATCACGCGCGTACCCGTAGGCTGAATCGCCACGCCCTGGCCCAAAAGGCCGGTGGCAAATGTCTGGTCATTGACCTCGGACAACGGAATGACGTCGCCCGAGATGGGAGCATCCAGCGTAAGGACTCGACCACGCATACCAAAAGACCTTAGGACTTTAGTGAACATGC
This sequence comes from Collinsella sp., assembly GCA_052364855.1. Taxonomy (GTDB): domain Bacteria; phylum Actinomycetota; class Coriobacteriia; order Coriobacteriales; family Coriobacteriaceae; genus Collinsella. Next base: position 665 of record DAWEIC010000172.1, read on the forward strand.
TCCCCCTCGGACATACCAATCAATCAAAATAACCTTATCAGTTTACCACTTGGCAACGGTTTTTGACCATTAGGGAAGTTCGCGCTTGACAACCTCGACGATGTCGTCGACAACGCGCTGGGTCAGCTCGTGCGTCTCGGCCTCGGCCATCACGCGGACCAGTGGCTCGGTACCGCTCGGACGCACCAGAATGCGGCCGCGGCCGTCAAGCTCCTTCTCGGCAGCAGCGACGGCGTCCCAAATGGGCTGGCAATCGTCCAGACCAGCCTTGTTGTCGGAATGCACGTTGACGAGTACCTGCGGGTACTTCTTCATGATGCCGGCAAGATCGGTGAGGGTACGACCGGTGCGCTTGAGCACGGCCAGCAGCTGCAGAGCCGTCACCAGACCGTCACCGGTGGTGTTGTGCTCCAGGAAGATGATGTGGCCGGACTGCTCGCCGCCGATGACGGCGCCATCCGCGAGCATACGCTCCAGAACGTAGCGATCGCCCACGGCGGTCTGAACCATCTCGAAGCCCTGCTCCTTCATAGCGATGGAGAAGCCAAGGTTGCACATGACGGTCGAGACGATCTCGGAGTTGGCGAGCTTGCCGCGGGCGGCGAGGTCAGAACCGCAGATAGCCAGGATGTAGTCACCGTCGATCTCATTGCCCTCGCTGTCCACGAACAGCACGCGGTCGGCGTCGCCGTCGTGGGCCAGACCGATGTCAGCATGGGTGCGCAGCACGAGCTCGCGCAGGGGCTCGAGGTGCGTAGAGCCGCACTCGACATTGATGTCGGTGCCGCAGTAATCGGTGTTGATGGCATGGACCGTGGCACCCAGGCGCTGCAGCGCGGCAGGCGTGGTCTGGCAGGAAGCACCGTGACCGCAGTCGACGGCAACCACCAGGCCATCGAGCCTCAGGCCATCAAGCGTATCGATGGCGTGGTCGACGTATGCCTTGCGAGCGTCCTTCATCTTGATGATGTGGCCCACGCCGGCACCGGTCGGCAGCGTGTCGGCAGCCATGGCTTCCTCGGACATGACCCAGGCGCTGATCTCTTCCTCGACCGCATCGGGAAGCTTCATGCCCTTGCGGCTAAAGAACTTGATGCCGTTGAACTCCGGCGGATTATGCGAAGCAGAGATGACGATGCCGCCGTCGAGCTCATTCTGGACGGTGAGCAGCGCCACGGCAGGCGTGGGGATGACGCCGCAGCAGTGCGGACGACCGCCCTCGGCCATGATGCCGGCGGTCAGAGCGCTCTCGAGCATAGTACCCGAAAGACGCGTGTCGCGGCCGACGCAGATATCCGGACCAAGGAACTTGGTCGCCGCGCGGCCCAGGCGAAACGCGAGGTCGCACGAGAGGTCGGCATTGGCGACGCCACGGACGCCGTCGGTACCGAAGATGTTCTGGGGCATAGGATCGCTCCTTCCCTAGCAGGCGATATGCAACCGCCCACCCTAGTCGAAAAAGAAAAGCGGGACCCGCCGAGGAATCGGCAGGCCCCGCTTGTACATTGTATCTCGTAAGGAGATAAAACCTTAGCGCTTGGAGAACTGGGGAGCGCGGCGGGCCTTCTTGAGGCCGTACTTCTTGCGCTCGACCACGCGAGCATCGCGCGTAAGGAAACCGGCCTTCTTGAGGTCAGCACGGTAGTCGCCAGCGTTCAGAAGAGCGCGAGCGATGCCCAGGCGCAGGGCGCCGGACTGACCGGAGATGCCGCCGCCATCGCACAGAGCGATAACGTCGAACTGACCGGCGGTGTCGGTCACCTTGAAGGGAGCAAGGGCGTTCTCAACGAGCTGATGACGGCCGAAATACTGCTCGGCGTCACGCTTGTTGATGGTCACCTTGCCGGTGCCGGGGACGAGACGGACGCGGGCGACGGCGTTCTTACGACGGCCGGTACCCTGGTAGACAACGGTGTTCTCAGCCATCTTTAAGCCTCCAGCTCAATCTTCGTGGGGTTCTGGGCAGCATGCGGATGCTCGGCACCAGCGTAGACCTTAAGCTTGGTCATCTGGGCACGGCCGAGGGTGGTCTTGGGCAGCATACCGCGAACGGCGCGCTCGATGACCTTCTCCGGGTGCTTCTCCATAGCCTGGCGGAAGCTCTCAGCCTTGAGGCCGCCGTTGTAGCCGCTGTGGCGATAATAGGTCTTCGTGTCGGCCTTGTTACCGGTAAGCTGGACCTTATCGGCGTTGATGACGACAACGAAGTCGCCGCAGTCGCTGTTGGGCGTGAACTGGGGCTTGTTCTTACCGCGCAGGATCATTGCGATCTGGGTGGCGAGACGGCCCAGGACAGCACCATCGGCGTCGACGAGAACCCAGTTGCGCTGGACCTCGCCCTGCTTGGCGTAGTGAGTCGATTTCGAAATCACTTAGACTCCTCCATGTACAGTACGTGTTGTTACAGAGATTCACGGGGCTCTGCAAGTAACCCGTCCATATTACCCCGCTCGCCGTACGAGTCAACAGGTATTTTGGCTCCGACCAGAGTTTCTGCACATGTCATCCACGAGCCGTGATTTTTCCAGCTCTTTAGCTGTTGTCATTTTTTTGAGGGTTCGCTATCGCTAGCGCTCAACGAACTCTTGGATTTCCGCGAGCAGGCGCTTTGCCTCCTGACGGCCCTGGATATACAGGTCCAAAAGCTTTGCCGAATCGTGCTC
>DAWEIC010000173.1:0-3299 GCA_052364855.1 Collinsella sp.
ATGGGAGCGTTGTCGCCCTTACGGTTACCGAGCTTCATGATGCGGGTGTAACCGCCGTTGCGGTCCTGCCACATGCCCTGGGCAGCCTTGTCGAAGATCTCGGCAACGAGCTGCTTATCGCCGAGCTTGGCGATAGCCAGACGACGAGAGTGCAGGTCGCCCTTCTTGGCCCAAGTGATGATCGGATCGACGACCGAACGCAGCGCCTTAGCGCGGGTCTCGGTGGTCTTGATGCGGTCGTTCTCGAAGAGGGCCTTAGCAAGGCTCTTCTTCATGGCCTTGGTGTGGCTCGCATCGGTGCCGAGCTTCAGGCCCTTCTTAACGTTGTGACGCATGGTCTAGTTTCTCCTCAAATATGCGAAGCATTAAGCCTTCAGGCTCAGGCCCATGGACTCAAGCTTGTCCTTCACTTCCTCGATCGACTTAACACCGAAGTTACGGATGTTGAGCAGATCGTTCTCCGAGAACTCAACGAGCTGACGGACCGAGTGAATGCTGGCGCGCTTAAGGCAGTTGTAGGAACGGACGGAAAGGTCCAGATCCTCGATCTGCTTGTCCAGCTCGGCGTTGTCGTTGGTGACCTCGGGAGCGAAGATCGAAGCCTCCTCCTCAACCTCGGGGGTCTCGGCAAGGTTCATAAAGGCGGCCATATGCTGGTTGATGATATTGGCAGCCTGGACCACGGCGTCGCGCGGGGCGATGGAGCCGTTGGTCTCGATCTCGAGGACAAGGCGGTCGTAGTCGGTGTGCTGACCGACACGGCAAGCCTCAACGAGCTTGGCGCAACGGGAAACCGGCGAGTACAGCGAGTCGACGTGGATCACACCGATGGGATCGTTGTCGCGCTTGTTGGCCTCGCCAGAAACATAGCCGCGGCCATAGCCGATGCGCATGCTCATGGTGAGATGGCCACCCTCGGTGAGCGTAGCGATGTGCTGCTCGGGGTTGACCAGCTCAAACTCGGACGGAATAAAGAAGTCCGCACCGGTGACCTCGCAGGGGCCGTCAACCGAGATGGTGGCGGTCGCCTCGTCGGTCGTGCCGAGAGCCCTGAAGACAAGACCCTTGACATTCAGGACGATGTCGGTGACATCCTCGACCATGTTAGGGATGGTCATGAACTCGTGCTGCGCACCATCGATCTGAATAGCCTCGACGGCGGCACCCTCGAGCGAGGACAGAAGAACGCGACGAAGGGAGTTACCCAGCGTATCGCCGTAGCCACGCTCGAGCGGCTCGACGGAGACACGAGCAGACGTCTCGTTGATCTCTTCGACCTGAACCTGAGGCCTAATGAATTCTGACATGTATTACCTCCAGCCTCAGCAGCCCGGATGGACTACTTAGAGTAGAGCTCGACGATGAGCTGCTCGTTGATATCACCGCTGATCTGCTCACGCGTCGGCAGAGCGAGCACGTTACCAGACAGCTTCTCGATATCGACCTCGAGCCAGCCAGGGACCTCAAAGCGCTCGGAGGAAATCAGGGCCTCCTTGATGGGGAGGAGGTCACGGAACTTCTCGCCGACAGCGACGACGTCGCCGGCCTTGACGCGGTAGGACGGGATGTCCACGCGCTTGCCGTTCACGGTGAAGTGACCGTGACGGACGGACTGACGAGCCTCTTTGCGGGTGCGGGCGAAGCCAAGACGGAAGACGACGTTGTCGAGGCGAGACTCAAGGATGATCATGAGGTTCTCACCGGTGACGCCGTTCATCTTGCGGGCCTTGTTGAAGTAGCCGTGGAACTGCTTCTCCAGAACGCCATAGATGAACTTGACCTTCTGCTTCTCGCGCAGCTGCATGCCGTACTCAGATTCCTTGCGACGGCGCTTGGGCTGACGGATAGATTCCTTCTTGCTGCTGTAACCGAGCTCAGCGGGATCGATCCCGAGCTGACGGCAGCGCTTAAGAACAGGAGTCCTGTCGATTGCCATATTGATACGATCCTTTCAGTTACACGCGGCGACGCTTCTTGGGGCGGCAGCCGTTGTGCGGGATGGGGGTCTTGTCCTGGATGCTCGAGACCTCGAGGCCAGCAGCCTGGAGGGAGCGGATGGCGGTCTCACGACCGGAGCCGGGGCCCTTGACGAAGACGGAAACCTTCTTCATACCGTGCTCCATGGCCTGCTTGGCAGCAGCCTCGGCAGCCATCTGGGCAGCGAACGGCGTGGACTTACGGGAGCCCTTGAAGCCCACCTGGCCAGCCGACTTCCAGGAAATGACGTTGCCCTGGGGATCGGTGATCGAAACGATCGTGTTGTTGAACGTAGAACGAATGTGAGCCTGGCCCACGGAAATGTTCTTACGGTCCGCGCGCTTCAGACGGGCAGCGCGAACGTTCTTCTTAGCAGTAGCCATCTATCTAGCGCTCCTTATTTCTTCTTCTTAGCACCGATCTGACGCTTCGGGCCCTTGCGGGTACGAGCGTTAGTGTGGGTGCGCTGGCCGCGGACCGGGAGGCCCTTGCGGTGACGAAGGCCGCGGTTGCAGCCGATGTCCATAAGGCGCTTGACGTTCTGGTTGCGCTCACGGCGGAGGTCGCCCTCAACCATGATCTGGTTCTTGTCGATATAATCGCGGATGGCGTTAACCTCATCCTCGGTGAGGTCCTTAACGCGCGTATCCACGTTAACGTTGCACTCGACGCAAATCTTCGTCGCAGTGGTGCGGCCGATGCCGTAAATGTAGGTCAGACCGATCTCAACGCGCTTCTCACGCGGGAGGTCGACACCATTAATACGGGCCAACGTAGTCTCCTCTCTTAACCCTGACGCTGCTTATGACGGGGGTTCTCGCAAATGACGAGGACCTTGCCATGGCGCCTAATGATTTTGCACTTATCGCACATCTTCTTGACCGAAGGACGTACCTTCATCGTTCTTCCTTTCGGTAGCGCTCAAACTACTTCCCTACTATCTACTCGCCCAGCCGCAGGCGTTTAAAACTATGGCTGGTCTTCACACACAATCCGACCGTAGGTTGAGCTAAGCCTGCAGTCGGAAATGGAGTGCGTGTATGCGTGCCGCTATTTGTAGCGATAGGTGATGCGGCCGCGGGTCAGGTCGTACGGGGAAAGCTCCACGACAACCCTGTCACCGGGGAGAATACGGATGTAATTCATTCGGATCTTGCCAGAAATGTTGCACAGAACCGAATGACCGTTCTCGAGCTCAACCTTAAACATGGCGTTGGGCAGCGGCTCCTTTACCGTACCCTCGAGCTCAATTGCGTCTTCCTTCTTCACAAGCAATCATCTTTCTCTAGAAAACGACAGCGATTGAGTATTCTACAATACGC
>DAWEIC010000174.1:0-435 GCA_052364855.1 Collinsella sp.
CGCTACGGGCGACGCTGGCATCCGAAGATGAGCGCGAAATCTTTTCGCCCGCACCGGCGCAGGGCACTGCTCGGCTGCGACGCGCAATTGCTCACCATCTGCACGGGACAAGGGGTATGAATGTCGACCCCAACAACATCGTTATCGGTGCGGGCGCCCAGCTGCTCGATACCATGTTGGTTCAGTTGCTTGGCGCGGACAAGGTGTATGCGGTTGAGGATCCGGGCTATTTGCGTCTGACGCGTATCTATCAGGCTATGGGCTGCAAAGTTCGACATATCCCGTTGGATGATGAGGGCGTGGACTTGAGCACTCTGCAGAAAAGCGGGACCGATGTCCTTCACCTGATGCCGTCCCATCAGTATCCGACCGGTCTTGTGACGAGCATTGCGCGTCGCTATGCGCTGCTCAGCTGGGCCGCCGAGCGACCGGGTC
>DAWEIC010000174.1:445-3279 GCA_052364855.1 Collinsella sp.
TAGCGTACATGGTGCTGCCCGATGAGCTGATGGAGCGGTTTAGGTGCAACCTTGGTTTCTATGCCTCGTCGGTGAGTTCTGTCGACCAGGTCGCTTTGGCTCGTTTGCTGGAATCGGGTGATTACGAGCGGCATGTGAACCGCGTGCGCGTTCGTGCTCGTGAGGCGCGTGATGGCCTGATGGCGCTTGTGCGGAAAGCGTTTCCGGCAGGGGAGGTCTCGATCGAGCAGGCAGATGCGGGCCTTTACTGTACCGTGGTTGCGGAGCGTGGAACGGGCGGAAGCTCTTTTGCGCAGGCTCTCGCGCGCTCGAGCATCCCTTTTGTCGATATCAGTGACTGTTATTGGTGTGCCGATGGCGCATCTGTCCCTGAAAACTCAACTCAAATTCTTGTCCAGTATGACGATCTGAGTCCAAAAGTGCTAACTACCTTGGAATTGCAGCTAATGGGGGGCACTCTGCAACCTAAGTGAGTAGACTTTTAGCACTTTGGCGACCAGGAAGTTTTGTAACAAGCTATCTACCTGCGGTTTTGAAAAGCAGGATGACCGGCCTGCTCGGGATGTTCAAAAAAGTCTACTCACTTGCCGCGCAAAGCTCCTGCATGAGAAAAAAATGGGGTTTTCAACAGGGCTTCGTCCAGCTCTTGGCAAGCTTTTGGCCAGTTGGGGAGGGCTGTTGAAAACTTTGCAGTCCGTTCGGCGCCATTTTTGGTGCGTTCGCGCCAATGCGTGACTGACTGGGTTGAAATTCGTGTTTTCCTGTGCCTATGAAGGATCTACTTTGTGACATATCGGCTTTTAGGTACTGGCGTTTGCCTCCTCAAGTCCGCGCTTTGTGTCCGCCGCTTCCACGACCGGAAGAAGACCGGCAGCGATATGATCTCGCCCGCAACCCGACGGCTGCGGTCGCGCTCGGTTTTCCGTTGTATACATTGGTTCAGACGAGAAACAAACGGACTTGTCCTACCAGCATTAGGCAGCGGCTGTTCCTTGGTGAGCCCCCCAGGGAATCCGTGCTGGAAACGGAGCATGGATTTTTGATTACGTCTCCTCTACTGACGGCATTCATCATGTCGCGGCACCTGACGGATCTCCAGCTTCTTTTGGTATTGGCGGAGATGTGTGGCTTGTTTGCGGTGTGCGCTCTGCCGGCGGCACTTGAGGCGGAGCTTACGCGTGCAATTGATTCGGGCGCGATTTCGACGACGTTGGGTTGGGTGCGCTGCCCGTCCGAGGACGGCACCGCTTCAAATTTATGGCGTCGAGACGCTTTGGTTTTGGGCAGAGACCTTGACCGTTTTTGTTCAGATGTTTGCGGGATGCGTTACGGCAATAGATTTATGGCGGTATCGCAATTCGTTCCATTGGGTGCCGCGTCGCCTTTTGAGGTCGAGGCGTATTTGCTACTTGCACTGCCGCGATCCCTGGGAGGCGAAGGTTTTTGCGACATAGAGCTTAATGTTGAAGTGATGCTAGGCACAAGTGCTCGAGCGATTGTGGGAAAGTCCCGTGTATATATCGACCTACTTCTTTCTTCACCGGACGGTAGGCGACAGGTGGCCATTGAATGTCAGGGAAAGGCCTCGCACGGACGCGCAGGGGATGGCTTGCGTGACGCTGACCGCATGACGGCCCTTCAGGCCATGGGCTACGATGTGCTTCTCCTGACATACAGACAGATATCGGATGAGGATAGATTCCGCGCGATCGTTAAGGCCGTATGCAGGATGCTCGATGCTGAATATCGTGATAAAAGCTCAGATGAGCAAAGGGCTGAGGCATTACTCCGGTCTGAACTATTCGTTGACTGGACATAATTGGGAGTAATCGACGGAAAGATGCCCGCTAGACACAAAATGGCTCGATCGTGGACGGCTGCGGTTCTAAGTGAGTAGGCTTTTAGCACTTTGGCGACCAGGCCGTTTTGCAACAAGTCATTTACCTGCGGCTTTATAAAGCAATATGGGTGGTGTGCTCGGCAAGTTCCAAAAAGTCTACTCACTTAGTTTTTGACGAGAAGCCGATGCCGAAGGCGGTCCTATTTCAGGGCGTTAACAAGTTCGTGAGGCACGAAAAAGGCCCGAACCAATACGGTCCGGGCCTCATCGAGCTTGAGGTTATGTCTCAGGCGGTTGGCTTAGCCAAAGTAGCGCTTGAGCAGGCCGGCGAAAGCCTTGCCGTGGCGGGCCTCGTCGCGAGCCATCTCGTGCACGGTGTCGTGGATGGCATCGAGACCGGCGGCCTTGGCACGCTTGGCAAGATCGGTCTTGCCGGCGGTGGCGCCGTTCTCGGCCTCAACGCGCATCTCGAGGTTCTTCTTGGTGGAGTCGGTCACGACCTCGCCCAGGAGCTCGGCGAACTTGGCGGCATGCTCGGCCTCCTCGTGGGCAGCCTTCTCCCAGTACAGGCCGATCTCGGGATAGCCCTCGCGATGAGCGACGCGAGCCATGGCCAGGTACATACCGACCTCGGAGCACTCGCCCTCAAAGTTGGCGCGCAGGTCGGCAACGATGTCCTCGGAGACGCCCTCCATCTTGGCGACGCCCACGACGTGCTCGGCAGCCCACTCGAGCTGGCCCTCCTCCTGCTTCAGGAAACGAGAACCGGGAACACCGCACTGGGGGCACTTGAAGTCCTCGGGCAGCTGGTCGCCGTCGAACTCTTCCACATAACCGCAAACGGGGCAAACAAACTTCATGATTCGATCCTTTCGATCGATGGCGATTGCGCGCTCGTCCGGTCCCGTAAGGGCCCTCTCCGGACGTGCGTCTTGACGAGTTCTATTATCCATAAATGCAACCAAATGTGAAGCCTATTAGGAATGATTTTTAA
>DAWEIC010000175.1:0-3273 GCA_052364855.1 Collinsella sp.
GACCCATCGAAACACATCTCCACCGTTCCTTCAACTGGGAAAACGGCGCCCCCGGACCCCAGGAGGGGCCGCGGGGGCGTTCGGCTAACTGCGGGAATGGCCTATTTGCTCAATGTGTTCGGCTGAGATCGGAAATCAACCGGTGGAATAGTTCTTACTTAGGCTGCAAGACCCCAAAAACAGGAACTATTTCACCGCAACTGAGGAGGCGGGAGCGGGTAACCGGCCTAGCGCAGGGAGCGCAGGCCGCCGGCATCCTTGTCGAGCACCGTAAAGCGCACGGCATCCAGGTGCTCCAAGATGCTGATGGCGCGTTTGCGCGACACGCCCAGGGCCTCGCGCAGCACGCTCGTGGTGGCAGCGCCGCCGGCCGCCTCAATGGCGGCGGCGACGAGCTCACGCGCATGGGCCTCGGCAGCAGCGGACAGGGCAACGTCGCGCTCGACCTTAACGATTGCGCGGTTGAGGGAAAGCTCGCGCAGGGCACGCGTCATGGTGTCGCGGCCGAGCTGCAGCTGTTCGCCCACCTCGGGAAGCGCCGGTGCATCCAAGCCGGCCTCGTCAAGCAGCGCGACGATGCGCTCGCAAGCCTCTCGCACCACGCGTGCCGCCGCGGCGGCCGAATGCGGATCGAATACCTCGGCGCCCTCGGCGGCGCACACGCCACGCGAGCAGCCCTCGGCAATCAGAGCCGCGGCAACGGCTTCATCAGCGGCAGGCCACGCAGCATGGGCAACGGCACCGGGCGTAAAGCCCGTCTCCTTGGGAGCCGCCGCATGCATGGCTGACAGGGTCGCCGCCAGTGCATTCATCGCGGCGTCGAGCACGGAAGCATCTGCATACAGCGAGCCATCCGAGCCAGCAAGCGCGCGAGCAGCGCCCTTCGCCACCAACACGCGCAGTGCAGTATCGACCTCGCCGACGCCAAGATCCAAAGCCGCGGCAACATCAACCGCCGTAACCGGCAACGTCTGCAGCACCAGCCAAGCGCCCACACCGCCCGCGATATCGCCGGACTCGATCGCCGCATACAGCGCACGCTCTCCTTCGGCAAGCTCGCGCGAGCGACGGCAGCGCGAAAGCAGCACGCGCCCGCCGCCAATGAGCATCACGGGCGAATAGGACAGCACCACGACATGGTCCCCGGCACGTAGCGGCAGCGAGTTTTCCAAGCGCACCTGAACATTACGGGTCTCGCCCACCGCCATGGGGGCCTCGCCCTCCATGAACATGATGCGGCCGACAACCTCGGCTGTACCCGCCATCACGTGCACACGCGCACCCGACTCGAGCACACGCGGCTTGGCTCCCTCGCGACCCAAGTAGGTAAACGTCATCATAAAGCGCAACGTCTGGCCAAAGCGGTCCACCACGCCCAGCATCTCGCCACGGTCAAGCGCCGCGACTCCGTCGCCGACCAGGTTGAGCGCCACACGCTGACCGGGCAACGCCTGCGGCGTATCGCCATGCACCTGAATTCCACGCACACGACAGACCGTACGCGACGGCAACGCGACAAGCTCATCCCCCACCGCGACGGGCGCATCGTGCAGCGTTCCCGTCACGACGGTGCCGACGCCCTTAATCGTAAAGCAGCGGTCAATCGGCAGGCGAGGCGCGGCATCGCTCCGCTCGGCACGGTCGCGACAGGCATCCCAGCAAACACCCACCTGCTCGTCGAGCACCGCAAGCAGCCCGTCGATCCCCTCGCCCGTCTTGGACGACACGGGCACAATCGACGCGCCCGCAAACACGGTACCCGACAAAAAGTCATCGACATCGAGCTCAGCAAGCTCGGTCATCTCGACATCGGCCAGGTCACACATCGTCAGCGCCACCACCATATGCGTGACGCCCAGCAGCTCCAGCACGTGCACGTGCTCGCGCGTCTGCGGCATTACACCCTCAACGGCAGAGACCACCAGCACGGCAACGTCGATGCCTGTCGCACCCTGCACCATGGCACGCAGGTAGTGCGCATGGCCCGGCACGTCGACCAGGCCGACGATCTTGCCGCTCGGCAGCGCCAGCTCGCCAAAGCCCAGCTCCACGGTCATACCGCGACGGCGCTCAACCTCCAGACGGTCGGGATTCTTGCCGGTCAGCGCCTCGATCAGTGCGGACTTACCGTGGTCGACGTGGCCCGCCGTGCCAACGATAACGGGGCACTCCACCAGCTTCTGAACCTCACTCATCGAGCAATCGCCTTCTTAACGCACGCGACGAGCGTCGATGCCGCCGTCTCGATATCGCGGTCGCCCACAAGCGTACGGACGTCAAACAAAATGCGATCGTGCGAGGTTCGCGTGACGACAGGCGTGTCGAAATCTTGGACGAGCGAGCGCTTGAGTGCGTCAACGGAAAGACGCTCATCGACGAGGCGCACGGCAACGCACGTGGTGGGCAGCTCCACGGTAGGCAGCGAGCCGCCACCAGGGGTCGACGATTCCTCGACGATCTCCACCTGAACGGCACATGGGTAGCCAGCCTTATCGAGCCCGGCGACCATACGATCGCGCAGCTTGCGGGCACGTCGCTCCAAATGGGCCTGCGGCAGCGTAAGCATGCTGAGCACCGGAATATCGCGATGGGCAACATCGGCACCGTCCATGTAGATACGCAGCGTGGCCTCGAGCGCCGTCAGCGCGAGCTTGCCCGGGCGCAGGGCGCGCATAAGCGGATGTGACCCACAGGCCTGGACCAGATTGCGACGGCCCATGATAATGCCCGCTTGTGCGGCACCGAGCAGTTTATCGCCCGAGCACGACACCAGATCGAGCCCCGCCGCAACCGAAGCCGGCGTGGTTTCTTCGCCGCCGCGCACCAAGATGTCGTCGGGCAACAGCGCGCCCGACCCCTGGTCCTCGTAGAACAGCAGGCCATGCTTGTGGGCCAGAGCGGCAAGCTCCCGAGAGCCCACCTCCTCGTGAAAGCCCTCGATGCGATAGTTGGAAGGATGGACCTTGAGGATCATCGCCGTATCGGGCGTGATGGCGCGCTCGTAGTCGTCCAAATGCGTGCGGTTGGTGGCGCCGACCTCGACGAGTTTGGCGCCCGAAGCCGCCATGACATCGGGGATGCGGAAGCTGCCGCCGATCTCGACAAGCTCGCCGCGGCTGACGATAACCTCCTTGCCTGCGGCATGGGTCGCCAGCACCAGCAGTACCGCGGCGGCGTTGTTGTTGACCACGAGCGCGTCCTCGGCACCGGTGAGCGAGCGGATCAGCTGCGCGGCGTGCTCCTTGCGCGACCCGCGCGAACAAGTGTCCACAC
>DAWEIC010000176.1:0-1470 GCA_052364855.1 Collinsella sp.
GCGGGTATCGAGGTGCTATCTTGAAAGCCCCGTTTAAAAGAGAGGTGACGCGGTATGGAATTGACAGCAATGTTTGGCTCGATCGGCCTGTGTGTGGCCGCAATCGTTGCCGCCGCGGTCATCTACTTTGTGGTCACGGCCATTAAGGGCAAAAGGGCCGAACGCAAGGAGCGCGCGATGCTTAAACAGCATCGCGACCAGCAGGGCAAACGCGCACAGAGATAGCTTGTTGAGTTTTGGATCCGTGCGCTAGCTGCGTTTTCGGATCAGGGCAATGTAGAAGCCCTCAAAGTCGCGGCTAGGCGGAATGGTGAGCGTGCCGGGCAGGCCGTTGACGATGGCCGATACCTGACCCGCGGCAATGGCTTCGGTCAGAGCGTTGGACTCGATGCGCGGCTCCTCACCAGCTTCCTGGGTGCGTCGTGCTTCACTTTCGCTTGGCGTGCCGTCGAGGGGGATGAGCTCGCAGTCCATATGCTTGTCGAGGGCCTCTTGCAGGGCGTCCTCGTTTTCCTGCGGCAAGATCGAACAAGTCGAATAGACGAGCGTGCCGCCCGGTTTGAGGGCCCCCATGGCGCGGTCCAGAAGTGCTCGCTGCGAGCGGGCGCACTTGCTCAGCAACTGCTCGGTGAGGCCGCGCAGGCTTTTCTCGTTGCCACTGATGACGGTGCCCGTGCCGGTGCAGGGAGCGTCGAGCAGGATGCGGTCAAAGCGGAAGAACTCGTCGAGCTCGCGTGCGTCGATGCGCATGACGGGCACGTTTTTGGCACCTTGGCGATGGAGGTTCGACTCGAGCTTTTCGGCGCGGGGAATGCTCATCTCACAGGCGGTGAGGTGTGCCTGGCCCTGGGTGAGGGCGGCGATCTGCGTCGTCTTGCCGCCAGGGGCTGCGCACATGTCCAGGATGTCCTCGCCTGCCTGGGCGCCCAGGACCAACGGCGGCATCATGGACGACAGGCTCTGCAGATAGATCTTGCCGTCGCGGTAGATGTCGAGATCCCACAGATCGGAAACCTGGGCCTCGGGCAGGATAAAGGCGTCCGGGTACCAGGCGACGGGGTTGTGGGCGATGCCGGCGGCATCGAGCGCCGCAGCGATGTCCTCGGCGGTCGCCTTGAGCGTGTTGGCGCGCAGCGTGACCGGGCGTGTGGCCGCGGCGCCGAAGCCCTCGATCATGAGCTCGGCATCGGCGGGCGCATAGGCGCCGGCGACCGTGTCGACCATAAAGCGCGGCAGGTCGGCGGCGCAGGGAAGGGCGGCAAGCTGGTCGGAAAGCTCGGTGGCGGCAAATTGCCTGAGCTTGAGCTCGGGCTTGACCTGCTTTTTCTGCTTACGACGACGCGGCTTGGACATCCGTCTTTCCTTCCCATTCCATTAAAAGTAGTCAATTTGGGACGGGGCTATTTTAGCTGCCCGTCCGTTTCGGCAGGCGTTGCAGTTAAATTTGGGACGGGGTAGCTAAAATAGCCC
>DAWEIC010000176.1:1480-3270 GCA_052364855.1 Collinsella sp.
CGTCACAAAAAGACTGTACTGTGGCGCCCGGGAATGATTTTTTAATCCCCGTCCCAGAATAATCATTCCCGGGCGCGTTGCTACTAGCGTGCTTTAGTACTGGCTCTCGTGCTTGCTGAAGAAGTCGAAGCGCGGGGGCAGCGGCTTCACGCGGTGCTCGCCGGGCTTCTCGCCCAGGCTCTCCACGAACTCGTCCGTGGAGGCGAAGATGTTATCCCAGCTAAAGAAGGCGACCGGGTCAACGTCGAAGTACTCGCAGATGAGCTCGCAGCCGGCCGGCACGATGCCGTGCATGAGCACGGTCGCTACGCGCAGCTCGGTAAAGGCGTCGACGAGGGCCTGCGTCATGGCGGCGTTGGCCGGCTCGCCCTCGAGCTTGTTGGCGGCCTTGGAGGCATCGCTCCAGCGCTTGTTGGCGGCGCGCAGGTAGTCGTCGCACACGGCAAGCGCGCGGTGCGTCTCGAACTTGTACATGGCCTGCTCAAAGGCAAGAGTTGCCTGCTCGGCAGCCTCGACCACGGCGGCAGAGGCGTCACCGGCGGGGATGCAGCCGTTGCGATAGGGGCTCTCGTCGCCCTCCTTGATGGCGACGCCGTAGAAGCAACTGCGGGCCAGGCGGTTGAACACGCCGGTCAAAAGGGCGCTTTCCTTAAGGGCCGGGTCGATAACGCGCTTGTCGTCGCAGGCACGCACCTCGTTGCCGTCCTTGTCCTTGCCGGTCACACGCGTGTCGTATGCCTTGGGGCTAAAGCTCACTGGCTTCTCGGACAGGCCGAGCGACAGCCAGTGCGCGCGCATCTGCTCGCAGGTGTAGTGGTTGAGCAGGTCGTCTGCCGGTGGGGGAGGCGTCTGCGAGGACGAGCTGGCCTTTTTGCCCATGTAGAGCAGGTGGTAGCAGGCGCTGACGGTGCTCTGCGTGAGGTCCCAGCCCAGGGCCTCCCACATGGCGGTCTGCGCGATGCAGTAGAAGTAGATGTTGTCCTGACCGATAAACTGGTAGATCTGTGCGTCGTCCGAGCACCACCAGTCGCGCCAGTCGAGCGAGCTGTGCTGGTAGGTGGGCGCGGGGACCTGCGTGGAATCGGCGGCGGGCTCGCCCATGAGGGCGGCATCCTGGGCGGCGACGCCCTCGGTCACGCCGGCGGCCTTGGCATCGCGTGCGAGCACGGTGCGCGTATAGCTGATGGGAGCCCACAGGCTCTCGGGCCAGCACCAGCAGGTGACGTCGGAGACGCCATCGACCTCGGGCACCGGAACGCCCCAGTCGATGTTGCCGGTGATGCGGAAGGGTACGAGCGCCTTGCCGCTGCGGAAGCGCACGCCGCCGTTGGCGAGCACCGCGTGGGCATCGTCGCGCTCCTTCCAGCTGGGGAAGGTGACGGTAAAGCTGCTCTTGTTGCCCTCGGGCTCCAGCACGGTGTGCTCGGGAAGCTGATCCTCGACGGCATCGAAGGCCTCGCGGAACTTGTTCTGGATGTAGAGCTGGGCCGGCAGCAGCCACTCCTCCATGGTCTTGGAGACCACGGAGCGAACCTGCGGGTTCTGGGCGAGCTTGGCGGTGTAGGTCTTCATAAAGTCGAGGTAGGCCGGCAGGTCGAAGTAGAGGTTGTCGACCGGGCGCAGCTCGGGCACCTCGCCGGTGAGCTGGCTCTTGGGTGCGATGAGCTCCTCGGGCTCAAACTGGTGGCCCAGATCGCACTCGTCGGCATAAGCCTTCTCGGACTTGCAGCCCTGGATGGGGCAGCGGCCGATCACCTGGCGGCCGTTGAGGAACGAGTCGGCCTTGGCGT
>DAWEIC010000177.1:0-3260 GCA_052364855.1 Collinsella sp.
ACCAGCGAAGAGGTCGAAAAGGCGCACCAGAAGATCGTTACCAAGGTGTGCAAGGGCGTAAACGGCGAGGTCCGCGGCTAGGTCCTGCGCCGGATATAGGCCAGCGTCGGCTGCCGCCGAGTCTTACGTGACTGCTGTTTTCGGTATAAGGCACCGTTGAGCCTGCATATATGACACGCGCATTACATAACGGCGTGCTGCTTTGTCGGCAGTGCGCCGTTTTGCTATGATAGCCCGCGGCGTGTTACGAATCTGACATTACGTAACACTGGAAAGGCGATTCAAGCGGCGTTGCAATTCCGTGCGCCGATAACCGGGAGGCGTACATGCACATTCCAGATAATTATCTGTCCCCGCAGACCGATGCCGTCATGGCGGTGGCAATGGTGCCCGTCTGGGTTCACTGTATCAAGAAGGTGCGCGCCACGCTCGATCGCGAGCACATGGCTTTCCTGGGCATCTGCGCCGCATTTTCCTTCTTGCTTATGATGTTCAACGTGCCGCTGCCCGGCGGCACCACTGGCCACGCCGTTGGTGGCGCACTCATCGCGCTGCTGCTGGGCCCCGAGGCCGCGGCTATCGCGGTTTCGGTCGCGCTGGCGCTGCAAGCGCTGCTGTTTGGCGACGGCGGCATCCTGTCCTTTGGCGCTAACTGCTTTAACATGGCCTTCGTGTTGCCGTTTGCCGCAGCCATCGTGTTCCGCGCGCTTAACAGCCGTTTGCACGACAAGAGCTGGGGCACCTCGGTTTCGGCCATCGTAAGCGGCTGGGTCGGCCTGTGCCTGGCGGCCCTGTGCGCAGCAATCGAGTTTGGTATTCAGCCGATGCTTTTCACGAATGCTTCGGGCGCTCCGCTGTACTGCCCCTTCCCGCTGTCCGTGGCTATTCCTGCCATGTTGATCCCGCATATGCTGGTCGCCGGCGTGGTTGAGGGCGTGGCGACTGCCGCGATCTACGGCTTTATCAAGAAGACGGCGCCGAGCGTTATCGTCGGCCCCGAAGCCGCCGATGGACAGCTTGCTGCCGAGGGCGCTGCTGCAAAGAAGACCTCGCTGGTCCCCACGCTCATCTTGGTTGCCGTGCTTGTCGTGGCCACGCCGCTGGGCCTGCTGGCCACGGGTGACGCCTGGGGTGAGTGGGACGCCGAGGGCGCCGCGACCGCCGTTCAGGAGGCTGGCGACGGCAGCCTACAGGCTTCGGTCGGTCTCGACACCCCGACCTTTGCCGATGCGCTGCCTACGGGTGATTACCTGCAGGCCTATTCCGAGGAGCAGGGTCTCGGCTTTGCCGGTCAGGCTGCCATGTATATCCTGTCCGGCGTGATTGGCGTGGCGGTGCTCACCATCGCATTCCGTCTGATCTCGCTGACGGTCAAGGAAAGCGGAGCCCATGGCGATGGTCGAGCTGCCTAGCTGGCTTGCGGTCGAGCAGCGTTACGAGCCCACGGGCGCTCGTCATCGCGTGATGCAAAAGAACGTCCTGCACCTGGCGAGCCTGCTTGAGCGGGTTCGCCTGGGTGGAGGCGCGCACGAGGGCGGGTCGATGGTCGACCGCGCCCTTTCTTGCGTTTCGGCTCCGGTGCGCCTGGTGGGGATATTCGTTTGCGTCCTGTGTGTGTGCCTGACACAAAGCCCGCTGTACCTCATGTTGATGGCGGCCATTGCGCTGGTGCTCGTTGCCGTGCGTCCCGTACGCGGGCTGCGCGCGACCTTTGTGCCGGCGCTTGGCGCCGCGGGGCTCGCAGTGGTTTTGGCGCTGCCTGCCCTGCTGCTAGGTGCTTCCGCTACGGGCGCCATGCTCAAGATCGCGCTCAAGACGTTCGTTAACGTGTCACTGGTGCTGGGTGTTTCGTGGACGCTCACCTGGAGCCGTATGTCGGCGGCGCTCAAGGCGCTGCACCTGCCCGACGAGGTTATCTTTACCTTTGACATGGCGCTCAAGCACATTGAGGTGCTCGGCCGCACGGCGCACGACCTCACCGAATCGGTCATGCTGCGCAGTGTGGGCCGCGCGCCTGCGGGTTTTTCGCGTACCGATTCGGTGGCGGGTATCATGGGCATGACATTTATCAAGGCGATGGAATGCAGCCGCGCGATGGACGAGGCCATGCTCTGCCGTGGGTTTGCCGGCGCGTATCCGGTGCCTGCCCGGAGCAGTCTGAGTTGGCGCGATGCGGTCTATGCGGGGGTCGTGCTGTTGCTGTCGGCGCTGTGTGCGGCGCTGTAGCACGGGTGCTGCGGCCGATGTAGATAGGGAAAGGCAACGTTTTGGCAATCGAGATGAATAGCCCTGCGGGTGTTGGGGACGTGCGCGCCTCCGGTGCGGTACCGCTCATTGAGCTGCGCGACGTGGTGTTCTCCTATGCGGGGCATACGGTTGTCGATGGTGTGTCGCTGCAGGTCGATCGTGGTGAACTCGTTGCCCTACTCGGTCCCAACGGCTGCGGTAAGACGACGATTATGCGCCTTATCAACGGTCTTGAACTAGCGGACGCGGGTGCGTACCTGTTTGACGGGCACGTGATCGATGCGGCATATCTCAAGGATTCCGCGGCCGCTCAGCGTTTTCATCAGCGCGTAGGTTTTGTGTTTCAAAATGCCGACGCCCAGCTGTTCTGCGCTACGGTGGGCGAGGAAGTTGCTTTTGGTCCCGCGCAGATGGGGCTGCCGGCAGACGAGCTCGAGCGCCGCGTGCGCGATGCCATGGAGCTGTTCCAGGTTGCCGATCTGGTCGATGCCTCGCCCTATCAGCTTTCGGGCGGGCAAAAGAAGCGCGTGGCGCTGGCTGCCGTCGTGTCGATGAACCCCGATATCCTGGTGCTCGACGAGCCTACCAACGGACTTGACGAGGACTCGTGCGACATCGTGGTCAACTTTCTACTGGCCTATGTTGCTGCCGGTAAGACGGTCTTGATGAGCACGCACCATCAGGATTTGGTACGACGCCTGGGTGCCCGCGCCATCTATATCGATCGATATCACCATGTGGTCGAGGTGCCGGTGTCGTCGTATGGAACCGAGAGCGGCGCTGCGGAATAGTTGCTGCGTAGAGCGTGCGTAGCGGCCCGCGCGGCTTTGCCGTGATGGTATAGTTATCCAGGTTTTTATGGGGGTGGCTATGCCAAGCTGGAACATTCATATCGCTCAGACGGAGCGTTTGCTGGAGCGCACCGGCGCGCTTGCCAATAGCGTGCGCGACCGCAATGCCTTTTTGTTTGGCTGCGTGGTTCCGGATATCTTCGTGGGCTATATGGTCCCTGG
>DAWEIC010000178.1:0-3207 GCA_052364855.1 Collinsella sp.
GCCGAGCATGGCGAAGCCCATGGCAGGCAGGATGTTGGCGGCAACGCCAAAGCCAGCAAGGACAAAGGGCGGGATGAAGTCGAGCATGCCCTGGATGGCGTCAGCACCCAGATAGAACGACAGCGAGCACAGCAGGAACGCCATGATGATACCGGTCAAACCGATCAGGAAGTGCATCGCATAGACACCCTTAAGGTTGCCCTGGCCGGAGAAGACATCAGCGCGGTCAACCAGGATCGGCAGGGCGGCGTTGAGGATGTTCTTGATGGCAAGGCACAGCGTGGCGATGGGCATGGCAAGCGCGATGGCTGCCTCGGTGCTCTGGCCCAGCTGGATAGCGAAGGCGCAGGCGAGCACGCCGCCGATCGTCTCATCAGGCGGCACGTAGGCGCCGATGGAGATCGAGCCCATGAACAGCAGCTCCAGGCTGGCGCCGATCGCGAGGCCGGACTGCAGGTCCCCCAGCACCAGGCCCACGAGCGGGCACAGGACGATGGGGCGGAACGCGTAGAGGGTGCCGAGCTGGTAGTCGAGACATCCAAACGCTCCGACTAAGCCGACGAGGATTGCTTGGACAAGCATAATTCCTCCCAATAAGGAATCTCGAACCGTCGTCACTCCCGTCGCGCGCGTTGTTGATATCAATTCCGGGAGTTCGATTCCACGGCTCGAAGCGTACCTGGTGTGCTGCTAACACCCATGCCAGGCACAAATGATTTGATACCAATTATAGGTATGCAGGTCCTCACTATTTAATACCACTCGCTCAGCGGGGTGTTTTTTACCGTAAACGGCAGACGTATCCCATCAGGCGCGCTCTTTGTTTCGATGGCGGACAAGCGCCACCAGAAAGCCATCGCCAAAGGCATCGTATGCCAAGTTGCCTACAATCACCAAAACGATAATCGCCGCGCCCAAAAACTCGTTCCAGCGAAAGACCTCGCCAAAGAGGAGCGCCGACCAGCAGGGAGCGAGCACGACCTCGCTCATGCAAACCAAGTTGGCCGCAAACGCGTTAGTGCGCGCAATCCCCTTGGCATATAGCACGCTCGCAAGGCCACTGCAAAAAAGGCCATGCACCAGCATGAGCCCCCACTCAAATGGTCTCACGGAGTCTAGGGCGCCAGCAAAATAGACGATCGGCAGCATCGAGATACCGCAGGAGATGAGCGAGGACACCATGGGCGACGCATCGGGGCGAGAGTTCAAAAAGAAACACAGCCCAAAGGTGGCGCCCGAAATGACGGCAAGCAGGTTGCCGAGCATGCCCTCGGCACTCAAATCGCCTAAAAAGAAAAGTCCCATACCCGTAAAAGCAACCACCACGGAGGCAATCTTCGCAGGCGAGGGCAATGTGCGAGCTGCGAGCGATTGATACACGATAACGAAAATCATCGAGGTGTACTGCAGGACGATCGCGTTGCCGACCGTCGTGAGCTGGTTGGCAAAGTTAAACGTGGTGCCCGTCACGAAGTTGCAGACGGCCACAAGGACAATAAGACGGCTGACGCGAAGGACGGGCCTGCCGACGAGCAGGATAAAGAGCGCCATAAATATTGCCGTGACGGCACCGATCAAAAGAGCTGACTGCGAATTGGCGCGAACGAGGATGCCGATAAAACTCCACAAGAGCGCCGTGCCAAATAGATACATCGCCCCGCTCACGCCATTATCGGGTGGATTGTCAGATCGAATCACGAAGCACCTCCAACTAGCTTTCGGTAATAAAAAACGGCGACCGCAATGGGTCGCCGTTTCCCTTGGGGGCAGATAATAGGCCGGGCCCTTACGCCAGCACGCCGAAGAACGCGCCGATGATGCCCACGACCATGGTGGCCACGATCAGCACCATGGGGTTGATCTTCTTGGACAGCAGCCAGTAGTACAGCCAGAAGGCGATCATGCCGAGCATGCCGGGCATGATGCCGTCCAGGATGTCCTGGAGGGTCTGGGCGTCCTCGCCCGAGCCGATGGCCACCGGGATGCTGGCCCAGAACATGTCCTTGCACATGGCGCCCACGACCATGACGCCCACGATGCCCACGCAGGTCATGATCTTCTGCATGAGGCCGGTCCTCTGGGCCTCGTCCAGGAAGCCCACGCCCAGCTCGTAGCCCTTGACGGCGCCCCAGACGCGCAGCGCGAAGCCGGGGACGTTGTAGATGAGCAGGAAGGCGATGGGGCCGAAGGGGTTGCCGGCCTGGCACAGGCTGATGCCCACCGCGGCGGCGACCACGCGCAGCGTCGACAGGAAGATGGAGTCGCCGATGCCGGACAGCGGGCCCATGAGGGCGGCCTTGACGTCGTTGACGCTCTCGGGCTCGATCTCGCCGCGGGCGACCTTCTCCTCCATGGCCATCGCGATGCCGCCGACGAACGGGGCGAACTGGACGGTGATGTTGAAGAACGCGCAGTGGCGGTGCAGGGCCTCGGCGTAGTCGTCGGGGCGGCCGGCGTAGATCTTCTTGAGCATGTTGGCGACCATCAGGCAGAAGGCGATGTTCATCTGCTTGTAGTAGGTCCAGGAGAACTCCATGCCCAGGGCGCCGACGTTGACGGCGCTCTTGACGAGGTCGGAGCGCGTGATCTTGTTCTCGGGACTAGAAGTCATCGTCCTCATCCCCTTCCGCGGAGAGCTGGGGCTGGGCTCCGCCCAGGCCGAGCAGGTCGAACTTGTCGATGCCGATGATGATGGCGATCAGGGCGACGCCCAGGACGGGCACGTTGGCGTAGGAGCACAGCAGGAAGCCCAGGAAGTAGAAGGGCACGAGCTGCTTGGTGAGCACCAGGCGGCCGAGCATGGCGAAGCCCATGGCAGGCAGGATGTTGGCGGCAACGCCGCAACCGTCGATCACAAAGGTCGGGATGAAGTCGAGCAGGCCCTGGATGGCATCGGAGCCCAGGTAGAATGCGCCGCCGCACAGCAGGAAGTACTCAAGGCAGCCAAAGAGGCCCATGCTCCAATGTGCCGCGTAGATACCCTTGAGGTTGCCCTTGGCAGCGCACTTGTCAGCAATGTCAACAATGATCGAGAATCCAGCATCCGTAATGTTGCCGATCGTCAGCGAAAGGACGGCGATAGGCATGGCGAGCGCGATGGCCGTCTCGGTACCCTGACCGAGCTGAATGGCAAACGCGCAGGCGAGCACGCCGCCGACGGTTTCGTTAGGCGGTACGTAGGCGCCGATGGAGATCGAGCCCATGAAC
>DAWEIC010000179.1:0-3191 GCA_052364855.1 Collinsella sp.
GGCCCGAAAGAAAGGTAGGAGGCCATGACGAAAGGTCTGCACGTGCCTTCCGAGATCGGCAAGCTCAGGAAGGTCTGCCTGCACCGTCCCGGCGACGAGCTCCTCAACCTGCCGCCCGACGAGCTCGAGCGACTCCTGTTCGACGACGTCCCGTTCCTGGAGGTCGCGCAGCAGGAGCACGACACCTTCGCCCAGATCCTGAGGGACCAGGGCGTGGAGGTCCTCTATCTCGAGAACCTCGTCGCCGAGGTGTTCGACCAGGTCCCCGGCGCCCGCGCCGAGTTCACCGACCAGTACATCGCCGAGGCCGGCATCCGCGGCCAGCACATGCCGCAGATCGTCCGCGAGAAGCTGGACTCCATCGAGGACAACCTCGAGTTCGTCAAGAAGACCATGGCCGGCATGACCAAGTCCGAGATCGACATGCCCCTCACGGCGTCCACGACCCTCGACTCCCTGGTCAACTCCGAGTCCGAGTCCGACCTGATCATCGACCCGATGCCCAACCTCTACTTCACCCGCGACCCGTTCGCGGTCATCGGCGAGGGCGTCAACCTCAACCGCATGTACTCGGTCACCCGCAACCGCGAGACCCTGTACGGCAAGTACATCTTCAAGTACCACCCCGACTACAAGGACGTCTCGCTGTACTTCCGCCGCGACTGCCAGTTCCACACCGAGGGCGGCGACGTGCTGAACATCAACGAGAAGACCCTCGCCGTCGGCATCTCCCAGCGCACCCAGGCCGCCGCGATCGACGTCATGGCCCAGAACATCTTCTGGAACTCCGACTCCAAGGTCGAGCGCATCCTGGCCTTCGATATCCCGGTCTCGCGCGCCTTCATGCACCTCGACACGGTCTTCACCCAGATCGACGTCGATAAGTTCACGATCCACCCCGCCATCATGGGCACCCTGCGCGTCTACGAGCTGACCGCCGGCAAGAACCCGGGCGACGTGAACATCCGCCTGATCGAGGACACCCTCGAGCACGTCCTGGAGGACGCCACCGGCGTCGACCAGGTCAAGCTGATCCCCTGCGGCGGCGGCGACCCGATCGCGGCCTCCCGCGAGCAGTGGAACGACGGCTCCAACACCCTGTGCGTCGAGCCCGGCAAGATCTGCGTCTACGCCCGCAACACCGTCACCAACGACGTGCTGTACAAGGAGGGCCTGGACCTTCTCGTCGTGCCCTCCGCCGAGCTCTCCCGCGGCCGCGGCGGCCCGCGCTGCATGAGCATGCCCTTCTGGCGCGAGGACCTCTAAGTCTTTCCGTTTCCGGTGCGGTCCCCCTACAACCGCACCGGCTTCGCCCGTTAAACGGGCACCACTAATACTTACGTAATTCATTTCTTCGAAAGGAATCAAACCATGGGTGTTAACCTTTCCGGCCGTAGCTTCCTCAAGCTTCTCGACCTCACCACCGAGGAGATCGAGTACCTGCTCAAGCTCTCCAAGAACTTCAAGGATATGAAGCGCGCTGGCGTTCCGCACCGCTATCTCGAGGGCAAGAACATCGTTCTGCTCTTCCAGAAGACCTCTACTCGTACCCGCTGCGCCTTCGAGGTCGGCGGCATGGATCTGGGCA
This sequence comes from Collinsella sp., assembly GCA_052364855.1. GTDB lineage: Bacteria > Actinomycetota > Coriobacteriia > Coriobacteriales > Coriobacteriaceae > Collinsella. The sequence continues at coordinate 1,589 of DAWEIC010000179.1, forward strand.
TGGGCGTCACCTACCTCGATCCGGGTTCGTCGCAGATGGGCAAGAAGGAGTCCATCGAGGACACTGCCCGCGTTCTCGGCCGCATGTATGACGGCATCGAGTTCCGTGGCTTTGCCCAGGACGATGTCGAGGAGCTCGCTGCTAAGTCCGGCGTGCCCGTGTGGAACGGCCTGACCACTGAGTGGCATCCCACCCAGATGCTCGCCGACATCCTGACCGTCCAGGAGAACTTCAACTACGACATCAAGGGCAAGACTCTCGTCTTCATGGGCGACTGCAAGAACAACGTTGCTCGCTCCCTCATGGTTGTCTGCTCCAAGCTTGGCATGAACTTCGTGGCCTGCGGCCCCGAGGAGTGCATGCCCGCTGACGACGTCATCGAGGCCTGCAAGCCCATCGCCGAGGCCAACGGCTGCACCATCAAGCTGACCACCGACGTCAAGGACGGCGTCACCGGTGCCGACGTTATCTACACCGACGTGTGGGTCTCCATGGGCGAGCCCGACGAGGTCTGGGCCGAGCGCATCGCTCAGCTCACCCCGTATCGCGTTACCTCCGAGGTCATGGCTATGGCCAACCCGGGTGCCATCTTCCTGCACTGCCTGCCCAGCTTCCACGACACCAACACCACGATTGGCGCCGAGAAGTGCGAGCAGTTCGGCATCACCGAGCAGGAGGTCACCGACGAGGTCTTCGAGAGCCCCGCTTCCAAGGTCTTCGACGAGGCCGAGAACCGCATGCACACCATCAAGGCTGTCATGTACGCCACGCTCAAGTAAGAGCATCTAGCATCTCGCTCGGGGTGTATTACTGCGCACCCCGAGCGGTTTTATCTGGTAATAATCTCGCATCAAGCGGCAGGCACGGCACGGAAGAGCCGCTTCTGGCGAGATCAGTAAATGATTTATGAAGGGGGGATGAGAACTATGACTGAGACCGCTAAGAAAAAGCGCGGTATGCCTTCATCGTTCACCATTCTTCTTGCTCTGCTGGCAATTGTCGCAGTGATTACCGTTATCGTCTCCGGCACGTCCGGTGGCGCGGTTACTGCCGCCCGTCTGAGCGATTTCTGCACCGCCCCGATCCTGGGCTTCGCTGACGCTCTGCCCGTCTGCCTCTTCGTTATGATCCTGGGCGGCTTCCTCGGCATGATGACCGAGACCGGCGCCCTGGACAACGGCATCGCCGTTCTGGTGCAGAAGCTTAAGGGCAACGAGATTATGCTCATTCCCGTGCTGATGCTCATCTTCTCCCTCGGTGGTACCACCTATGGTATGTGCGAGGAGACCGTTCCCTTCTACGCCCTGCTCGCCGCTACCATGATGGCCGCTGGCTTCGACCCCATGGTCGGTGCCGCTACCGTCCTGCTCGGCGCTGGCTGCGGCTGCCTGGGCTCCACGGTTAACCCGTTCGCCGTCGGCGCTGCCGTCGACGCTCTGACCGGCGTTGGCATTGAGGTCAACCAGTCCATCATCATCGGCCTCGGTGCCGTCCTGTGGATTGTCACTACCGCTATGTCCATCGTTTTCGTGATGAACTATGCCAAGAAGGTCAAGGCTGACAAGGGTTCCACCATCCTGTCGATGCAGGAGCTCAAGGACGC
>DAWEIC010000180.1:0-3173 GCA_052364855.1 Collinsella sp.
GACCCGGCAGACGCCCTGGAGATCGCGGAGCTGTTCTCGACGATGATGGGCCTGCCCGTCATCGAGACCCCCGTTTCGTACTTTAATGATTCGCTGGTCGAGATCATGAAGCAGAACGGTCGTGGCACCAAGGGCCACATCGGCTTTGCCGTTAACGACATCGATGCAGCTGAGAAGTGGTTTGCCGAGCGCGGGCTCGAGGTCAACGAGGAGTCGCGCGCGCTGCTGCCCGACGGTGGTACCAAGCTCGTGTACTTTAAGCGCGAGTTCGCCGGTTTCGCCGTGCACCTGTGCCGCGAATAGCGCACAAGCTGCCATAGCTAGCAAAAAGGGATAGGGCCGCGTGGCCCTATCCCTTTATTTATGCCGAGGGGCTTCCTAGCGCGGCAGGCGAATCGTAAAGCGGCTGCCGACGCCCTCGACTGAGGTCACGCCAATGACACCGCCATGGCTATCGACGATCCACTTGGCAATGGCGAGCCCCAGGCCCGAACCCTGCGCGCCGGCATCGCGCGCGTTGTCGGCACGGTAGAACCGCTCGAACGCGTGAGCTGCGGATTCCTGGTTCATGCCGATGCCCTCGTCCTCAACGCTTATGTCGATCGTGCCCGCGCCCGCATCCGACGCTACGCCAAACGAGATGGGCGTGCCCGCGTCCGAATACTTGGCGGCGTTTTGCACGATCACGCGAAGAGCCTGCTTCACGAGCGCCACGTCAACGGGCGCGTCGCAGCGTGGGTCGCTGACAAGCGCAGCGTCAAAGGCCAGTCGATATGTGTGCGCGGCATCGATCATCTGCGATTCCTCGCATACCTCGCCGACCAGTGCGGCCAAGTTAGTATTCGCACGCCGCAGGACCGTGCGCCCGGCATCGCCGCGCGCCAAAAACAGCAGCTGCTCCACGAGCTCTTGCATGTGCTCGCTTTCGGCCTTGAGGGACGCGATGGATTCTGCCAGCACGTCCGGGTCGTCTTTGCCCCAGCGGTCGAGCATGTTTACGTAGCCCTGAATCACCGCGATGGGCGTGCGCAGCTCGTGGCTCGCATCGTTGACAAAGCGCATCTGCTGCAGCTTGGCCTCTTGCATCTGGCGCAGTAGGCGGTTGAGTGCGACCTCGATGCTCGCCAGGTCGGCGTCGCCGGTGGTGACGCTCGGCGAGTCGACGCTTGCGCGCGCGATGGCCTGCTCCAGTGTTTCCATTTTGCCGCCGGAGAGCTGCATGCGACCGAGTTCGTCCACGCGCAGGGCCAGATCGTTGAGCGGCGCCATGGTGCGGCGCACGCGGCGGGCGCCGCCGAGCATGTTGAGCACGCTGATGACCTGCCAACCCACAACGACAAGGTAGAGAGGCCATAGCGTGACGAGGTCCTGCGCGAGGGGGAAGGTCTTGGTGGTGCGCGCAAGCTCGACGGTATAGGTGAGCGTTGTCGGGTCCCAGCCGCGCGCGGGCGTCAGCGACATGCCGTGAACGGTGGCACCGGGGATCCATCCTGCGGTAAACGTGTCGTCGGGCAGTGTCTGGTTGTATCCATAGACGAGGATCGCCGCCGCAATCACTACCAGCAACAGATCGAGCCAGATGTAGCTCATCAGACGGCGCCACATATAGCTCCAGTTGATGGCGCGGGCGATGGAGGTGACGCGCTTGGCCTCGGCGTTACGCACGGCAGACATAGCCCACCCCGCGCACGGTCTGGATGATGCGGGCGCTGCCGGCGTCCTCGATCTTGGCACGCAGGTGCGCGATGTGTACGTCGACGTTGTTGGTGTCGCCCACGTATTCGTAGCCCAGCGCTTCGTGCGCGATGCGCTCGCGCGTGAGCACGGTGCCGGCGTGCGCCATAAGCAGGGCGAGAACGTCGAACTCGCGGGCCGTGAGCGCGATGGGCGAGCCGCCGACCGTGACTTCGTGGCGGTCGGGGTCGAGCACGACTGAGCCCACGGTAAGCGCGGCGGGGGAGAGCGAGGCGGAAACCTGGGTTGAGTCGCTGACCGGGGGTATCGCAGCGGCGCTCCCGCCTGCGTCGCTCGCCGCGCCCGTCCCGATGCCGCCAACGCCCGAAGCCGTCCGCACGGCCTCCGAGCGCTTCAGCGCAACGCGGATCCGTGCGAACAGCTCCTCAATGGCAAACGGCTTGGTTAGGTAATCGTCAGCGCCGGCGTCGAGCCCGGCCACCTTATCCATCACGGCATCGCGCGCGGTGACCATGATCACCGGCACATCCTTGTGCTTGCGCACGCGCCGCAGCACCTCCATGCCGTTGAGCTGCGGCAGCAGCACGTCGAGCAGAATCAGATCGTAGTCGCGCTCCAGCGCCAGGTCTACGGCGGTGCGGCCGTCGGCGGCGTGCTCCACCTGGTAGCCCTCGTGCTCCAGCTCGAGCGTCACAAAGCGGGCGATTTTCTCCTCGTCCTCTACGATCAGGATTCGTGCCATACGTGCCCCCGTCTGCGATTACTTGTCGTCGTTGAGATTTTGCTTGATGTCGTCCGCGGCGTCGGCGGCGTGATCCATAAGGTTGTTGATGCTGCCGGGCACGTCTCCGTCGCTGTCGATGCGGTAGCGCATGCCAAAGAACAGGCCAATCAACATCAGCCATATCGTGGCGCCCCAGGCAAACAGCGCGACGATGGGGATCAGGATGGGAATGTTGAGGATGATCGCATCGCGGCGCGTGGCGATAAACTTGGTGTCCAGGCTCAGGCGGAAGAGCTTTTTGAGGTACTCCCACACGCTGTCCATCTTCTTGGAGAAGTCGGTCTTTTCGCTCGACTTCTCGTAGGCGGCCTGCGCTGCGACCATCTCGGCTGAGGGCTCATCGACTGGCACGGACTCGGTGGCGGCGTGCGCCGAAGTGGTCTGCGTCTTGCCCTGCGACTCGAGCCAAATGATGGCGTCCAAAACGTTGCCGTCGGCGGCGTCGAGCGCGGCCTTGGCATCGGTGTAGCTCACGTTGCACTTGGTGCGGATGGTTTCAACTTTTTCGAGGTCGTCCATGACCTGTTCCTTTCGTTCGATGGGCGCGACGCCGGGCGATCTGCCCGGGCGCGAGCGTAGCGTTCGGCGGCCTGCGTTGCGCGGCGCTGCCCCGCCCTTGGTCGAACTCTATAGTGCAGGTTATAGATTAAGCGATTCTTGAGCCAAGATTAATGTTGGATGAGTTTTTGGGTGG
>DAWEIC010000181.1:0-3112 GCA_052364855.1 Collinsella sp.
GCCATCTTTGTTTCCGTCATGAGCGGTCTGTGCTGCTATGAGTTTTTCCGTATGACGAGGCTCGATGGCAAGATGGCTAACGAGCGCATGGGTATCGCTGCCGCCGTACTCTTTCCGCTGTCGGCGTTGGGCGATTCGATGTTGCTGAATGCCCTGCTTTTTGCCCTGATGCTCGCTGTGGGCATTTGGTATGTCTGGTCACCGCGTACCCGCATCTCTGATGTGGCCGTGACGCTCATGGGTCCCATCTACACTGGCTTTATGCTGTCGGCTATCGTGCTGCTGCGCGATGCCGTGCCCGGTTTTGCCGGCGCCCTGCTTTCGGTGGGTGTTTGCGCGTCTCTCTGGGTCTCCGATTCGTTTGCCTATATCGTGGGTAGCCGTATCGGCAAACACAAGATGGTTCCCAAGATCTCTCCCAAAAAGAGCTGGGAGGGGTTTGTTGGCGGCATCCTGGGCTCGGTTTTGATTTGGCTCATCCTGTGGGCGACGCATTTCTTCAAGCTCAGCCTGCCCTATGCGCTGCTGTGCGGCGTGGTCGTGTCCATTCTGGGCGTTATCGGCGACCTTATCGAGTCGCGCATCAAGCGCGGTGTGGGCGTCAAGGATTCCGGCAACCTTATCCCGGGCCACGGCGGCATGCTCGATCGTAGCGATTCGCTTATCTTCGGCTGCATCACCGCGCAGCTGATGCTGATGATCGGAGGCGTGCTGTAATGTCATTCCAGACGACGTATGGCTCCGATGGACGTCTCCGTGTTGCCATCCTGGGCTGTACGGGCTCTATCGGCACCCAGGCGCTCGATGTGTGCCGCCAGCATGCCGATCGCCTGCAGGTGACGGCGCTGTCCGTTAACTCCAGTACCTCCGAGCTTGTTGCCGCTGCCCGCGAGTTCTCGGTTTCGGCGGTTGCCGTGGCCGATGTCGCTCATGGCGATGACGCCGTGCTGCAGGAGTTGCCCGAGGGAACGAAGCTCGGCGTTGGCGCGCAGGCGGTTTGCGAGCTCGCGCGTCGCGACGATGTCGACTGCGTACTCGTCGCTATTGTGGGTGCCGCCGGTCTCGAGGCGAGCCATGCGGCCTTGACCTCAAATAAGCGCCTTGCCCTTGCCAACAAGGAGTCCCTCGTCGTCGGTGGCGACTTGCTTATGCCGTTGGCGCAACCGGGCCAGCTTATTCCAGTCGACTCTGAGCACTCCGCCATCTTCCAGTGCTATCTGGGGGAGAACCCACGCGAGGCTCATTGTATTTGGCTCACCTGCTCGGGCGGTCCGTTTTTTGGCCGCACGCGCGACGAGCTCGACCGCGTGACGCGTGCCGATGCCCTCGCACATCCCACGTGGGCCATGGGCGCCAAGATCACCATCGACTCCGCCACCCTCATGAACAAGGGCCTGGAGCGCATTGAGGCCATGCATCTGTTTAACTGCGACCTCGATTTCATTAACGTGGTCGTGCAGCGTCAGTCCAAGATTCACTCTATGGTCGAGTTCTCCGACGGCTCCGTGATGGCGCATCTCGGTGCTTCCGACATGCGTATTCCCATCCAGTTCGCGTTCTCGTATCCCGAGCGTTGGGATACCCCGGCGCCTCGTATTGATTTCCGCGAGCTGGGGCAGCTCACGTTTGATGCTGCCGACATGGATACCTTCCGCTGTCTGGCACTGGCCGAGCGTGCCGGCAAGACGGGTGGCACCATGCCGTGCGTGCTCAATGCCGCCAACGAGGTCGCCGTCGATGCCTTCCTGAACGATGGCTGCAGCTTTACCGATATCGATCGCATTGTGGAATCCTGCATGGATGCCCACGATGTGCAGGCGGTCGATTCGTTTGAGCAACTTCACGATATCGATGCGTGGGCGCGTGAAAAGGCTGCGCAGGTACTCGTCGCAACCCGTTCCTAACCCATAAGGATTGCTTTTTCGTTTTATGGATACTGTTCTGAGCGTTCTTTCATCGGTCTTTTGGGGCCTGCTGATGCTTTCCGTCCTCGTGTTTTTGCACGAGGGTGGCCACTTTTTGGCGGCGCGTGCCTGCGGCGTCCGTGTGACCGAGTTCTTTTTGGGCCTGCCGTGCCGCTTTGACATCCATTACACGTCGCGTCGCATTGGAACCAAGTTTGGCGTGACCCCGCTGCTGCTGGGTGGCTACGCTGCCATCTGCGGTATGGATCCGACCGATGTCTCGTGCGCCGATCGCGTGCTCGCGGCTATCTACCGTCATGGTCGCGTGACCGTGGCCGACCTTGCTGTCGAGCTCGAGCTTTCCGAGGAGGATGTGCTCGAGGCTTGTGCTCTGTTGCTGGGCTGGGGCTCCATCGCACCTTGGTATGAGGAAGGGGAGAAGCCCTCACCGAGCTACTATCCCACTAAGTATCAGACACTGCCTCGAGACGCTGCGGGTTACACCACCTTTGACGGCCGCCGGTTCGATCGAGAGCATGCGACTGCCGAGGGCGATGTGTGGGAGCTGCCGTGCGGCGAGGCTGATTTCTTGGCGCAAGAGCGCTCGCACACTTATCTTGGCCAGGGCTTTCTCAAGCGCGCCTTTATGCTGCTCGCGGGCATTCTCGTCAATATCCTGACGGGTTTTTTGCTCCTTATGAGCATCTATTCCATTACGGGTGTCACCGTGCCGATGGATACCAACGTGATCGGTCAGGTTGACGAGGGGTCTATTGCCGCCAAGGCGGGTATCGAGGGCGGCGACGCGATCCTTTCGGTTGACGGAGTATCGTGCTCTACCTGGATGGACGTTTACGATGCCATCGGCAAGGCTGCCGGTAAGGACGATATCGCCATCGAGTACGAGCGTGACGGCAAGCAGCATTCGACCACGGTTGCGCTCAAAGAGGATGAGCGCCTAGGTGTGTATGCCTCTACGCAGGTGGTCCGTTTAGACCTCATCACGTCGGCTCGCCTGTCTTTCTCCTATGTCGTGCAGACAGCGGAGGGCGTGATGCGCCTACTCCAGCCGCAGCATACGATGGAGATTCTCGACCAGTCCTCGTCGATCGTGGGTATTAGCGTTATGTCCTCACAGGCTGCTGCTGCCGGCCCTGCCACGTTCCTTTCGTTTGCCGCCCTCATTTCGTTCTCGCTTGGCTTTATGA
>DAWEIC010000182.1:0-3105 GCA_052364855.1 Collinsella sp.
ATGGGGACAGGCAGGAGAGTTCAGGGCCATAGTTTCCCGATGAGGCCTCTCGGGGAAACTACATCCCAGAATTCTGGCTCGAAACGGGATATGGTTTCCCTAACAGGCCTCTTACGGAAAATGCATCCCAGAATCCCCGCTCGAAACGGGACGCGCTTTCCCAGTCGAGGCCCTATGGGAAACTGCGTCCCACCTTGAAAGGCAAAACTGGGACGCAGTTTCCGGGCGGGGCATCAAAAACGAAGTTGCGGTGGAATAGTTCCTGGATGGGCTGGTTGATGCCCCAGATCGGAGCTATTTCACCGCAAGTTATTGAAGGGCTGGGATGCCCGTCCTCTTACAGATGGCGCTCCAGGAAGCGGAAGGCTAGGCGAATCCAGGGACGGACCGCCACCTGCTTGTCCTCGTTGTCGACCGCGGTGTTGGCGTTGCCGAGCGAAAGGCCGTGACCACCCTGGTCGAAGACGTGCATCTCGCATGCAACGCCCTCCTCGGCCATGCGCTGCGCAAACGGGTATACCTGCGCGATCGGCGCCGTCTTGTCGTCGGACACGCCCCACACAAAGGTCGGTGGCATCTGACGCGAAACATGCGTGGTGGGGCAGATGTCGGCCAGATGCTCGTCAGTTGCCTCGCCGCCCGTCACCATCGACAGGTAGTCGTTGAGCAAATCGCGTCCCGTCTTGCCGCCCGTCTTGGGCACGCGCAAGTCAATGCGCGGATCGCGCGTCTGCATGTCGCGCACATAGGCAAAGTCGAGCAATGGATAGCCCAGCACCACGGCATCGGGACGAATGTCGTCCGGACGCGCCCCGGCAAGTGCCGCAAAGGGGCCGGTCTTCCACTGTGTTGCCAGCGAGGCGCAAATCATGCCGCCAGCAGAAAAGCCCACGACGCACACGCGCTTGGGGTCGACATGCCACTCGTCGGCGTTGGCGCGCACCGTGGCGACCATCTTGGCAAGATCTGCCTGGGGGTGCGGAAAGCTCACGTCACCCGTAGAACTCGTGACATAGTTGAGCACAAAGGCCTGGTAACCGTGATCCAAAAACGCAAACGCCACAGGATCCTGCTCATGCGGAGCGATATGCGTAAACGCACCTCCGCCACAGATAATCACCGCGGGGCGGCGGCCATTCGGTTTATCGGGCAACGGCTCGGCACCCAAATACGTAAACGTCGCCGGATAATCCTCGGTCGGCTCCTCGCCCCACAGCGCATGGTTCTCGACAATCATATGTGCTCCCTTCGCGCAAATTATGCGCCCTTGTTTTTCGCCTTCAAGCGTACCCCACTTGAACCCGTGGCGCAGAAACACTCCGGCAATAAGTTTCCCTTCAACTGATATATCACATAATCCCAGTTCAGAGGTATCGTTGAGCAGCGTAGAATAGGGGCGTTGACCAAGCCGCGAAACACATGTGAAACGTTTCCGGCAAACCAAACGCGCGATATGCGCCTATTTAAGTTGGAGGCAACTATGGGTCTGCTCGATTCGCTTAAGTCCACCTTCACCTCGACCGGCGAGGCGTCCGTTCCGCCCGCAGCAAGCTTCGCTACCCGCGAAGGCGTCATCTATGCCCCCGTCAACGGCGTGCTCGTCAACCTGGACGAGGTTCCCGACGAGACGATCGCCTCGGGCATGCTTGGCCAGGGCTATGGCATCGAGCCCATTACCGGCACCATCTATGCGCCCGCCAACGGCCGCATCGGTGCCACCACTGTCACCAACCACTCCATCGGCATGATTACCGAGGACGGCCTGCGCGTGTTCATCCATGTCGGCCTGGGCACCGTGGAAATGAACGGCAAGGGTTTTGCCCGCTTTGTCGAGATGGGCGATGTGGTCAAGGCAGGCCAGCCGCTCATCAGCTTCGACCGCGAGGCCATTAAGGCCGCTGGTCACGAGGACATCGTGACCGTCATCGTCTCCGAGCTCGATCGTCTTAAGAGCATCGACCATGTCGGCGAGTCTGGAACGCTTATCGGCGGCAACCCGCTCGTCAAGCTTGGCGACCCGCTGCTGGTAGCCAAGACCAAGTAGCCAGGCCCCGCGCCATACAGCCAAAAGGCACCTCGTCAAGCGCCCGCGACCATTTGGCCGCGGGCGCTTTTCGTTTGAAAAACCATCCCGCCAATGCCTTATCTGTATAGCCCAAATGAGACGAGCTGCTAGAATAACGAACTGTATGGATAACTATCATTCAACCGTTATGGGAGGATACGTGAACCGCACCAAAATCGCGCAGCTCTATGCCGATGCCGAGTCGCTCGGCGGCCAGACCGTCACCGTCGCCGGCTGGGTCAAGTCCGTCCGCGACATGAAGAACTTTGGCTTTGTTACGCTCAACGACGGCAGCTGCTTCCGCGACCTGCAGGTCGTCATGAACCGCGAGGCACTCGACAACTACGACGAGATCGCCCATCAAAACGTCTCGGCCGCACTCATTTGCACCGGCACCGTCAAGCTGACCCCCGATGCGCCCCAGCCTTTCGAGCTTTCTGCCACCTCCATCGAGGTCGAGGGCACGAGCGCCCCGGATTACCCGCTGCAGAAGAAGCGCGCAACCGTCGAGTTCCTGCGCACCCAGCAGCACCTGCGCCCGCGCACCAACCTGTTCCGCGCCGTGTTCCGCATCCGCTCTGTCGCGGCTGCCGCCATCCACCGCTTCTTCCAGGAGCAGGGCTTTGTCTACGTCAACACCCCCATCATCACCACGAGTGACTGCGAGGGCGCCGGCGAGATGTTCCGCGTGACCACGCTCGACCCCAAAAATCCGCCCCTCACCGAGTCCGGCGAGGTCGACTGGAGCCAGGACTTCTTTGGCAAGCATGCAAGCCTCACCGTGTCCGGCCAGCTCAATGCCGAGAACTTTGCCATGGCCTTTGGCGACGTGTACACCTTTGGCCCCACCTTCCGTGCCGAGAACTCCAACACCCCGCGCCACGCCGCCGAGTTTTGGATGATCGAGCCCGAGATGGCCTTTGCCGACCTTAACGACTACATGGATAACGCTGAGGCCATGCTCAAGTATGTCCTCAAGGACGTCATGGCCACCTGCCCCGACGAGCTCAATATGCTCAACAAGTTTGTGGACAAGGGTC
>DAWEIC010000183.1:0-3100 GCA_052364855.1 Collinsella sp.
AGCGAGGTAACGCGATCGAGCAGGACCGCAACGCCGGTGAGGCCGCTCGGAAGCAAGTCGGCGGGCTGAATGAACGCCTGGATCAGGAATGTCTGGAGAACGGCGGAAATCGTGACCGCCACGGCAGTAATAGCGCGGCGGACGATGGTGAGGCGGCCGAGTACGAGCACTCGGTCCGTGAGCTGATCGATGGCGTTCGCCACGCAGGCTCCTTTCGAAGGCAGATGTAGTTGTGGGGTATGTCCGCGATTGTAGCATGGAGCGTGCGGGGGCGCTTCAATTCACCCTCTCTCGACAACCAAAGCGGGACCAGCAACCCCACGACCAAAGGCCCAAATTACAAGTGAGTAGACTTTACGCGACCTGCAGAGCACACCCAAAACCGCCACCCCTGTGACCTGCGGTTTTACTAGAGCAGATGCGCTTTGTGCTCGTCCTGCACCAAAAAGTCTACTCACTTAGTCCGAATCGAAGCCAAACGGATCAAAATCGAAACCAAATTGAGCCAGTCCACCGCAAAAAACGTTTGTACCCGTGCTTCTCGCGGCGGATTGACACTACAAAGCGGCCAAAATGTCGGTCAGATTATCAATAACGGCATCGGCTCGCGATTGATCGAGGTTGACGCCCTCGTGCGGGCGCAGTGCCAGGACGCGGGCGCCGGAACGTTTGCCAGCCTCGATGCCCAAAGGCGAGTCCTCGATAACCAGGCACTCGGTAGGCTCCACACCCAGCGCCTCCATGGCACGCAGGTAGATCTCGGGGTCGGGCTTAAACGCACTGCACTCGTGACCGCTGATGGTGTAGTCCAGCACGTCGGCGATACCGGCAATCCCCACCAGCTCGTCAATGAGCTCGCGATAGGACGAGCTTGCGATGGCGCACTTCACGCCGCGCTCGTGCAGCTTGCGCATCACCGGCTCCGTCTGCTCGTTGAGCAGCTCGGCATACGGAACGGGGTGGTCCGGGCTGTAGACCTGCTTGTACTCCACGCGCAGGCGCTCGCGCAGCTCAACATCGTCAGGTACCAGCGACTTCCAAATGGCGGGCTCGTTAGACCCCGAAAGATCGGGGATCTCGTCAAAGTGAAAGCCCTTCTCTTCCATAAACGCCACGCGACGACGGTTGTAGAACCACTCGGTATCGACCAGCACGCCGTCCATGTCAAACAGCACTGCTTTGATCATACGCATCTCCTCCCACCTGCCAAATAGGGACAGGTTTATTTTGGTAGGTTTTATCCTGGGTTTTGCGACGCGACAGGCGTGCCCTCCCAAGAGCAAAAAAGGGGACGGGGCGCAAACCCCATCCCCTCTCAATCAACCCGTAAGGTTTACTTACTTGTGATTAGTAGGAAAGCTTCCACATGTAGCGACGCATGGTCAGCGGGTGCTGACGGGCCTCGGCGATCTGGTTGCCGTACTCGCGCATAACGGCGAGGTGCAGCAGCGGGTTGAAGTAGGTGATGACGCTCGCCGGCACGGCGTCAGCCAGACCGTAGTCCTTGGAGTCGATCAGAGCGACCTTGGCGCCCATGCGCTCAAGGAAGGTGAGGGCGCGGGCGTCCATCGGACGGGTAGCACCATCGGACATGAAGAAGACGTAGGGCTTACCCTCGGTGGAAACCTCGAACGGGCCGTGGAAGTACTCGCCGGTGTTGTAGGCGGCGGCGTCGATCCACTGCATCTCGGTGAACAGGAAGGCGGCGTGAGAATAAGCCATCTTCTCGGAGGCACCGGAAGCCATGAAGTAGATCATCTTGTCGTCCTTGAAGTCCTCAGCGAACTTCTTGGCAAGCTTCGTGCAGTGCTGAGCGGCGTTCTCGCACAGGTCGAAGATGTTGGTGAGGCCGGTGATCATATCCTCGTAGTGATCATAGCCCTCGGTCTGCTGAAGGATCTCGAGAGCGAGAGCGATGGCGTAGCCAGGCTTCTCGGCCTTGGCGGCATAGTTGGCGTGGAAGCCGTGGACGATGACGTGGTCGGCGTCGACGGTCAGAGCGGAGCCAGCCTTGTTGGTGAGGGAGACGACCGGGCAGTTGTGCTTCTTGGCGGTCTTGTTGGCCTCGACGGTCTCGGGCGTGGAGCCACCGAGGGAGCAGGTGATCACGAAGGTGTGCTCGTTGACCCAGGAAGGCGTGTCGTAGTTGAACTCGTTAGCGGTGAAGATCTGAACGTTCAGTTTGTCCGTGTTGTTGGCCAGGAAGTACTTGGCGGGGTAAAGGTCGGACATGGAGGCACCGCAGCCGACGAAAGCGACGCTGTGGATCTCGTGGTTGGACAGGACGTCAGCGACGATCTGCTTAGGGAGGTTAAGGTCGATCTCGTACATCTGACACATTCCTTTCGATTTTTGCGGCGCCACATTGCCGGGCGCTCGCAGGGTTACCGTGATTTGGACCGAGTCGCCGGCCCGTTGAGGATGCGACAAAGGGACTGTCCCATTGTCGCATTTTGGGGATGGAAGCCTGCCTGGGGTATGGGATGCCAGGCAGGCCCCCGGGGGAAAGCGGTTAGACGCTTGGTCGCGACTAGGCCAGGATGCCGGCCGCGGAGAGGGCGATGCCGCCCACGATGGCGATCACGAGAAGCCAACCGGTGTTGACGTTCTTCTTGATGAGCCAGTACATAAGGCCGGTGAGGCCAAGGGAGATCATCTGGGGCATCATGCCGTCCAGGATGTCCTGGATAACGACGGTGCCCTCAGCGAACTGCAGCGGGGTGGTGGCGCCGATCAGCGTGGCGATCATGCCGCCCACGGACATAAGACCCACGATGCCGCAGACATACATGAGCTTCTCCATGAGGTCGCCGCCCTGGAGCTTGCTCAGGTACTGGTGGCCGCCCTGATAACCCATCTTGGCAGCGAACCAAGTGATCAGCACGGAGGGGACGATGGAGATGAGCATGGCCAGGATCGGGCCCATGATGGAGCCCTGCTGAGCCAGCTGAACGCCCAGACCAAAGGCGATGACGCGGATGGTGCCCTGGAAGAAGGAGTCACCGATACCGGAAAGCGGGCCCATGAGGGAGGTCTTGACCGCGTTGATCGAATCGGGGTCGAAGTTCTCGGGATCCTTGGCGTACTCCTCCTCCATGGA
>DAWEIC010000184.1:0-3096 GCA_052364855.1 Collinsella sp.
TCGAGACCCAGCTCGGCGGCGCGCTCGGCCTCCTGGTCGCAGAGCAGCTTATCGTATGCTTTCAAGAACGGCAGGTAGATGATGGCGTCCAGCAAGATGATAATCGCGACAAATACCAGGGCGATAAGCTGGAAGTTCGTGGTGATGAAGATGCCGATGGGGGCAGGGGTAGCCCAAGGCACCACGAAGGAGAAGCCGTTCATGCCCACGTTATCGATAAAGAACTTGGCAACACTCACGTTGACGCAACCAGCGGCAACAAAGGGGATGAGCATGTAGGGGTTAAGGATCATCGGCGCGCCAAAGAGCAGCGGTTCGTTGACGGCGAAGGCAACAGGAACAATCGAGGCTTTACCGACGGCTTTGAGCTGCTTGGACTTCATAAAGAGAATCAGCAGAAGCGGCACGATGAACGTGGCGCCGGTGCCGCCGAACTCACCCACGAGCGACATGTTAAAGGTGAGGGAGTGGGCGGGGTGGCCACCGGCCAGCAGAACCTGCAGGTTCTCGGCCTGGTTGGCAAGACGGATAGGGTCGATGCCCGGCTGGACGATCGAGGGGCCGTGGACGCCGATGAACCAGAAGAACGCGGTGGCAGCCTGGATAAGAATAAGGCCAGGATAGGTTTCTGCAGCGGTAAAGAGCGGGGAGAGCAGTTTGATAAGCAGCTCGGAGAACGGAACGCCCATGAGGTTACGCACGACGACATCGATGATGCCGCAGATGATGACGGCGCTGCCAAAGGGGATGATGTCGCGGAAGTTCTGAGCGATGGCGCCCGGGACCTCCTTGGGCAGCTTAATGGTCAGATCGCGCGAGACGCAGAACTTATAGACCCACACGGTAATGAACGCGGCGATATAGGCCGAGAACAGACCGCGCGTACCCATGCTGGTGCAATCGAAGACCGAAAGTTCGGAGCCGTTGAACTTGGTGGTGAACTGCGTAACAGCGAGCAGCAGCATGCTGCACTGGGCGGCCACCATGGTGGAGCCGTCGTTGAGCACTTTGCCGGCGGGCATGCGACGGTTCATGGAAGCCGTAAAGTTCTTGGCAGTGGTGCCGGCAACCATGATGCCCATGACGCCCATGGTGAAGTTGTACAGCTTATTGCACCAGTCGATGAGCGGCTGGGGCAGCGTGATGCCAACTACGCCGGGAAGGGTGGCGATCAGCAGAAAGATCGAAGAGGTAAGGACGATGGGCATGCACCCAAGGAATCCGTCTTTGATGGCCTGGAGGTAGATGTTTCTCGAGATCTTCTCGAAGAACGGTTGATGCTTTTCGAGCATCTTTACGATGGCGTCCATAGAGCTCCTTTGCTACTTGATGCGCGATGCATGTGGATGGAACTGGTCGTCGATGGATGGTCAGGACTGCCCGGAAACCTTCCTGCTTAAGGAAGGCATTGCGAAATGACAACGTTGTCATTTCGTTAATGACAACGTAAGACATTTTTGGAAGAGCAACAAGGATATACGGGTGAGCGGTCGATATTGTCCGGTAAACGGTTGATTTGTCAGTCGGGCAGGTAGTGTATGCTAGAACGCAAAAAGCAAGCGATAGAGAACCGAGTGGAGAAGCAGTGGCAACGATGGACAAGAAAAATGTCTCAATGAATGATGTGGCAGTTGCCGCGGGCGTTTCTCTCAAGACGGTGTCGCGCGTGATTAACGAGCCCGATAGCGTGCGAGAGTCGACACGCGATAAGGTCCATTCGGCCATGGAGGCGCTCGGGTTTCGAGCCAACTTTGCCGCGCGTTCACTCAAGTTGGGCCGTTACGGGTGCATCGGCGTGGTGATGTTCCACTTGTCGGGCGGCGCCGTGGACATGATCGACGGTATCGCCGATGCCGCCGAAGAGCGAGGCTTTGCGCTCACGATGATTAAGAAGTGCGCAGCGGAGAAGATGACCCTTGCCGATGCGGCGCGCAGGATGTCGCGGCTGCCTGTTGATGGCATGATCTTCAACCTGCGTCAGATGGTCGATGACTTTGATACCTTCGAGGCTCCGAAAGACCTCAAGACGGTGATTATCACACCGATGGAGCATCCTACCTGCTCTACCGTCAGTGACGATCAAGAGGGCGGTGCGCGCATGGCGTGCGAGTACTTCTTGAATCGCGGGCATAAAAACGTGTACTTCGTCTCTGGTAAGAAAGAGTCGCTGTCGAGCCAGTGCCGTATGAAAGGTTGGCGTGCGGCACTCGAGGCGCGTGGCATTGAGCCGCCCGCGCCCCTGCAAGGCGATTGGAATGCGGATAGTGGCTATGCCGCGGGCCTTGTGCTTGCCGATAAGCCCGATTGCACGGCGGTCCTCGCTGCTAACGACTGCATGGCAAACGGCGTGATGATGGCTCTACGTGACAAAGGGCTCAGTGTGCCCGACGACGTGTCCGTGATCGGATTCGACGATGAGCTCTACAAGACGATACCTAATTCGATTCTGACGTCGGTGAAGTTTCGCCACCGCGAGCTGGGCGTCCGTGCGCTTAACGAGGTCGTCGCAGGTCTGGAAGCCCCGAGCTCCAGAAGCCGTACGCTCGTCTCGGGCGTGTTGGTCGAGCGTTCCAGCGTGAAGGACCTGCGGGCGTAGACGTGCTCGGCTCGTTCATCTTAATCTGTAACAGGTGGGACCGAAAATCTCAGCTAGATGTTACAGATTGAGATTGAGAGGATTGCCCTGTGCGTTTATCTCAATCTGTAACAACTAGACGTCCAAAACCGGTTTTAGTGTTACAGATTTAGACAATTTGGTCCCGCTTATTCCATTTGTCTCGATCTGTAACAGTTAAGGGTGAAATAACCAGCTAGATGTTACAGATCGAGACAAACGGCTTCCGACCTGCACAAAAAGGCCGGGGGCGGCGCGCCGTGTGACGTGCCGCCCCCGGCTGAGAAATGGGGACAGGTTATGTGCGCGGGCAACCCCGCCAGCCGCTAGTCCAGACGACGGGTTTGCGCCACGTGCTTATACCAGTATGCGCTTGCCTTGGGCGTGCGCTTCTGGGTTTCAAAGTCAACGTAGAAGAAGCCATAACGCTTGTTGTATCCGTTGGTCCAGGAGAACTGATCCTGCAGGCTCCACAGGAAGTA
>DAWEIC010000185.1:0-3095 GCA_052364855.1 Collinsella sp.
CGCGGGGGGCCGGCGAGTTCGCCTGCCTCAATCTTGCGGGCAGCACGGCTCGAGATCGCCTGCGCCAGATGCAGCGAACCCACCGAGTGAATCAGCTCGGCTGAGCCCAGCACCGCATTGATCTTATTGGTCTGCAGGTTGCCGATCATATCGAAGCGCACCTCGGGCAGCTCCGGATGCTCCGCCAAACCTGTGAGCTTGCGAACCAGCTCCTGCGGGCGATTCTCGGCAAAATGGCGATACCCCGCCTGGATGGCGGCAACGGTCTCATCGACACCAACGGTCTTGGACACGGCAATGAGGCGCGCGGCGTCGTGGGGACGGCCCGCGCGATCGAGCGCCGCATAAAAACGTTCCAGAATCTGCTCGCGGCGAGCGCGCATCAAGTCCAAATAGTTATCCATTGCCAATCGCCTCCGCTGACAGCCAAACAAGTAGTCCCATGCTAACGCAAGAGCGCGGCCCCGCATGTGCAAGGCCGCGCTCACTTAGGTATTTACAATCTTTCGACGAACGGGGTTACTTACTCCTCGTCGTCCTCGCCATCGTCCTCATCCTCAAGATGATCGAGCAGGTAGCGAAGACCCTCGCTGACCTCGTTAACGGGCACCTTGGCAACGTAGCGTGCATCGACGGCGGGCCTCATGATAACACCCTCGCCCGAAGGCACGCGCATGCTCTCGAGCTCATCCTCATCAGTGCAGGCGATATCACCGGCAGTCATACGCTGTCCGGTCAACAGGAAGGTCAGACGGCAGGCGGCATCGATGGAAATCGAGGCGATGCGATCGAGATAGCGCGATACCATGATGGCGCGGCGCAGGTCGTCATAGTTGCTGTCGTCGTCCATAAAATCGCCCGTGTCCATGCGGTTAAAGGTGCGGAAGAACTTCTCGTAGGCGGCGTGCACTGGCTCGTCCTCGACGGCCAAGTTGCAGATGATGGACATGTCGTTGGTGACGAGCGCAGAAAGCGAAGAGCCCAGCACCTGGTAGACGGCCTCAGCCTCGGCCTCGACCGTGCCGACAAGCTCCTTGGGCAGCGAGATGTCGGCCTTGATCATATGACGCGTGGCGCGGCAAATCTGGCGAACCTTATCGGTCATGCGCTGCAGGTTAAAGTCGACGTAGATGATCGTCTGCAGCAAGCGGAAGTCGGAGGCGACCGGTGACTGCGTGGCAATCAGGTTGTAGCAGACGGCCTCCAGGTTGGCGCAGCGTGCGTCAATCGAAAGCGTGCGCTTCTTGGTCTTGGTGGCGAGCTTGCGGTCGTCGGTCACATAGGCCTTCACGGCATCGTGGAGGGCCAGATCGACGGCCTCGTAGATGCTCAGCATCTCGTGACGGGCCTCGATGAGCTGACGGGAAAACAGTTTGCGCATGGTTCACTCCAATCAGTTGGGTGCGGTCATGCCGCCCGCACAGTGAATACGCACCGGACCAGATCCGATCGGCTTGGGACTAGTCGCACCGATCAGCCAAAGCGGCCGGTGATATAGTCTTCCGTCCGCGAGTCCACCGGGCTGGTGAAGATCGCGTCGGTTTGACCATACTCGATGAGCGTAGCGGGCTCGCCGGCAACTTCCTGCAAGAAGAATGCGGTGTAGTCGCTAATGCGAGCTGCCTGCTGCATTGAATGCGTGACGATGATGATCGTCATCTCGGGCGCCAGCTCGGCCATCAGATCCTCGACCTTAGAGACGGAAGTGGGGTCGATGGCGGAGCAGGGCTCGTCCATCAGGAGGACATCGGGTTGCACCGCAAGCACGCGCGCGATGCACAGACGCTGCTGCTGACCGCCCGAGAGCGCCAAACCATCCTTGTTGAGCTGATTGGATACCTCTTTCCAGAGGTTGGCGCGCTTGAGCGATTCTTCCACGATGTCATCGAGGTCGCTTTTGCTAGTCACGCCCTGCAGACGAGGGCCAAAGGCGACATTCTCGTAGATGGATTTGGGAAACGGGTTGGGCTGCTGAAAGATCATGCCCACGCGACGACGGAGATCGACCGGGTCGACACCCTCGGCATAGATATCGTTGCCGTCGAGCGTCATGGTGCCCTCGACGCGCGTGCCCTCGATCAGGTCATTCATGCGGTTGATGCAGCGCAAAAACGTCGACTTGCCGCAGCCCGAAGGGCCAATGAAGGAGGTGATGGCGTTTTTGGCGATGTTGAGGTCAAGCCCCGTCAGCGCATGAAAGTCACCGTACCAAAAGTTGAAATCCTTGGCCGTAATGGCCGCTTGCTCCAACGTGGGAGCGGACTGATAAACGGACATGGGACTCCTTAACTAGCGACGCTTGCGCGACAGGAAGCGCGCAAACAGGTTGAAGGCCAAAATGATCACCATCAGCAAGAGCGCGGTGCCGTAGGCTGCGTTCATGTTGATGCCGTCGTTGGCAAGCAGGTACAGGTGAACGGTCATGGGACGACCGGAATCGAGCGGCGAAATAGGTAGATTGATGGCCTGGCCCATGGTGTAGAGCACCACGGCGGTCTCGCCGATGGCACGGCCGATGGCAAGGACGATGCCCGTGGCAATGCGGCCAAAGGCCGAAGGAAGCACGATCTTGGAGACGACCTGCCACTTGGTAGCGCCCAGGCCGTACGCGCCCCAACGGATATAGCGCGGAACGGCGCGAATGGCCTCTTCGGTGGTGCGCATGACGATGGGGAGCATCAAGAGCGCAAGTGCCAGAGCGGCAGAGACCATCGAAAGGCCCAGGCCCATAGCCTCGACAAACAAGGCGTAGCCAAACAGGCCCATAACGATGGAGGGCACCGAGGCCAAAGCGTCAGCAGCGTAGCGAATGAGCTCGACGACCTTGCCCTGCTTGGCGTACTCGGCCAGATAGACGGCTGCCAGCACAGCGATCGGCGTGCAGATAAGCATGGCGAGCGCCGTCACGTAGACGGTCGAGACGATCGTGGGCCAAATTCCGCCCTCGGCGTT
The DNA here is from genome assembly GCA_052364855.1 of Collinsella sp. Classification (GTDB taxonomy): domain Bacteria; phylum Actinomycetota; class Coriobacteriia; order Coriobacteriales; family Coriobacteriaceae; genus Collinsella. The sequence goes on from DAWEIC010000185.1 coordinate 2,953, forward strand.
GACGCCCTGGGGCCAACCGAAGATAAAGTCGAGCGAGATATGCGGTAAGCCGTTAACAACCACGTAGGCGATGATAGCGACCAGCACCAGCGTGGTGATGTATGCCGCGGCACGGAACACGCCAAGCATGATCTTGTTGGACA
>DAWEIC010000186.1:0-358 GCA_052364855.1 Collinsella sp.
GCTCAAAGCAATTCGCGATGACGAAAGAGAGACATGGATGGGCTCCAACGAAAGCTGGTCCCTGGGCGGCAATCAAGGCAAATTTGCACTAGCTTGGCATGATGGCCAATGGTGCGAATGTCTAGGGTCATCCCCCACTACCCATATCTTCAAAAATGGTGTCGTTGGGTTCAAACATCAGGCCTTAAACGAATTCGTCTGCATGAAAACGGCTCGGCGTGTTGGCATTCCAACTGCCAACGTCTCCTATTGCACATTTGAAGACGAAGCCGCGCTCGTCGTTGAACGGTACGACAGAATGGTCAATAGCAGCGGAAATATCGAAAGGCTGCATCAGGAGGACTTTTGCCAGGCGCTC
>DAWEIC010000186.1:368-3091 GCA_052364855.1 Collinsella sp.
CGGTGTATTGCCAAGCCAGAAATACACCGCCGACGGAGGACCAACTATACGAGACATCCAAGAACGACTGATTAACACAGTCCCCCACCACATGAATCTTGTGCTTTTTACCTATATGTTGTTCTATAACGCCATTATCGGAGCGCCTGACGCACACGCTAAAAACTACTCGCTCATCCTTGGCAAAGGCACAAACGCGGCACTCGCACCCATGTACGATGTCGCATCGGGCTTAGCATACGAACGCATGCGGCGAAAAGCGCGCCTTGCCATGAGCGTTGGCGGCGAAAATCGTGTGGGGCGCATCGGTCCAGGCGCTATCCGCCGATACCACGGTATGGGCGACCCCGCGCTGGAGGCGGCACTCACCGATGCCGGGCTATCCGAGAAGTTTTGCTTTGCGACCATGATGGACCTCGCCTACGAGGTACCCATTTGCATGGAAGAGGTCATGGACGAATACGCCGACCTGCCCGGCATGGCGGACCTGCGCGAGCATATGCTCGGCCCCGTCCGCGAAAACTGCCAGCGCACCCTCGACCTCATCAGGGCAGAAATGGACTAGGTGACCGTAATTTCGCAATTATCAAACAAAAGAGGGGGGCACCCGTCGCAAACGCTCGAATGCCCCCTCTCGTAATGTCATTTGCAATCCGCTAGCACGTGACTCGGACTGCTGCTAGCGCAACCTTTACGCGGCAAGGCGCTTGAGGACGTCGATGAGCAGCTCGTAGAAGCGCTCGGCAGAAGCGAGCTCCATGCTCTCGTCCGGGGTGTGGACATCGGAGAGCGTCGGGCCCACGGCGATGGCGTCCAGGCCGTGCAGGGCCTCGGCAAACAGGCCGCACTCAAGGCCGGCGTGAATGGACTCGATGCGCAGCTCGGAGCCAAAGAGCTCTCGATAGCTCTCGACAAAGACTTCGCGGACCGGCGAATGCTCGGCATAGCTCCAGCCGGGATACTCAAACTCAAACTTGGCGTCGAAGCCCAGGACATCGGCCAGCGTCTGCAGACGGTCCTTGAACTCGTTCTGCAGCGAGGTGATCGAGGAGCGCGGGGACAGCATGATCTTGACCTCGTCGTCAGAAGTGGCAACCACACCGATGTTGGAGGAAACCTCGACGGAGCCGTCGGTGGCGACGTTGCGGCGAATCACGCCGTTAGGGGCAAGGCGCAGGGCGCGGATGAGGGCAAGCGCGGACTTCTGGTCCATGGCCTCGACCTCGGCGTCGTCGGCAATCTCGACGGTGCAGGTAAAGCCGGGGTCGAAGACCTCGAGCTCGGCAGTGACGTCGGCGATGATGCCCTTTGCGATCTGGGCCGCGGCCTCGGCGGCAGCGTGGTCGGCGTAGACCAGAACAGCCTTGCACTCACGGTTGATGGCGTTGTCCTTGGTGCCGCCGTTAAAGCTAACGATGGCGGGCTCGCCGGCAACCATCAGGCGGTCGATGATGCGGGCCATGATGAGGTTGCCGTTGCCGCGCTCCAGGTTGATATCGCTGCCGGAGTGGCCGCCCAGCAGGCCGGAGATGTCGAGCGTGAGGGTGCTACCGGTCTTGTGCTCGCGCGCGATCGGGCAGGTGTAGGTAACGACGACGCCGCCGGCGCAGCTGACGGTGGCAACGCCCTCCTCCTCGGAATCGAGGTTGATCATGGTGCGGGCGCTAATCTGGGACTTGTCGAGCGTCTCGGCGCCGACCAGGCCAGTCTCCTCGTCGGTGGTGAACACGCACTCGAGGGCCGGATGGGTAATCGAATCGTCGTTGAGCACGGTAAGCATAAGCGCGACGGCAATACCGTTGTCGGCGCCCAGAGTGGTGCCGTTAGCGGTGAGGACGCCGTCCTTGACGACCAGGTCGATACCATCGGTCGTAAAGTCGTGCTCAACGGAGCCCAACTTGTCGCACACCATATCGATGTGGCCCTGCAGCATCACGGTCGGGGCATTCTCGGCACCGGCAGATGCGGGCTTGCGAATGATGACGTTGTAGACCTCGTCCTGGTACACATCGAGACCGCGCTCCTTGGCAAACGCAACCAGGAAATCGCTGATGCCCTTCTCGTTGCCAGACCCACGGGGGATCGCGCTGACCTCCTCAAAGAAATGGAACAGCTGGGCGGGCTCGTAGCCGGTAATCTTGTAGTCCATGGTGCCTCCTTGGCGCAACTGGTTAGACAGTAAGACATGCGACTTGTATATTCCCAGACTTTGCGTGCATAAACCAGTCGAAAACGCCGAGCGCCCTCGCATCATCGGCTAACGGTGGACCGTATAGCGTAACGGTCACAACTTCCGCAGCTCTACAAATCGAGGCGCCCTTTCCGGAGCGCCTCGATTGCGCGTATCAAATTGTCGCCACGCCCTACAGCGCGCCGGAACCGGCTTGCATCATGCCGCCGGGGCCCGAGGTCACGCCGCCGCTCACGGGCGCGGCGTTGCCGGTGTGCGGTACCGCCGGGGCGGTATCGCCACCAAGCGTGCCCGCCGGACGCGGTGCCGGGATCTCGCCCGTGCCGCGGCTAAAGACAAACTTGCCATCGGCCACGTCGCACAGGACGGTATCGCCCTCGCCCCACTCGCCGGCCAGAAGCTCCTCGGACAGCGGGTCCTCGATGAGCTTTTGAATGGCGCGGCGCAGCGGACGCGCACCGTTGGTGAGGTCGGTGCCCTCGGCCACGATCTTGTCATAGGCCGCATCGGTGAGCTTGATGTTCATGCCGTT
>DAWEIC010000187.1:0-3090 GCA_052364855.1 Collinsella sp.
TTCTTTCGCTTATCCGACCGCGAAAGCTCCGTACGCCCACCCATGTCTTCCCCGCAATCGCCGCTAACCTCTGCGCTTTTCTGCTAGTGACCGTTGTGGGGCTCTCGGGCTTTTCCAGCATCGACTTGGAGCAGGCGCTGAATTTTGGATTTGACCGTTGGCAGCCCATCACCACGTATGCGTCTCAGGGTTTTATCACTTCGTTCACCGAAATGGTCAACGAGTTGCCCATTGAGAAGCCCGAAGACTATACGCCCGATGAGGCGCAGAGCATCGAGCAGGAGCTCGCCGCCACCTACGACAGCACGTATGGCTCGAGCGAGCAGCGCGCGGCGGCCGTTGCCCAGTTCAATGAAATCAAGCCGACGATTGTTGCCGTCATGAATGAGAGTTTTAGCGACCTTTCGTGCTTTGAGCAGCTCCAGGCGGCCGGGTACACCGGCCCCGCATTCTACAACTCGCTTCCCGACACACTTGTTCGCGGCACCATGCTCGCTTCGGTCGCCGGTGGCGGAACGGCGAACTCCGAATTCGAATTTTTGACCGGAGCGACAACGGCCTTTGTTGGATTGGGCAAAATCCCCTATCAGCTGTATCAGATGAATGGCGTCAACAGCCTGGCAAAGGACCTTAAAGAGCTTGGGTATACCGCTACGGCTATGCACCCGCAAAACCCCGTCAACTACCATCGAGATAAAATCTATCAGCAGCTGGGCTTTGGAGACTTTCTTTCAATCGGCGATTTCGAAGGTGCGCCCTATTACCATGCCGGCGTATGCGACTACGCCACCTACGACAAGATACTCGACCTGCTTAGAACCGACGAAGCGCCGCAGTTCATCTTTGACGTCACGATGCAAAATCACGGCGGCTACGACTATGGCACCGTTCCCGCCGAGGAGCTGACAAACTATTGGGTTGAGGGAGCCAGCGAGGGTGCCAATAGCGCGCTCAACACCTATCTCACCTGCATCAACGCATCCGACCGGGACCTCGAGTACTTTATCAACGAGCTCCGCAACATCGGCAGACCGGTTGTTCTTGTCTTTTTTGGCGACCATCAGCCGAGCGCCGCAACGACTCTCAACGACGAGCTGTACCCCCAGGAAGATACGGCAAGCCACGCTTTCCGTATCTATCAGTCGACATATTTTGTCTGGGCTAACTATGAAATCGCCGGCAATACCGAGCTCAACGTCTACGACACCGTCGGGGCAAACGAGATTGCAGCCATTACCCTTAATAAGATCGGCGCCCCGCTCACCGACTATCAAAAGGCTCTGCTTGCAACAAGGTCAGATGTGCCCACCATCAATGTCGCCGGCTACCTTGGTGCCGACGGGCTGCGCTACGACTTGGAATCTGAAGACAGCCCATACGCCTCGACGATCGACAAGCTGCAGCGCATGCAATACCTCGAGTTCGCCAGCAAAGTTCAGTAAGCCCGCCCATTCGCTTGGACCCATCGTATTGCAAGCACGCTCGGCCCAAATGCATCGCAAATGACTCCCGCTCGCAAACGAGGGTACAATGACGCTCGTGTCACATCACGGGGCTCCGGCCCCAACATATACAAAGGAGTCATACATGGGTTGCGAGCACGCACAGGCCGCCGGCGGACAAACGTCGCCGTCGCAATTTGAGGAGAACACGCTGTCCGAGGTCAAACGCGTCATCGCCGTGCTTTCCGGCAAGGGCGGTGTCGGCAAGTCGTTTGTCACCGGTGCCATCGCCACCGAGCTTGCCCGTCACGGCCACAAGGTCGGCGTCCTCGATGCCGACATCACCGGTCCCTCTATCCCCAAGATGTTCGGTATGAGCGGACGCCACGTCCATGCCCTTGGCAACCTTATGCTGCCCGAAATCTCCGAGCACGGCGTCAAGGTCATGAGCTCCAACCTTCTGCTCCAAAACGAGACCGACCCCGTCCTTTGGCGCGGTCCGGTCATCGCGGGCGCCATTAGGCAGTTCTGGAGCGAGACCTCGTGGGGCCCCATCGACTACCTGCTGGTCGACATGCCTCCGGGAACAGGCGACGTCGCGCTCACCGTCTTCCAGTCGCTGCCCGTCGACGGCATCGTCATCGTCACGAGCCCGCAGGATCTGGTCTCGATGATCGTCGCCAAGGCGGTCAACATGGCCGAGAAGATGAACGTCCCCATTCTGGGCATTGTCGAGAACATGAGCTATATTGAGTGCCCCGACTGCGGCAAGAAGATCGAGGTCTTTGGCAAGAGCAAGCTCCCCGAGGTCGCAGATCGCTATAACCTCGACATCTTGGGCCAGCTTCCCATTAATCCGGCACTCGCCGAGGCCTGCGATAAGGGCGAGGTCGAGACCGCGCTGCCCGATGACATGTTGCCCAAGGCAGTCTCTGCCGTCGAGGCCATTACCCCGCACGAGACCGACGAGGCCTAAGTGAACACGAGCGCCTTCTATGACGTCCTGGTAATCGGCGGCGGGGCTTCAGGCCTCGCCGCTGCCATTACGGCCGCACGCGCTGGCAAAAGCGTCTGCATCGTTGAGCGCGATGTCGCCTGTGGCCTTAAGCTCCTTGCGACCGGCAACGGCCGCTGCAACCTCTCCAACGAATCGATTGATCCTCAGCGGTATAACCACCCCGCATTCGTCGAATCCGTCATGGGCCCCCAGCCCGAACAAGAGCTTATGGGTTTCTTCTCCTCGCTGGGCATCATGACAACCTCCGAGGAAGGCCGGCTGTACCCGCGCTCCCTTCGCGCCGAATCGGTGCGCGACGCACTTCTCAATGTTTGCAACCGCCTGGGTATCACCTTAATCTGCGGAGCCAACGTTGCCTCGGCACACAAAGCTTCCGAAGGCTGGGCACTCCAAATAGACCGTCCAGCGCGGGCGCTCAAGGCAAAAAAGCACGACGACCGAAAATCGGAGCTCCGCTCGCTTCGGAAAGCGCTCGCCGATGTCCCTCGCAAGAACGAGGCCCTGCAGGCACATGCCGTAATTATCGCCACGGGCGGCAACCCCACCGGTATCGCCGATACGTTTCGCCTCCCCCTCACTTCGCTGCGCCCCATCCTCTGCCCCGTATCGGCAACGGTCGTCGGCGATCGG
>DAWEIC010000188.1:0-3082 GCA_052364855.1 Collinsella sp.
GGCGGGCGTCGTTGCCCATGCCGGCATGGTAGCGGCCCACGCGAATGCCGCTGGGGCCCAGTGCCTCGGCAAGCTCCGCGGCCAGCGCGTCGACCGTCTTGCGGGTCGAGCAATACACGATGCCGCTCTCGCTCGAATGCGCGATCACATAGTCGCGCACCCAGGCGGTCTTGGCCTTGTCGCCCATCTCCTCGCAACCAAAGTAGAGGTTCTTGCGATCGAAGCCCGTCACCACCGTCGCGGGGTTTTGCAGGCCGAGCATCTGCTGAATGTCCGCGCGCACGCGCTCGGTCGCCGTAGCGGTAAAGGCCGCCACGATGGGGCGCTGCGGCAGGGAATCGATGAACTCGCGAATCTGCAGGTAAGCGGGGCGGAAATCCTGGCCCCATTGGCTCACGCAGTGGGCCTCGTCAATGGCCACGAGCGGCACGCCAATGCCGCCGTCCGCCGCGGCCTCCTGCGCAAAGGCTAAAAAGCGCGGCTCGAGCAGGCGCTCGGGCGCCACGTACATAAGCTGGTAGCGGCCCTCGCGCGCCCGCTTGAGCACGGTGTTTTGCTGGGCCGGGGTAAGGCTGGAGTTGAGATAGCTGGGTCGCGCACCCGCCGCGAGCAACGCACGGGTCTGGTCCTCCATCAGCGACAGCAGCGGGCTCACCACAAAGGTGATGCCGGGCAGCATGAGCGCAGGCACCTGGTAGCAAATGGACTTGCCGGCGCCTGTGGGCATAACACCCAACGCATCGCGACCGGCAAGAATCGCATCGACCATGCGATCCTGTCCCGGGCGAAACGAGGTGTAGCCAAAATAGGCGCCGAGCGTGTCGAGCGCCATCTGCTGCATGCTATCGGTCATGGTTTCCTAACGTCAGAATCATCTGCCGCCGATTATACGCCGCCACGCGGACCGGCGTCGCCCGGCTACCGGCCACGGGCATTGCGGTCCGAAAGGGATCCAAGGGGAACGAGCGTGGATTTTTGGACGCTTTCCGGATGAGCGTGGATAATCTCCCACTTTGAACCCGTCACCAAGCCAAAAACGGAAGATTATCCACCCTCATTTTCTGGTGCAAACAAACCTGTCCCCCTTGCACCAAAGCATTGACAGCTGCGGAAACGCCGATGTTTTGGCAATGCCAGCGAGCGCCCGTCATTTGAGCCAAGGTGCCGTGAAATGAAAAGGCGCTGACCTTCTGGTCGCGCCTTTGAAATTGAACGGCAGATTGGCCAAATGCCGGGCGCGCAGCGTCGGCCGGTCCGCCGTTCGGCAGAACGGCGGAACCAACCCTACATCACCATAACGTAGCGCGATCCCACGTAGTACTGCTTACCCATCAGGACCGGCTCGCCATTGGGGCCGATAAAGCCGGCACGCAGGTTGAGCAGCGGATCGTGCGGAGCAATGCCCAGCTCGGCCGCCTGCTCGGTATTGGCACGAACGGCCTCGACCGTGCGGTAGCCAACCGAGACAATCGGCGTTCCGCCAACACGCTCGACCTCGGCAAAAATCGACTTGTCCTCAAGATCGGCCGTCAACAGCTCGCGGTAGGCATCAAACGGCACAAAGATGTTCTCCTCAAAGATGGGCTCGCCGTCGGCCGTACGCACGCGCTTGATATGCAGCAGCAGCGCATCCTTCTGCAGGCCAAAGAACTCCATCTCGTTTTGGCGCGCCGGAACGATCTGGCGATCGATCACGTGCGCACCGGCCTTCATGCCGTTGCCGGCACACAGCGCGGTAAACGTCTGCAGCGTCGAGGCGTGAAACTGGCGGTTGATGTGCGGCGTGGAGACAAAGGTGCCGCGGCCCTGCTGCTTAACCAGGTAACCATCGGAGCACAGCTCCTCGACAGCGCGGCGCACCGTAATACGGCTCACCTCGTACTGCTCGGCTAGTTCAAGCTCGGACGGAATACGCTCCTTGGGTGCATAAACACCTTTCTCGATCGCATCCTTGATTTCGTCATAAATCTGCTGGTAAAGCGGTGCATTTTTGGGCGCAGGCATATCTGATCACTCTTATCAAAATAGCTAAATTTCTAATACGTATATAACGTCTAGTTTCATGTTACCTCATATTGATAAAACGATACACCCTCCCTACCAAAAAGCGACAGCTTCATTTTGGTAGGTTTTATCTGGGCAAACGAGAGCCCTCGAAAGCAACGGGGCTTTCGGGGGGCTCGTTCGGATGGGTTGCGCAGGACCGGCAAAATGCCAATACCCTACTTGCCGTCATCCTGCTGCAGGCTGTCCTGTTCGCTGAGGCGCGCCTGCCTGCTGGCCATGCGTGCGGGCTTGTCGGGATCGGGAACGGCCGTGGGCATGGGCTCGTCGACATGACCGCCCCACCAGCCGCCCACAAAGTTGAGCGTGTGGAACACGTTGATCACGGCGCCGGGATCAACGTCGCACACCAACTTGATAATGTCCTGGCTCTCGTAGGTCGAAACAACGGTGTTCAGCAGGTACATCTTTTCGCGGCTGTATCCGCCGACGACCTCGGCGCAGCTAATGCCGTGCTGAAAATGGTTTACGTAGGCAGTCATGACCTCGTCTGCCTTGCGCGTCGTAATCTGCAGCGTCACGCGGTCGTAGCGACGATAGAAACTGTCGATGGTCTTGGTCGAAATAAACTGGAACACGATGGAGTACGCCGCGTTGTCCCAGCCAAACATAAAGCCAAAGATCGCCAGGATAAAGCAATTGAAACCAAAGATAACGCCCCAGATGGTCTTGCCCGTGTGGTTGGAGACCCACAGCGCGATAAAGTCGGTGCCACCGGTAGATGCGCCGGACTTTAGCGCGATGGCAGCGCCCAGACCCGAGACCACGCCGCCAAAAATGATGAGCATGATCTTGTCGCCCAAAAATGGAGCGAAGTGAAAGACGTTGAGGAACAGCGACGAGAGCACGACCTGCATCATCGAGAAGATGACGAAGCGCTTGCTAATGCCGCTCCAGCATAGGAGCGCCACGGGAATGTTGAGCGCAAGCATGCCGAGCGAGATGTCGATGTGAACGCCGCCCAGCGAGGTAACGCGATCGAGCAGGACCGCAACGCCGGTGAGGCCGCTCGGAAGCA
>DAWEIC010000189.1:0-3076 GCA_052364855.1 Collinsella sp.
AGCTCCTTGGAGACCTGCTCAGCGTACTTCTTGATGGTGAGGGAGCTGTCCTTGATGAACTCCTGCTCGGTGAGCACGGACTGCTTGTAGAACTTCTCCAGACGGCCGACAGCCATCTTCTCCTGGATAGCCTCGGGCTTGCCGGACTCGGCAGCCTGAGCCATGTAGATCTGCTTCTCGTGCTCGACGGTCTCGGCCGGAACCTGATCGCGGGTAGCGCAGATCGGGGCGACGGCGGCAACCTGAAGGGCAACGTCGTGAGCGAAGGCCTTGAAGGACTCAGCCTGAGCGGTCTCGGCCTTCTCGAAGGCGAACTCGACGAGGACGCCGATCTTACCACCCATGTGGATGTAAGAAGCGAGCGCGCCGTTCTCGGCCTTGCGGGCAGCGAAGCGGGAGATCTTCATGTTCTCGCCCATGATGTGAATCATCTCGGTGAGCTCGGAGGAAACGGTCTCCTCGCCCATCGGCTTCTCGAGCAGAGCGTCGACGTCAGCAGGCTCGGTGGTAGCGACAACCTCAGCGACCTTGGAAGCAAAGCCAGTGAACTTGGCGTTGGAGCCAACGAAGTCGGTCTCGCAGGAGAGCTCGAGCAGAGCGCCGGTCTTGCCATCCTCGGAGACGAACGCGGCGACAGCGCCCTCGTTGGTCTCACGGCCAGCCTTCTTGGCAGCCTTGGCAAGGCCGTTCTTACGCAGAACGTCGACAGCGGCGTCCATGTCGCCGTCAGCCTCGACGAGAGCCTTCTTGCACTCCATCATCGGGGAGTCGGTCATCTCGCGGAGCTGCTTGACCATAGCGGCGGTAATCTGGGCCATTGTGGTTCCTTTCAAAGAGATGAAAAAGAATTAACTAAGACTGATTTACTCGGCCTTGGGCTCAGCGGCCATCTCGGCCTCGGAGACCTGCTCCTTGCCGGAGCCAGCGAGGCAGGCGTCAGCCATGAGCTCGCACATAAGGGTGACAGCGGAGATAGCGTCATCGTTGCAGGGGATGCCGTACTCGACCTCGTCGGGATCGGAGTTGGTGTCGATCAGGGCGACGACGGGGATGTTCAGGCGCTGAGCCTCCTTGATGGCGTTCTCCTCGCGCTTGGTGTCGATGACGAAGAGAGCCTGGGGCAGACCCTTCATGTCGCGGGCGCCACCGAGGTTGGTCTGGAGCTTGGTGAGCTCCTTGCCGAGAACAGCCTGCTCCTTCTTGGGCAGAACAGCCATGCGGCCGTCCTCGACCATGGCCTCGAGCTCCTCCATGCGGTTGATGCGGGAGCGGATGGTGACGAAGTTGGTCAGCATGCCGCCGAGCCAACGCTGGTTGATGTAAGGCATGTTGGCGCGCTCAGCAGCGTTCTTGACGGCCTCCTGAGCCTGCTTCTTGGTGCCGACGAACAGCACGTTGCCGCCCTTGGCGACGTTCTTGACGAAGGTGTAGGCCTGGTCGGCGTCGAGGATAGTCTGCTTGAGGTCGAGGATGTAGATGCCGTTGCGCTCACCGAAGATGAACGGCTTCATCTTGGGGTTCCAGCGACGGGTCTGGTGACCGAAGTGGCAGCCGGCCTCGAGCAGGGTGCGGATATTAATCTTGGTAGCCATGTTAAACCTCCTGTGGTTTGCCTCCGCGCGGGGTCATCCTCCAAAACCAACCCGGACATGTGCTACCAAAGCCCGGGCACCACGGTATGAAGTAGCCGCGCGTGCGTGATATAAACCTGTTGCCGTGAGGCAACCCGATGAATGATAGCAGGAATGCATCTTCCTGCCAACCCGCAATCAAAACCACACACCTGAGCGCGGCGCGGGACGTCCCAGCCACTATTCGCCGCGGGGATGGGCTTGAGCCACAGCCCGCTTAAGCCGATCGGGTGTGAGATGCGTGTAGATCTGCGTCGTGGACAGGCTCGCATGACCCAGCAGCTCTTGAACCGAGCGCAGGTCCGCGCCGCCCTCGAGCAAGTCGGTCGCAAAGGTATGGCGCATCGCATGCGGGGCGATGTCGGCCGGAATGCCGGCGAGCGTCGCCAGCATATGAAACCGCCGCCTGAGCATGGCGGCACTCATGCGATTACCGCGCGCCGATATAAGCAGCGGATGCGGCCCGGTAGCGGGGTCACGACGCTTTGCCTGAGCGAGCAACTCCGGCCTCCCCTCCTCAATATAGAGACGCGTCGCCTCGAGCGCACGACGATACAGAGGGACGATACGTTCTTTGCTCCCCTTGCCCCACAGGCGCAGCGTGCGTTCGGACCACGCAATGGACTCCACATTGAGTGCTGCGAGCTCAGAGATACGGGCGCCCGAGGCATAGAGCAGCTCGAGCATCGCCGCATCGCGCAGTCCCGCGGGTGTTGAGGTATCAGGCATCTTGAGCAGCGCCTCGACCTGCTTGGTCGTAAGGACGCCCGGCAGGTCACGCGGCAGCTTGGGCGATGCGATCGCCGAGACTGCATCGCCCTCGACAATCCCCTCGGCAGCCATCCAGCGATAGAGCGATCGGATAGCCGAAAGGTGCGCCGCAAGCGTTCGGGGAGCCACCTGTTCACGCGAAAGCTCGGCAAGATAGCGACGAATGGTGCGCACGTCGGCAGCGAAGGCATCGATATCCTCGCGCTCGCACCAGGCAGCAAAGCGCTCCAGCCTCGAGCCATAGGCCGTCACCGTGTTGGGAGAAAGTCCCTCGACACATGCGATATAGGCGATAAACGAGTCGACGGCATCGTACAGGTCAAAGGCTATGACCGGTCGCCTCCAAACAGATCGGGGCGAGTGGCCAGATAGGCATCAAGAGCCTCGAGCGCACGGTCCGCATACGCCTGATAGCGGTCGCGCTTGCTGCGACGCTTACCGTCCTCGAGCGGCGGCACCAGGCCAAAGTTGACATGCATGGGCTGGTAGCCCACGGTGACAGGATCGGTCGCATAGCCCACGAGCGCGCCCAGGGCGCCCACGCGGGGCAACTCGACGCCCGCGGCGCCGATAGCCTCGGCATAGGTGTTGAGCGCCGCGAGCAGACCGGTCGCCACGGCTTCCATGTACCCCTCGGTGCCGGTGATCTGACCGGCCAGGCGCACGCCGGTACC
>DAWEIC010000190.1:0-3054 GCA_052364855.1 Collinsella sp.
CGTCCTTCTGCTAGCTCGCTGTTCGATCTGTTTGATGATATGACCGACCTTGCAAGCAACTCGATTGCCTCCAAGGCGTTCCCCGTTGACGTTGAGGACAAGGGTGATGGCTACGAGGTCAAGGCGTATCTGACCGGTGTCGCCAAGGATGACATCGACGTTGAGCTCAATGAGGGTCGCCTGTCCATCAGCGTGAACGTCGAGGAGAGCGCCGAAAACGAGGGTAAGAACTTCCTCCAGAAGGAGTTTAGCTCGTACAGCGCGACGCGTGGCGTGTATCTGAAGGACGCTTCGAGCGAGGGCCTCTCTGCAAAGTATGCTGACGGCATCCTCACCGTTACGGTTCCTAAGATCGTCGAGAAGAAGAACGTCACGAAGATCTCCATCGACTAACGATGGCTCTGCTTCAATCGAGAGTATGAGTTAAGGGGGCTGGGAAGTGATTCCCAGCCCCCTTTTGTTGTCTTGAGGGGCTATTGAATAGTTGTCGGTTGATACTGACTTGCAGGGCGTATCGAGAGCTTCCGTGGCCCTTGAAGACGGGTGGCAGAACTGCCGAGTTCATCATCGAGACTTGCATCAAGCGCGTTGGCATAGCTTTTGACGGTAAGGCTTGGACGATTATTGTCCTGGCTGATATGCATGGCGATGAGCTGTTCGGTGCGATCGGTAACAAGTTCGCGCGCGGCTTCGGCGGCCTGGTTGTTGGAGAGGTGCCCCTTTGTGGACAGGATGCGCTCCTGAAGAAAGCGTGGGTACGGTCCTTCGCGCAGCATGGTCACATCGTGGTTGCTTTCGAGCGCGAGAACTCGACAGTCTTTGAGGATGCCTATGGCCTTGCTCGACAACTCTCCGGTGTCGGTGGCAAACCCAATGGAATCATCGAGAGCATTGAATCGATAGCCGACAGGATTGATGACATCGTGCGATGTTGAGTAGGTTTGTACCTGGATGCCGGCAATGGGGAGCGTGTCGCCGGGGTCAAATTCCTCCACGGGCAGGTGCGCGAGGTTTTCTTTGCATGAAAGGGTGTCCCTACTGGCAAAGAGGGGACCATGCCAGTGCTTGCACCATACATCGAGCCCCTTGATATGGTCTCCATGCTCATGAGTGATTACAAGAGCGGCGACGTCGTCTGCCGAGAGGCCAAGCTCCGCCATGCGTTTAAGTGTCTCGCGGCGGGGCAGGCCGTTATCGATCATGATGAGCCCCTGAGGCCCCTCGACGAGTGCGCAGTTGCCTTTTGAGCCGCTGCCGAGGATATGAAGGTGCAGGCGAGACATAAGATTCCAAAGGATACAATGGGTGCGGACGAATAGAGGAGGAAGCGAATGCCAACGGTATCTCAGCGCTATGGACATCATGCCGCGCCGAGGACGGATAAGAACGTTCTGGCAACGCGGCAGACCGCTGCCCCCGTAGTGCTCATGGTATCAGGCGGTGCGGACTCGACGGCGCTGCTCCTTATGGCTTGCACATCAAAGCTGGATATCCAGGACGGGCGCGGCATCGCTTCCATTGCACGCGAGCGTTTGCACGTGCTGCATGTGAACCATCATCTGCGCGGGGAGGCATCCGATGGCGACGAGGCCTTTGTACGTGATTTGTGCGTGCAATACGGCTTGCCGCTGTGCGTTGAGCATGCCTATTTTGATGACGAATCGGGCAATATCGAGGCCGCGGCCCGCGAGGTGCGCTATGCCGCGGCACGGAGATATGTTCGCGAACTTTGTGCCGAATCGGGCGCACCGCGGACGGCGGCTCGTATCTGTACCGCGCATACCTCGTCGGACCGCGCGGAAACATTTTTGATGAATGCCATTAAAGGGTCGGGTCCCGCGGGTCTATCAAGCATTCCACGACGTCGGAACATTGTGGTGCGCCCCTTGCTCGACCTCACGCATGATGAGCTCGTGAGCTATCTGCAGGTGCACGGTCAGCCATGGCGGGAAGATGAAAGCAACGAGGACGTTTCGTACCTGCGTAACTATGTGCGCCATCGGGTGATGCCGGTGGTGGCGCAGCGCAACACGAACGTCTGTAAGACGATTGGCGCCGCTTGCGAAATTCTGGGCGACGAAGACGCCTTTCTTTCCCAGCTTTCGGCACAGTCGTTTCGAAGTTGCCTGCGCAAGGAAGCGGCGGGCGCACTGGTGCTCGATGCGCGCCGTCTTGCCGCCGCTGAGGTTGTGATTGCGCGGCGTATCGTGCGGTTGGCGATTAAGCGCATCGATCCCGACGCGCGACCGGAGATGCGGCACGTGGAGCGCGTGCTCTCCTGTGTCGCTGCGGGCTCGGGTTCGGTAACGCTTCCTGCGGGAATTGATGCCCGTGTGGAGTTTGGCATGCTGGCGTTCAAGGCGCCGGTGGCTCGCGAGGGCCTGGTCGCGGACTGGGTTACCGTACCCGGTCGCTTGCCGTTGGGCGGGGGACGTATGCTGGTCACAGAACCGATGGCCGTTGAGCCGGGATGCGATATCGTGCGCCGCGCCCGTGAGCTTGCGGCTGCCGGGGAAGCGACAGCTTTGGTAGACGCGGCTGCCCTGGGTTTTGCCGACAGCGATAGCGAGCGGATGCTAGCCGGCTCGCGCGGGGAGATTCCCGCCGAGGCGCGATTGGCGCGCCTGTGGGTGGATAGCCCTGTGCCGGGAGACGTGATGTGCCCGTTGGGGATGAACGGTCGAAGCAAGAAAGTGTCAGACCTGTTGAACGAGGCGCGCATTCCTGTTTCAGACCGCTCTGGCGTACCCGTGGTAAGAACGGCTCCGGGAGGTGCCGTAGTATGGGTCGCGGGCGTTCGCGCGGACGAACGTTTTAAGTGCACGGCGGCGACGCGCGTGGCCTATCTGCTCCGCGTAGTCGATGCGGAATAGCGTCCCGCGCCAGCTATTCTGTGCGACGTTGGCGGTATTCCCGCGCTGATGGCGTACGGGCTGGAAAATATACCCCGTGCGCTGCTAGAATGTGTAGTTCGCGTCCATACGGCGGTGTGTGGGCGGTTAAGCACAAGAAAGGGTTGTCATGGCTTCTCAACATCCGGATATCGAGAAGGTT
>DAWEIC010000191.1:0-3049 GCA_052364855.1 Collinsella sp.
TCAACTTCAAGGGCGCGACCAGAAGGTCAGCGCCCTTTCGTTTCACGTCACCTTGTCTCAAATGCGGCCCGCTCGCTGCCGTTGCCAAGACATCGGTGTTGCCTTGCTTCGGGAATGCGGCAGATGGGGACGTTCCTTTTTTGCCGGCAGTTTGGGACACTCCTTACGGGGCACCCCCTCCACAGCGCCTATGCCAGCTTGTCGATTTGCCCAATCTCCCAGAGCGGAATATTGACGAGCGTGCCTTCGTCTCTATATGCCGCTAACGATGTTCTCACGCAGCGCTCGAGCTTGAACTTCTCGCAGGCAATCCTCAGGCTCTTTGCTTTGAGATTCTCTGCCGCCTTGACCTCGAGCGGAAGCACGGTCCCCGCATGGTCGACGGCAAAGTCAGTCTCTGCATTGCCGGAGGAGGATGACCAATACGCGGGAGTATTGCCTTGGAGCAAAAGCTCCTGTGCGACGTATTGCTCGGTCAGCGAGCCTTTGAACTCCGTAAAAACAGCGGGCCCGTTCAGAACAATGGCTGGCGTGAGGCCGGAGAGTGCTCCGAGGATGCCGGTGTCGATGCAGAACAGCTTGAAGCCCGAGAGATCCTCGTAGCTTGTGAGCGGTGCTCTTAGGGCGGAAGCACGTGGTACCTTATGAACGATTCCATAGTCCATGAGCCACTGGAGGCTTTCCTCAAAATCGCGTGCGCGCGCCCCGGGACGAAGCGCGCCGTAGACGAACTTCTTGTTTTCCTTTGCGAGCTGGCCGGGAAGGGATTTCCAAACCAGCCTCATGCGCTCGACGATGCGGGCTGGCGCATGCTTGCCAAAATCGGATTCATAAGCTTCGATGATTTGCTGCTGAAGCCTGCGGGCCTCGATGAAATCGTGGGAGGCGGCGAAAGCGGAGACAACTTCTGGCATGCCACCGACAACGAGGTATTCTTTGAGCAGGCGCTCGAGCTTTTCGGAAACATTCGCCAGCAGGTCCATGTCTGCGGCAAGGATGGCATCTGCGAGCGGATCGCCATCGACGGCACGAACGAACTCGACAAACCCCATGGGGCGCATGGTAAGCTGGTCGATCTTGCCGACGGGGAACGACTCGTTTTCGCGTCGGAGCGCGAGCCCCATATAGGAGCCGGCTGCCATGATATGGTATTCCGGCGCCAGCTCGTTGAAGTATTTGAGCGAGGTGATGCCACGCGGTGCCTCTTGGATTTCGTCGAAGATGATGAGCGTGTCTGTCGGCGTTATGGTCTGGCCGCGCAGGAGCTCTATCTGGGAGATGATGCGTTTGGGGTCAAGGCTTCCGTCGAACAGCGAACGTGCGCCCGGTTCGAGCATAAAGTCAAAACGGATGACGTTTTGATACTGCTGGCCTGCGAATTCGTTGAGAAGCCAGGTTTTTCCCGTCTGGCGGGCCCCCTTAAGCAGGAGGGGCTTGCGGTTTGCCCTAGATTTCCAAGCGATGAGTTCGTCCATTAGCTGTCGCTGCATACTGCCTCCTAACGATCATGGTTAGTATAAGACCGTGTTGGTCTTTCCATCGAAAAATGTGGGAATGAACCACGTTTTTCCATCGAATTATGTGGGAGGCAACCACGTTTTTCCATCGAATAATGTGTGGGTTTAGGTCGGCATCTGGGGACGTTCTTTTTCTGCCGGCAGTTTGGGACACTCCTTGTTTTGGTGCAAATTAGTTACCCTTGCATCAGAAAACGGTGCCCGTCGGCGATGTTGCCGGCGGGCACCGTTGTCGTGTAGGTGGTTATGTCGTGCGGGCTGCTGTTGAACGTTCGGGCCCGTGCTCTATAGCGAGTCGATAAAGCGCTGTTGGGCGGCGCGGCCGGCTTCGTCCCACTTAAAGACGCCGGCGTTGTCGAGCACGTGGCCAAACACCACGCCGACCTCCTCGTGCAGGATATCGATGGCGTTGTCGGCCGTAAGCTCGTTGGCGCGGCGGGCATAGACATCCTCGGCCCATGCGGCGTGGCTGCGGCATAGATCATCGCCCTCGAGTGCACCGGCAAGGTCGTAGCTGGCATCGGCCTTGGCTGCCAGCAGATGCTCGCGGACAGCGCCAAGCTCGGGAACCAGGCGCGGCGGCAGAATTGCCAGGCCCATGACCTCGATCAGGCCGATGTTCTCCTTTTTAATGTGGTGGTACTCGGCATGCGGGTGGAATACGCCCAGCGGATGCTCGTCGGTCGTGATATTGCAGCGAAGCGCCAGGTAGGCCTCGTAGATTTCGCCGCCGGCGTTGCCGCGGGAGTCGACGCGGCGGATGACGGGCGTTACGGTGTTGTGCGCTACGCCGTCGGCTGTGTGTGCGATAACGCCCACGGACTCGTCGGTCCACTCGCGCCAGGCGAGGATAATCTTCTCGGCAGCATCGAGCAGCTGGGTGCGGTCGTGCGAGCGCAGTCGCAGCACCGAAAGCGGCCACTGCAACACGGTGCCGCTGACCTGGTCAAAGCCGGGCACGCTAAACTGCGAGACCTCGGCGGCATGCATCATGGGGAACTCGTGCGCGCCGCCCTGGAAGTGGTCGTGCGACAGAATCGAGCCGCCCACGATGGGCAGGTCGGCGTTGGAGCCAATAAAGTAGTGCGGGAACAGGTCCACAAAATCGAGCAGGCAGGTCAGCCCCTTGCGGTCGACGTGCATCGGGCGATGCTCGGAGCTCATAGCAATGCAGTGCTCGTTAAAGTACGCGTACGGGCTGTACTGGAAGCCCCAACGCTCGCCGTCAAGCTGGATCGGGATAACGCGCAGGTTCTGGCGAGCGGGGTGAGCACCGCCGTCGGCTGCAGCGGAACGTCCGGGGTAGCCCTCGTTTTCGATGCAGAGCTGGCAGGCAGGATACTTCTCGCCCGTGTTCTTGGCGGCACCGGCCGCGGCAATGTCGCGCGGGTCCTTCTCGGGCTTGGACAGGTTGATGGTGATCTCAAGATCACCCCAGTTGGTGGGGGTGCTCCACTTGATGTTGCGCGCGATGGCGGCGCGGCGCACATAGCCGGCGTCGCAGCACAGGCCGTAGAACCAGTCGGTCGCGG
>DAWEIC010000192.1:0-3009 GCA_052364855.1 Collinsella sp.
ATGCCGGTTCCAGCAGCTCTGACGACGCTAAGGTCGAGAAGGTCGACGGCTCCAAGGAGTACGCGCTCGTCAAGGACGGTACGCTGACCGTCGGCACCTCTGCCGAGTACGCTCCGTTTGAGTACAAGGATGACAACGGCGATTATCAGGGCTTTGACCTTGAACTCATCAAGGCTATCGGCGACAAGCTGGGCCTGGATGTCGAGTATGTCAACAATGACTTTGACACGCTGGTTCCGGGCGTCGCTTCGGGCGCCAAATATGACGTCTCCATCGCGGCTATCACCGACACGCCCGAGCGCGAGAAAGAAGTCACTTTCTCCGATTCCTACTACATGGACGATCAGGCTATCGTGACCAAGGTCGATAACGCCGACATCACGGCCGACAACTACAGCGAGAAGCTCAACAACGCCGATGCTACCATCATCGTCCAGTCTGGCTCGACCGCCGAGTCCTTTGCCCAGGAGAACTTCCCCAAGGCCAAGATTGTCCCCTACAAGGACGCCACCGAGTGCTTCAGCGCCCTGCAGTCCGATAAGGGCGACGCCGTAGTCACCAACCGCTCCGTTGCCAGCCAGCTGACCGCCGAGCAGTTCAACACCTGCCAGACCATCAAGCAGATCAGCACCGGCGAGGAGTACGCCATCGCCATCAACCAGGGCAACACCAAGCTCAAGGACGACATCAACCAGGCCATCAAGGACCTGACCGACGACGGTACCGTTGACGCCCTCATGGCTAAGTACAACATCAAGTAAAATAGCTACTTGATTGCTCACGGGCCCTTTCCGTTTTGGCGGAGAGGGCCTTTGCGCTTCTCTTGACGGAGAGTATTTCCGTCTCGTTTTGCCGGCAACTTCTACGATAGGAGCCACCTTGTCTCGACTGAACAAAGGGGCCGCGGAGCAGCGTTTTCCACTGCCCGCCTTGCTCCAAAAGCTAGTCTGCGTCATGGCCGTGGCGCTTGCGCTGGTGTGTGTGGGGGCATATGCGCCCACGACCGCCCAGGCGCTTGAGACCGCAAAGATTACCGCCCGACCCAACACCGGTTCGGGCAGCGCTGTGGTCGGCGGTACCGAGACGCGCATTACCTGGGAGGTCCAGGCCGATGCCGACGAGGAGCTGAGCGGTCTTTCTTTGACGTTTGTCGACGGCACGACGTTTGGTACCGATGACACGCGATTGACGATGCTCTCGGGCGAGGACCTCATGGATCGTACGCCCATGAAACCCACGTGCAAGGCTGATGGCCAGACGCTCAAGATTGACTTTGGCGAGACGGCGCCTGCCGGCGGCTTTTTCCGTGTCGAGGTTTACGGCGTGACCTTCCCCGTCGAGGGCGGCGATGAGGCCTTTAGCGGCACCTACACTTTGGCCGATGGCTCGACCAAGAAGATCTCCAAGATTCCGTCGGTGGAGATCAAGGGCGTGACGGCCTTCGATAACTTCCTGGCCGATCTTAAGGAGCAGCCGTGGGTCGAGGCCTGGAACTCCAATATGTTCCTGCGCCTGTTCTTGAACCCGGTCATTTTGGTCCAAAGCCTGCCGATCGTCTTTAAGGGCTTCCTTATGTCGCTTTCGATCGTGCTTGTGGCGTTTCCGCTGGCAATTCCCTTCGGTTTTGCCCTGTCGCTCATGCGCATCTCCAAGTCGCGCATCCTGCGCTGCCTCGCCGGCATCTATGTGAATATCATCCGCGGTACGCCGGCGTTCCTGCAGATCTATATCGCGTTCTTCGGTCTGCCGTTGGCCGGCGTCAAGGTTGATGACTACGTGCTTGGCGTTATCGTCATGGCCATGAACTCGTCTGCGTACCTATGCGAGATCTTCCGTGCCGGTATTCAATCGATCCCCAAGGGCCAAAACGAGGCTGCGCGTTCGCTGGGCATGAACGCGTTCCAGACGCTGCTCTATGTCATGATTCCGCAGACGTTCCGTAATGTTTTGCCTACGCTGACCAGCGAGTTTATCTTGCTTTACAAGGATACGTCGCTGCTTGCCGCCGTGGGTGTGGTCGAGATCGTCATGAACGCCCGTACCATCGTGGCCACGACGGGCTCCATTACACCGTACGTGGTTGCCGCCCTGTTCTATCTGGTCATCACCCTGCCGCTCGCTCGCTTGGTGAGCGGTCTTGAGGCGAGGCTTTTGGGCACGGCCGAGACCAAGAAGAAGCGTCCCGCCAAGAGCGCCGGACAGGTTGTCGCGACGCCCGCCGATCACATCGCCGGTCTGTAAGGAGGTCCTATCATGAGCGAAACCAATAACTCGAACGAGGTCGTCGTCAGCATCAAGAACCTCCAGAAGGCCTTTGGGGACAACGTGGTCCTGCGCGATATCGATCTGGATGTGCACAAGGGTGAGGTCGTTGTGGTCTTGGGCCCCTCAGGCTCGGGCAAGTCGACGATGCTTCGCTGCATCAATCGCCTGGAGCATCCCACGAGCGGCTCGATTGTCGTCGAGGGCGTGGATGTGTGTGCCAAGGGCGTCGACCTCAACAAAGTGCGCACGCACCTGGGCATGGTGTTTCAGCAGTTCAACCTGTTCCCGCACCTGTCGGTCAAAAAGAACGTCATGCTTGCGCAGCAAAAGGTGCTCAAGCGCAGCAAGGAAGAGGCCGAGAAGATCGCCGTCGAGGAGCTGACCAAGGTCGGCCTGGCCGAGCGCATCGACTTTATGCCGAGCCAGCTCTCGGGCGGCCAGCAGCAGCGCGTGGCCATCGCCCGCGCCCTGTCGATGAACCCGCACGTGATGCTCTTTGACGAGGCCACCTCGGCGCTCGACCCTGAGCTCGTGCGCGACGTTCTGGGCGTCATGCGCGACCTGGCGCACGACGGTATGACCATGATCGTCGTGACGCACGAGATGGGCTTTGCCCGCGATGTCGCCGACCGCGTCGTCTTTATGGACGGCGGCGTCATTGTGGAAGAGGGTACGCCGAGCGAGGTCTTCGACCACCCCAAGAGCGAGCGCACCAAGGCGTTCTTGGGCAATATCTCGTAGCCG
>DAWEIC010000193.1:0-1522 GCA_052364855.1 Collinsella sp.
GCGAGTTTGTGGCTCCGGCGGGCGCCGGCCTGCTGGCGAGCGCCGGGTATGCGAACGTGAAGGTGCATGCCGCTCCGCGCGTGGGCATTATCTCGCTGGGCACGGAGCTGGTCGCGCCGGGTGAGCTGCCGGCGCGCGGGCAGATTCGCGATTCCAACTCGTCGGCGTTGATGGCCGAAGCACTCGATGCCGGCGCGGAGCCCGTGTTCTACGGCATTGCGCCCGATGATGAGCAAGCGATCGCCGAGCTGGTGCATCGTGCCGTGCAGGAGTGCGACTTTGTCATTACGAGCGGTGGCGCCTCGGCGGGCGATTACGACTATGTGACGGCGCTCGTCCGGCGTGAGGGCGAGGTGCTGTTTGACCGCATCTCGATGCGTCCGGGCAAGGCCATCACGTTTGGCTTGCTCGGGGGTAAGCCCTACCTGGGGCTTTCGGGCAACCCGGCCGCGGCGTATGTGGGCTTTGAGATGCTTGCCCGTCCGGCGATTCGCAAGATGCGCGGTTTTGCCGAGGTTGCGCGTCCCGTGCAGCAGGCGACGCTCACGCACGGCGTGAAAAAGCGACAGCATCGCCGCTTCTTCGATCGCGCCACGGTTTTGCGCGACCCCGAGACCGGTGAGTTGTTGGTGACCGAGGCTAAGACACAGAATTCGGCGCTGCTTGGAACTATGCAGCGTGCGAACTGCCTGCTGCGTATTGACGAAGGACCGTGCGAGCTCAAGGCGGGAGATGCCGTGGACGTTGTTCGCGTCGACCTGCCCGAGGGCGCCGTGTTGTAGGGGGAATGCTATGGAGCTGAAGATATCGATCGTGACGTGCTCGGACACACGCGATCTTTTGCAGGATGAGGCCGGAGCCGCACTCGAGGAACTTATCGAGGCACAGGGCTGGACGGTCGCCTCACATGTGGTCGTGCGCGACGACGTCAGCGAGATCGGTGATGCCATTATGGAAGCCGCCGATGAGTGCCACGCCAATGTCGTGCTCACCTGTGGCGGCACGGGACTTTCGATGCGCGACGTGACGCCCGAGGCGACGCGTGCCGTCTGTGACCGCGATGTGCCGGGTATTGCAGAGGCAATCCGTGCGTACTCCATGACCAAGACGCGCCGCGCTATGCTCTCGCGCGCTATTTGCATGCAACGAGGTCATACGCTTGTCGTAAACTTTCCCGGTTCTACGAAGGCCGCCCGCGAAAGCTGGGAGGCCATAGCAGACCAGCTGGAGCATGCGGCTCAGATGACAGCGGGCGGCGGACATACCAACTAAGCGGTTTACCTGCGGCGGGGCGACCTGAACGGCTGCTCCGCCTTTGTTTTCCGCCGAAGCGACGCCGAGGTGCACGGCAACTCGAAACTATATTCTCTGGCGAGAATAATTTCTCACTATCATTATTCGCGCGTAAGTATAATCTAGTAACAGAATAAAGCCTGCGGCGGGGTGCCCGGGCATAGCGTTCGAAAGGGTTGAATATGTTCGATATGGTTTCTCGCCGCGGATTCGTCTCGCTTTCTGCCGT
>DAWEIC010000193.1:1532-1922 GCA_052364855.1 Collinsella sp.
GAGCAGACCGGCACCACGTTTGCCGACACGCAGTTTAAGGCGTCTGGCGACCTTGTCGAGCAGATGCGCGCCGGTGCCGCCGTCGACGTGCTCATCACGGCCTCCAAGGGCACCATGGACGACGCCGAAGCCGCCGAGCTCGTCGATGCCGACACGCGTGAGGACATGTTCGTCAACGACCTCGTGATCATTCGCGCCGAGGACTCCGACACCAAGGTCGAGGCCATCGCCGACGTCGCGAATCTGGACGGCAAGATCGCCATTGGCGACGCCAAGACCGTTCCCGCCGGCAAGTACGCCAACCAGGCGCTGGCTTCTGTGGGCCTCTACACCGGCACCGAGGGCGACGACGGCGAGTATGCTCCCGAGATCGCCGACAAGGTGGCCCTG
>DAWEIC010000193.1:1932-2986 GCA_052364855.1 Collinsella sp.
GGGGCCCTGGCCGACAAAGTTGGTACCGCCGCCGCCTATGTGTCCACGGGCGACTGCGTGGCCGGCTTTGTCTACAGCTCCGATATCTTCCGCTACGACGGCATCGAGGAGGCCTTTGTGTGTCCCGAGGATTCGCACAAGCCCATCGTGTATCCGGGTGCCGTTGCCGAGAGCTCTGAGCACGCCGACGAAGCCAAGGCGTTCATCGACTTCTGTCTGTCCAACAGGAAGGCTCAGAAGATTTGGGCTAAGTACGGCTTTGAGCTTTCCGCGTAGTGCGGCTTGGCGCGATAATTCCATCGTTTTGTGTCTCACTCCGTCCTTATATTCGCTTGGAGCTTTTCGTGCTTAATAGATTCCGCATCCTTGTCGCCTGTGCTTCGACCTTCGCGCTTTGCTGGGTGCCGGGATTTGCGTTTGCTGGGGACGCTGAGGACGGGGCCCAGGTTGCTGCGACTGCTCATGGGCTTTCCTATGGGATCGAGGGTTTTGAGCGGTTGGCCAAGGGGACCGCTCGTGCCATGGAGGGCCAGCCTGAGGGCTACCGGTTTCCCGTTGACGAGGACGTGGACCTTGTAGTGGCGCCTGCTGCCGATCGCGTTGTGGTGTGGATATCGCCCAAGGCGATCGAGAGGTATGGATTGGATCCGCAGAACAACGAGTGCGTATCGGGTCTCAAGGCCCTCGTCTGTGAGCTCGACAGCGCAAACTGTATGGGAGGTGCGCAGCTAGGGGACGTGGATCTTCCTTGGTATGTCACGGCGGAAACAACGTTTGATGCCGGCGGGTATACCTATGGCTTTGACGAGCGCGGTGCGGATGGGGGCCGCTATGTGGTGATTGCATCAG
This sequence comes from Collinsella sp., assembly GCA_052364855.1. Taxonomy (GTDB): domain Bacteria; phylum Actinomycetota; class Coriobacteriia; order Coriobacteriales; family Coriobacteriaceae; genus Collinsella. Next base: position 2,782 of record DAWEIC010000193.1, read on the forward strand.
CCTCGGGTGATGCCAAAGGCGGCGCGCGTTGGCTTGATAGCGCTCAAATGGTAGAAGCATCGTCTGTCGTGTTGCGGGATGAGCAGGGGCCCTTGACCTCTCTGGCCTCCTTATTGGGCGGCATCGACTACCGACCGTTTTGGGTGTCCATTAAAACGAGCGGCCTTGCCCTGCTGATCTCCTTTGCGCTGGGCCTGTTTGCCGC
>DAWEIC010000194.1:0-2923 GCA_052364855.1 Collinsella sp.
CGCCTTCATATCCTTCCCCGTCTGGCACACGAGCATGCACCCGGGAATCGCCTTCTCGGCAATCTTGGCGTTGTCCACGATGCCAGCATCGACCACGGCCTGCGCCCAGTCTGCCGGCGCCGCATTGACGGCCTTAACGCTCGCCGCATGGCAGCGCAAGAATTCCGCCACGGCCTCGGGATGCTCCTCGGCAAAGGCACGGCGCACCACGGTTACGCCCGTCAGCAAACGGGAGCCCGTGTCGCCCGCCAGCTCATCCCACACATCGGTCAGGCTTACCGGCGCCGACAGCTTGCCTCCGCTCTTTGCAATGGCAGCGGTCTTGAAGGGCTCGGGCAGCACGCCCACAGCAGACGGATCGGCAAGCAGCGCCGAGAGCACCTCGGTGGGCTCGCTCTTAAACTCAAGCGCCACCTGACCGGTCAGGCCCGCGCGCTCCAGCAGATAGTTCATGACGTACTCCGGTGTGGTGCCCTTGCCCGTCATGTAGACGGTACGACCCGCCAGGTCACCAAACGAAGTCACGTCCGCGTCGCCCGTCACCACGCTCAGCACGCCAAGCGTATTGATATCAATGACCTGTACCGCACCCTCGGTCTTGTTGTAGAGAACGCTCGCCACGTTGGCGGGTACCAAGGCAATGTCGACATCGCCCTGAATCACCTTGGGCACGATCTCGTCGGCGGCAGTGTTGATCGCAAAGTCGAACTCATTGTCTGTCTCGCCATCGGCTGCCTGGTCCATAAACTGCACCAGACCGATCGACGTCGGACCCTTGAGCGAGGCGACGTGCACCTCGACCGGCTCTGCGGCAGCACCGGCGCCGTCCGTGGCAACCGAGCCCGCGGCGGACCCGGCACCGGCAGCCCCGCCGCCACAGCCCGCGAGCGCAAGTGACAGGGCGCCCGCGGCGAGCGCCGAGGCAAACCCCCGGCGCGACATCTCAACATCAAACGCGCGCATCGCTAGCACGTCCCCTCGTTAGGCATCGTCCATGCGTGATGGTCGGTATGCAGCAGCTCCTCGGCCAGCGGCGAGAGCGGCGCGCCCAAAAACTCGCTGTAGCACGCCTGGACATCGGGATTCTCGTGCGAGAAGCGAATGTCCGCCTTCGCATCGAGGCCCCAGAGCACCTGGCCACGCTCGGCTGCCAGCTCACAGCCGTCGTGGATGGGCTGACCGCCGCCACCGACACAGCCGCCCGGGCACGCCATGACCTCAACGAAGTCATAGCTCACGCGGCCGTCGCGAATCGCGTCGAGCAGACGGGCGGCGTTGCCCAGCCCGTGCGCCACGGCGACGCGCACCTTGGTACCATCGATATCGGCGACGGCTTCCTTCCAGCCGTCCAGGCCGCGCACATCGGTAAAGAAGTCGGCGTCGGGGTTCTTGCCCGTCACCAGGTAATAGGCCGAGCGCACGGCGGCCTCCATCACGCCGCCCGTGGCGCCAAAGATCACACCCGCGCCCGTGCCAAAGCCCAGCGGCGTATCGAGCGGCTCCTCGACCAGCGTGTCCACGCTCACGTGGCTCGCGCGGATCATGCGCACCATCTCGCGCACCGTCAGCGCAACGTCCACATCGGGCGTGCCGTCCTCGCCCACCATGCTCGGCAGCGCGCACTCGGCCTTCTTGGCCGTGCACGGCATCACGGACACCACAAACAGACGCTCGGGCTCCACGCCCAGCACTTTGGCATAGTAGGTCTTGGCGATGGCGCCGAACATCTGCTGCGGCGACTTGGACGTAGACAGGCTGTCGACAAACTCCGGATAGCGGGCCTTCACAAAGCGTACCCAGCCCGGGCAGCAGCTCGTAAACATGGGCAAGCCGCGGCCATCACCCTCACCCTTAACGGCCTCGCCCAGGCGCTCGAGCAGCTCGGAGCCCTCTTCCATAATGGTGAGGTCGGCCGAGAAATCGGTATCGAACACGTACTCAAAGCCAACGCGGCGCAGCGCGCAAGCCAAGCGCTCAACGGTAGCCTCCTCGCGAGATATGCCGAGCTCCTCGCCCCAGGCGCTGCGCACGGCCGGCGCAATCTGCACCAGCACGATCTTGTCGGGATCGGCGAGAGCATCGAACACGGTCTCGGTATCGTCGCGCTCGCGCAGTGCGCCCGTCGGGCAATGCGTTATGCACTGGCCGCACGCGACGCAATCGGTTTTGCCGATCGGCGCACGCCCACGGGTGCCCACGGCGGTATGCGTGGCGCGGTTGGTCAGGTCCCAAATCCCTAGGCCCTGCACGCTCTCGCACACCTTGATGCAGCGCATGCATTTAATGCACTTGTCGTTTTCGCGGATGATGGGAAAATCGAAATCCCAGCCCTCGCCCGCCAAATGCCTTTGATACGGCAGATAGAAAACGCCCAGGTCGTTGGCGATGGTCTGCAGGTTGCAGTTACCACTGCGCACGCAGCTCGTGCACTGCGAATCGTGCTGGGACAGCAGCAGCTGTACGTTGGTGCGACGGGCCTCGCGGGCCTTGGGGCTGTTGGTATGGACCACCATGCCGTCGAGCACGTAGTTGTTGCAGGCGGCAACCAGCTGGTCGCAGCCCTCAACCTCGACCACGCACACGCGGCAGCCACCGATCTCGTTTAGATCGCGCAGGTAGCACAGGGTGGGAATCTGAATGCCGACGGACTTGGCCGCATCCAGGATCGTGGTGTGCTCGGGAACCACGACCTCGCACTTATCGATAGTGAGCTTGACCATGTTATGCGCTCCGTTTTCGGTGTTGTCGATGACGGTGGTTTTGTTGGGCTCTACCATTCCAGGTTCCTCCCTCCGCGGAACGCGCCAAAGCCAAAGTGGTCGCAGCGCAGGCAGCGGCTCGCCTCCTGGCGCGCCTCCTGCTCGGTGAGACCCTGCTCGACCAGATTCCAATCGTGAATGCGCTCGCCGGCCTCGCGCTCGCC
>DAWEIC010000195.1:0-2909 GCA_052364855.1 Collinsella sp.
GCCACGAGCAACACGCGCCATACGCCACACAGGGCGTCGACGTCGGCATTGGCACGGTGTGATACCGAGTCACAGCCAAACAGATCGGCCATAAAAGACAACTTGTGCGATGCCAGGCGCGGAAGCGCGATGCGCGACAGCGCCAGCGAATCGATCCAGATATCGCTCACGTTGACGCCGCCTTTGACCGACTCGATAAACGAGCGGTCGAACGTGGCGTTATGTGCGATTACCGGGCAACCACCGACAAAATCGGCGAGAGCGGCTACGGCCTCAACGGCCGACGGGGCATCTGCCACATCGGCATTTGTAATGCTCGTGAGCTCGGTGATCTCGGCGGGAATCAGCTGCTTGGGATGCACGAAGGTATCGAAGCGGTCGACGACCTCGCGGCCCGAAAGACGGGCCGCCGAGATCTCGATCAGCTCATTGTCCTGCACCGAAAGACCTGTGGTCTCGGTATCGAGGACAATCACATCTTCCTCGATAAGGCCGAAGGACTGCGTTTTGGCGCGTTCGGCAAGCGTGGCATAGGAGTCGATGACAAACTGCGGCGTTCCTGACGAAACCGCGTCCTCGATTAGCATGCAATGCCCGCTCGACGAAGGCCCATACGAATCAGGCTGTCACAGACCTGCGGGAACGTCATGTCGTCGGTGTGGCGGATCTCGTCCGGATACAGCGACGTATCGGTCATGCCGGGAATGGTATTGGTCTCGAGGATAACGGGGCCGTCCTCACTCACGATAAAGTCGCTGCGCGAGATACCCAGGCAACCGAGGGCCTTGTGAGCAGCACAGGCAAGCTCCTGAGCGCGAGCGTAATTCTCGGGTGAAATCTGCGCCGGAATGCGATGGATGTCCGTAGGGTCGACATATTTCACGTCCAGATCGTAGAACTCGCAGTCCTCGGGTTTGTGAATCTCGACAATCGGCAGAGCGCGCACGTCGTCCTCGCCGTACACACCGACGGTGATCTCGGTACCCTCGATGCACTTCTCGACCAGCACTTTGTCGCCGTACGCAAACGCCTTGGCGATTGCCGCGGGCAGCTCGGAGGGCTCATGGACCAGGGAAATGCCATAGCTGGAACCGTTGACGGCCGGCTTCACAAAGCAGCGCTCGCCACAAACCTCGACGATATGATCGATATCGACTTCATCGCCCACCTCGAGCGCGAGGCCGGGGGCAATGGGAATGCCCGCCTTTGCGTACAGGAGCTTAGAGACCTCCTTGTCGGCACCGCAGGCGCTGGCAAGCACGCCCGAGGCCGTGTAGGGGATACCCAGGGTCTCCATGGCGCCCTGCATGGCGCCATCCTCGCCGCCGGCACCGTGCATGGCGATAAACGCCACGTCAAAGCCGCCGGTCGCCATGGTTACCATAAAATCATCGGCAGCCGTGTCGAGCAGCTCCACCGAAGTGTAGCCGGCCTCCTTCAAGGCAACCACGACGTTCTTTCCCGAATTGAGCGAGATCTCGCGCTCAGCGGAATGACCGCCCGCCAAGACCGCTACGTGCATGTTCTCTAGGCTTTTACCCGGCATGGGCAGACTCCTCCTCTATAATTTCTGCAGCTGATACCATATTGTAGCGATACCCTCTACGTTTCCCCAAAATCGAAAGGCTTCCATGAATCCCAGGACTAAATCTCAGGACATTCGCGACTTGAGCCAAAACGATATTCGCGAGCTCGTGGCCGAGCTTGGCCAGCCCGCCTTCCGCGCGAAGCAGCTCATCGAATGGGTCTTTGAGAAGAACGTTTGTTCGTTTGACGATATGACCAACCTTCCCAAGGCTTTCCGCGAGCAGCTTAAAGAGGCTTTTGCCTTTGACACGCCGGCTGAACTCACCAAGCAGGTTTCCAAAGATGGCTCTCGCAAGTATCTGCTCGAGTACCACGACGGCGTTTCCGTCGAGACCGTCGGCATGCCCCGTCGTAACAAGCTTTCCGTCTGCGTTTCCACCCAGGCAGGCTGTGGCATGGGCTGTGCCTTTTGCGCTACCGGTCTCAACGGCCTCAAGCGCTCTCTGACCGCTCAAGAGATCGTCGACCAGGTACTTCATGTATCCAACGACTTTGGCGAGCGCGCCACGAGCGTTGTCTTCATGGGCCAGGGCGAGCCGTTTGCCAACTACGACGAGGTTCTCAAGGCGCTGCGAATCCTCAACGACCCCGATGGTATCGGTATCGGCGCTCGTCACCTCACCGTCTCTACCAGCGGCGTTATTCCCGGTATTCGCAAATTTGCCGACATCCCCGAGCAGTTCACGCTTGCCGTTTCCCTGCATTCCGCCATCCAGTCGACGCGCAATAAGCTCATGCCCGGTGTTAAGAAGTACACGCTGCTTCGCCTTCACGAAGCGCTTCAGCTCTACACCGAGAAGACCGGCCGCCGCCCGACCTATGAGTATGCCATGATCGAAGGCGTCAACGATACGAATCCCGAAATGCAGGCGCTCTGCGACTTCTGCGAGGGAACGCTGTGCCACGTTAACCTCATTCAGCTTAACGACATCGAGGGTAGCCCGCTCAAGCCGTCGCCGATTCATAAGGTTGAGGATCTTCAGCGTCGTCTTGAGTCCCGTGGCATCGAGACCACGATTCGTAACTCCCGTGGTAACGATATTGACGCCGCTTGCGGACAGCTGAAGCAGCGCTTCAAAGTTCAGAAGAACGCATAGGGGAGTCGCATCCCAAAACGTTTCATGTGAAACATCGAACGACCCCGGTTACAGAATATGCAACCGGGGTCGTTTCATTTATTGACCTTAATTTTGAATCAGCTGCTACCTGTCCCATTTTTACGGCCAAAATAAGGGGTCCTTGTCTCATGAATCAGACAAGGACCCCTCAAAATATGCTAAGTAATTGTTAGGTACCTAATAGCCTACATTTTCCCATTGGTT
>DAWEIC010000196.1:0-2887 GCA_052364855.1 Collinsella sp.
CGCGATATCGTTTTGGACAATCCCACGGCTGATGAGCTTGCGACCTGGATTGCTCGTTCGGGGCTGCCGGTGCGGCGCTTCTTTAATTCGTCGGGCATGAAATATCGAGAGCTGGGCCTGAAGGCGCGTCTGGATGCGGGCATGACGGATCGGGAGTGCTACGAGCTGCTGGCAACCGACGGCATGCTGGTCAAGCGTCCGCTGTTGGTGGGCGACGACTTTGCGATTCCTGGCTTTAAGGAATCGGCTTGGGCCGAGGCATTGCTGTAGCGGCTGCGGAAAGCGCGACCCGTTTTGAGCGCTCAGGATGGGACGTGTTTTCCATCGGCGGGCTCGCTCGGCTCAATCCTTGAGCTGTGCCCATTCGTGCGGACCGTAGACCTTTGCGTGCTTGTTGGGCTTGCCGCTCCAGTACTCCTCGTCCATAAAGGGCAGATATGCCTGAACGCCGGGGCAGATAAAGGGGATCCGCTGCTGTTGCAGTCGCTCGCGCTGGCGCTGCTCCAGGTGCGCCTCGGATATGACGGTCGGCATACCGGACAGCTCGACGAGGCTTGCCTGGATTCGCTTAAGGTCGGGGAGTCCCGCGTGCCATGACATCCGCATGATCAAAAAGGATGCACGGCGGTATTTTGCCTGCATCACCGTGATGGCGGGGCGCAGAGTGGGATGGATTTTGTCCCGTTCGGGCCAAAGGTCAGCAGTGATCTCGAGGCCCAGGGTCTCCCATAGGTAATCAAGCTCTTCGTCCATGGCGCCTCGATATCTACGTGATCATTGATACTTCGATTGTGTTGCCTGGTGCTATCGTTTTCGCGGTAGAATCTGCCAACGGTTGACGGCTACCGCTCGCGGCGTTTTGCCCTTCGTGTGCAGCGGTCGACTTCACAGGTCCTTCACGTGTTGGCCGTATTTGACTGAATTTCAAAAAAGTCAAAATTGGGGCTTGCGTCACGGCCGGACTTCCCGTATATTTCTTTCTTGCGCAAAGGCACAGCCGAGCGCAGCGATGCAGTCATTGGGATGTCGTCTAATGGCAGGACAGCGGATTCTGGTTCCGTCAATGGGGGTTCGACTCCCTCCATCCCAGCCATTGCATTTGCTACATATGGCCCGTTCGTCTAGCGGTTTAGGACGCCGCCCTCTCAAGGCGGAGATCACCAGTTCGAATCTGGTACGGGCTACCAAAATTGAACGCCCGGGCCTCGTAAGAGACCCGGGTTTTGTGTATTGACCGATATTTAAGGCGCGCGTTGAGTCTGCCGCCCGGACCGAGGAGTTGTCATGGACCTGCCTATCAGCTTGGAAGACATCACGTATGCCGAGAACTATCTGGCGCAGGGCGACCTGGCTACGGCGACGCCGCTGCTTGAGCGTCTGGTGGAGCTCGCCGAGGAGTATATCGACGCTGAGTGCAAGACGGAGGAGAAGCGCCAGTACTTTAGCTTCGACAGCAAGTTTGAGCGCCTGGCCTATCGCCGCGTGGAGAAGGATCCGCGCGAGCTGGTGCAGGTCGAGGTTCCCTTTGACCGCCTGTACTCCGACATGGCGTTTGCCTACATTCGCCAGCAGGATTATGTGAGTGCTCGGAATGCCCTGATGCAGGCCGTGCGTTGGGATCCCATGAACTGCAACTATCGCTTGGACTTGGCCGAGCTGTTCCGCGCGCTCGAGGACAAGCAGGAGTGGGCATCGCTCTCGTTCTCGGTGCTGGAGCGCGCGAGCGACGGTAAGTGCGCCGCACGCGCCTACACCAATTTGGGTCAGTACTTCTTGGAGCCCGAGACCGAGAACATTTCGGCTGCCGTGGGCTGCGCGCGTCTGGCGCTGCGCCTGGCGCCCAATGATGCGCATACGACGCGCCTGCTCAACAAGATCCATACCACCTATCCGGATGCCGCGGACGAGAGTGACGACCATGTGATGGGTGAGCTCGCCCTGCAGGGCGTGCCGACCTCGCCTTCGGCCGAGATCGCCATCTGCCTGATCATGTGCGCGACCGATGCTGCAAGCGACGGCGACAAGCAGGAGGCTACGCGTCTGACGGTCCGTGCCCGCGACCTGGTGGGCGAGGAGGCATGCGCGGCGATTATCAAGCTGGTGCGCGAGAGCGATGCCGAGCTTAATGCCGAGCGCAGGGCAAAGCGCGAGGCTGCGGGCTCAAACGCCAATGGCGCCAAGGAGGCCGGCGATGCCCAGTAAGCGCGAGCGCAAGCTCATTTCCAAGAATCGCTCGGCACATCACGAGTACTTTATCGATGAGACGTTTGAGTGCGGTATTGAGCTGAGCGGTACCGAGGTCAAGTCGATTCGCGAGCGCGCGTGCCAGATTACCGATACCTTTGCACTGATTCGTGGCGGGGAGTGCTGGCTCGTCGGCCTGCATATCCACCCTTATAGCCATGGTGGCGTGTGGAATCGCGATCCCGACCGTCGGCGCCGTCTGCTGCTGCACCGCAAGGAGATCGACTTTCTTGACGGCAAACTTCGCAACCGTGGTTATGCGCTGGTTCCGTTGGAGCTCTACTTTAATACCGACGGTCGCGTAAAACTGCTGCTGGGCCTGGGTCGCGGCAAGAAGCTCTACGACAAGCGCGAGGACATGGCCAAGCGTGATGTCCAACGCGAGATCGACCGCGCCCTCAAGGAACGCAACCGGTAGGCGCTCTATATAAGTTGCGGTGAGATACGGACTGTTTTGCCTGTTTGAGGGGCTATTCAGTCCCTATTTCACCGCAACTGCGGGCGTCTTATCTTTCTTACTGTTCTGACACATATGTCTCAAAGGCGGCGTCCGTTATGGGTGCCGCCTTTTTTGTGGGTACATACATTCATGAGGTTCCAACCCGAGCTAGGGGAGTGATCGTTATGGACAAAACTGCGTTCT
>DAWEIC010000197.1:0-2884 GCA_052364855.1 Collinsella sp.
CGAAGACGCTTAAAAGCGTCGCCCCACAGCGTGCGGGACTTGGCGGGAGCAGATGCGGCCTTGGTGGCGGTAGCCTGCTCCTGAGACTGAGAATCAGTTTCCTGCATGAGACGTACCTCCCTTAGGCCTTATCCGACGGACCGCCAAGGCGGATGCGCGGGTCGAGGAATGCATAGCTAATGTCGACGAGCAGGTTGATCACCATGACGACGACAACGATGAGCGTAACGCCGCCCATAACGATGGGCCAGTCACGCATGCTAATGGCGCGATAGACCTCATAGCCGATACCGGGCCAGTTAAAGACCGTCTCGGTCAGGATGGCGCCCGAAAGCATGCCACCAAAGTCGACACCAATATAGGTAACGACGGGGATGAGTGCATTCTTAAGCGCATGCTTGACGATGATCGCGCGATTGGAGAGACCCTTGGCCTTTGCCGTACGGATGTAATCCTGGTTCATGACGTCAAGCAGCTGCGAGCGCATAATGCGGGCGGCATAAGCGGTCGAAACCGAAGCCAGCGTAATGGTCGGAAGCACATAGTGCATCCAATCCTGATACTGAGAGCTGGAACCGCCGGCACCCGAGATCGGCATGGAGATTGCACCGCCCGTAGCGTCCTTGAGGATGACGCCAAAGAACAGCTGCAGCAACATACCGAGCCAGAAGGCCGGGACCGCAACGAGGATCGACGTGGTGAGCGTTACCAAAATATCCCAGAAGGAATAACGCTTTACCGCCGAAATGATACCCGCACCGATACCCATAATTGCCTCGAGCACGATGGCGCACGCGGCAAGTTTGACCGTATACGGATACTTCTGGGCAAAGATTTCCGTAACCGGCAGCTTGCGCTGATACGAATTGCCCAGATCGCCATGAAGCAGGCCGTTCATGTAATACAAGTAACGGTCCACGAGCGACGTTTGAACGGGGTCGCCGTTCTCGTCAAGGATCGCGTTGCCGTCCTCGTCCGACTGGACCAGGTGATAGCGGACGCGAAGCTGAAGCTCCACCTCGGGGGACAGAGCCTTGTCTCCACCGATCAGCTTGATCGGATCTCCCGGCACGATATTCTGAAGGGCGAACAGAATCAGCGTAACGCCCAAAAATACCGGGATGAACTGAAGCACACGTTTAACGATGTACTTACCCATACCACTCCCCTATCTAGGGATTAACCTAAATGGGATGCCGATCGCCAGACCGGCATCCCAAAATTACCATCAGCCAGTTTACCCCAGGTTAGGGAGAACTGTATGTTTCCCATGAGGTCTACGTAAATACTTGACCCTCACGGAAGCTGCAAACTCTTAGGCGAGCTCAGCGGTACCCAGCTCGGCGTGCTTCTGCGGATCGACATAGAGGTGCTTGATGCGATCGGAGCCGACGATGGTGTGCGTGTAGAACATCACCGGGATGACCGGGCAGTCGGCAGCGACCATTGCATCGGCCTCCTGCATCTTAGCGACGCGCTCCTCGTCGTCAACAATAGTACGAGCCTCGTCGACCTTGGCGTCGAACTCGGGGTTGTTGTAACCGGAGCGGTTGTCGCCACCGAGGGAATCAGAGTGGAACAGCGGATACAGGAAGTTGTCCATAATCGGGTAGTCGGCAATCCAACCCAGACGACCGAACTGATAGTTAAAGTTCTGGTACTGCTCGAGCAAGGCAGACCACTCAGGGGTATCGGAGACAGCGGTAACGCCAACCTTGGCGAGGTCACCGATGATGGACTCCATGATCTCCTTGTGACCGCCGTCCTGGTTGTAGGAAAGGGTCACGCTAATGCCACGATCCCCGTTAGCGCCAGCGGGAGCAACCTTGTCGAGGTACTCGTTAGCCTTGTCGACATCGTAGGCGCAGAACTCCCATGCGCCCTCCTTGTAGCCATCGATGCCCGGAGGAACAATGCCGTCGGCAGGGGTACGGGTACCCTTGAAGATGGTCTTGCAGATGGCCTCACGGTTGATGGCCAGGGAGATGCCCCTACGCAGGTCGGCGTTGTTGAACGGCTCGGCCGTGGTGTTGCAGGTCAGATAGTACGTGGAAGGCTCGGCACCGAGCAGCATGCGCTCGCCGTCACCCATGGTGTAGCCGTCCTTGGACACGCCGCGATCCTTCTTGGCGGCATCGATCTGAGCAACGGGAACGTCGCAGACATCGAGGTTACCGGCCTGGAACTCCTTGTAAGCAGTCTCCATGTCCTTGATGACCTGGAAGTGGATGCCATCGATCTTGGCCTTGTCGCCATAGTAATCGTCGAACTTCTTGAGGTTGATCTCCTGACCATCCTCCCACTTGCCGTCCATCATGAACGGGCCGTTACCGACCGGTGCAAGATAGAAGCTCTTGACATCGGACTCGGCGCACTCGGGAACCGGGGCCAGAGCCGGGTGAGAGGCGACGAAGGGGAAGTCGGCGTAAGCGGAAGACAGCTTGACGACGAGGGTCTCATCGTCGGGGCAAGTAACACCGCTGAGCTCGGTAGCGTTACCGGCAAGCAGGTCGTCATAGCCCTCGACCATAGAAAGGTGATAGGAGACCTCGGAAGGGCCGTACTCGGTAGCGATGGCCGACTTGGTGTTGACCAGACGCTCCCAACCGAGCTTGAAGGACTTGGAGGTAACGTCGTCACCGTTGTGGAACTTGGCCTTCTTGATCTTGAAGGTGAACTCGGTGGCGTCGTCGTTGGCCTCAAAGGACTCGCAAGCCAGCGGAACAATCTCGCCCTTCTCGGCGTCATAAGAGGTCAGAGCATCAAAGAGCTGGTACTCGACCTGAGTGCCCTGGTCCTCCTGGACGTTATAGGGGTCGATGCAGACCGGGTTGTTGATGTAGAAGTTCAGCGTCGAACCGGACTCAGAACCGGAAGCGTCGCC
>DAWEIC010000198.1:0-2881 GCA_052364855.1 Collinsella sp.
CGCCCTCAGCCCCGGAGACCCTCCCGGATGGCCCTGAAAAATTTTTTCAAAAAAGTTGTTGCGCGCCGGACAGACTTCTGTGTATACTAATCCCCGCAGCGCACGCGAGTGGAAACAAACGCGAACGACTGCCTGGGGAGTTAGCTCAGTTTGGTTAGAGCGCCGGCCTGTCACGTCGGAGGTCGCGGGTTCGAGCCCCGTACTTCCCGCCAACGCAATTAAAGCCACGTCTTCGGACGTGGCTTTTTGCGTTTGATGCACTTTGTTTCGATAGAACGATCGCCCTGGTGCATCTTCGCCCAGAATCCCCGCGCCTTCGGGAACGCAAGTAAAATCTAATAAGTATATCTGTCTGAACAACAGCTTTGTTGCGCAACACCTGTTCTACGAGACAGGGGGTTAGGTTATACTAAATTGCACTGTGCGCCGCATCTGATGCATTTCGCTCCAAGCGCGGCACTCAGTGGATATCCGATTTACCATTTGGATGTCCTGGCGGTCATTTAGCGTCTCGACACAAGCTCGGCCCCGGAGCTCGTTCGAGCTGTTCGTATTCCTTGAAAGGGGAAAAATGGACATATCGAGGAAGACTGATTACGCCCTTCGCATGCTGGCGATGCTTGCCGAGGATCCGGAGCGTTTGCTTTCTGTTCGCACCGCTGCCGAAGAGGTCAATGTCCCGTATTCGTTTGCCCGCTCGATTCAGCACGGTTTGGTCCAGGCCGGTATTGTGGAGAGCCTGCGTGGCGTCCACGGTGGCATGCGTCTCAAGGTCAGTCCGGATGACGTCACTATCCGCCAGGTCGTCGAGGCCGTTCAGGGTCCTATGGTTATGAACGATTGCACCGCGCCCGATGGTGACTGTGCGCGCATGGGCGCGTGCTGCTATCATCCCCTGTGGGCCGGAGCCCAGGCGTTGATGCGCGACTACCTCGATTCCGTTTCGCTCGGCGACATCGTCGCTCACCGCCAGTTCCCGGCCGTCGATCCCAAGTTCGCCGACCGCGAAGCGTTTCCCGAGTACGCCACCTGCGCGTGCGCTTACCGGGAGGAATAGCGCCGCATAAGGAGCATAGCCATGATTCAGGACCCCTTTCGTTCGATGATTCGTTCGGAAGGGGTCCTGCGTTATCGCGACCTTCCGTGGCGCCGCACACGCGATCCGTACATCATTTGGCTTTCTGAGGTCATGCTGCAGCAAACGCAGGTGCCGCGTGTGGAGGCGCGCATGCCGGTGTGGCTCGATCGTTTTCCGACTGTGCAGGCGCTTGCCCAGGCCGCGCCTTCCGATGTTTTGGACGCTTGGCAGGGCATGGGCTACAACCGACGCGCTCTGGCGCTTCATGGGGCCGCTCAGCGCGTTGTAGAGGACTGGGACGGGGAGTTTCCGCGTGAGACGCGTGACTTGGTCGCTCTGCCCGGCATTGGCCCGGCAACGGCGCAGGGCATCCGTTCGTTTGCGTTTGATCTTCCAGGCGTGTATCTAGAGACCAATGTGCGCACGGTCTTTTTGCATCATTTCTTTCCCGATGTGCCGGCCGTTCCCGATCGCGAGCTGGTGCCGCTGATTCAAGCCGCCTGTCCGGCGGCCCCTGGTGCGGCGGCGGATGAGATTGCGCCCTTTGCCGCGCCTCAAGACGATGCCGACACGCCACGCGCGTGGTATTACGCGTTGCTAGATTACGGTGCATATCTAAAAAAGACGTTGCCCAATCCGTCCAGGCGCTCGGCGGGCTATAGTCGTCAGTCCAAGTTTGAGGGCTCGCGTCGCCAAAAGCGCGCGCATATCGTGCGTATGTTGCTGGCAGCGCGCGATGGCCAGCCGGCGGGGATTACGGTTGATGAAGCTGTTGCAGGCGTTAACGAGACGGAGACGGCAGCCGGCCGAGAGCCGGTCGAGCGCGAGCTGGTCGCAAGCATTCTTGCCGATCTGGAGCGCGAGGGCTTTTGCGGCTCCGAGGGCGATCGTTGGCTGAGTGTGTAGCTCACTCGAATCTGAAGAACGGGATTGTAAGGTTTAAATTCTCGGCATGAGGGCATCCTTAAAGCAAGGCCGCTCAAAGTCTGTGGGCGGCATGCGTTGAAGGGAAGTACACCTATGGATTTTGAGAATTCCCAAACCAAGAAGAACCTCGAGACCGCTTTTGCCGGTGAGTCCCAGGCACACACCAAGTATCGCTACTATGCATCCAAGGCCAAAAAGGACGGCTACGTTCAGATCTCGAATATTTTTGCCGAGACGGCGGGCAACGAGTCCGAGCACGCCAAGCTGTGGTTTAAGTATCTGCACGACGGCGCCGTTCCGGGCACTCTGGACAACCTGCGCGACGCCGCTGCGGGCGAGAACTACGAGTGGACCACGATGTACGACGAGTTCGCCAAGACCGCCGAGGAGGAGGGCTTTGTCGAGATCGCCGAGAAGTTCCGTGGCGTCGCCGCCGTCGAGAAGGCCCACGAGGAGCGCTACAACAAACTCGTCGAGCGCATCGAGTCGGGCGAGGTGTTTGAGCGTGAGGGCGTGAAGGTGTGGAAGTGCCTGAACTGCGGGCACCTGCACGTTGGTGCCGAGGCGCCTGAGGTGTGCCCGGTGTGTAACCACCCGAAGGCGTACTTTGAGGAGCAGGTGGTGAACTACTAGCGCTTGGCGCTGGCGTGAGCTGGGCCGGGAGGGCCGGACTACCTTCCCTCCTCGCTCACGGCTTCGCAGGGTCGCGTTGAGGGAAGGTAGTCCGGCCCTCCCGGCCCGCTTTGGTTCGTTGCGTGCTCGCTACAGAAAAGCTGATAACTAAGTTTGTGTGCCGCCCCTATCGGGGCGGCACGTTTTTGTGTTCAAGACTTTAGTCTGCTGGGCGCGCAGCGGCCAGCTTCAACCCACCCGCTA
>DAWEIC010000199.1:0-2860 GCA_052364855.1 Collinsella sp.
CGACTATGTGATCGCGCATTCGAGCGAGAGCGGCATCGTGTATTGCTCGACCCGTAAGACGGTCGATGCGCTGGCAGGTGAGCTTGCCGAGGCACTGGGTCCCAGCGGCATTCGCGTGGGCCGCTACCATGCCGGCATGGGCAACGACGCCCGCCGCCAAAGCCAGCGCGCCTTTATCGACGACGATATCCAGGTGATGGTTGCCACCAACGCCTTTGGCATGGGCATCGACAAGCCCAACGTGCGCTACGTGATCCACAACAACGTGCCCGAGAGCATCGAGGCCTACTACCAGGAGGCGGGCCGCGCCGGCCGCGACGGCGACCCGGCCAGCTGCCACCTGCTGTGGAACGGCAACGATTTTCGCATGCGCCGTTTTCTGATCGATCGCGGCGATTCGGGCGACGAGGCGCTCGACGACGAGCAGCGCGCGTGGGCGCTTCAGAATCGATATCGTCTGCTCAGCCAGATGGAGGGCTACTGCAATACCACCGGCTGCCTGCGCGAATACATGCTGCGCTACTTTGGCGACGAGGCCGCGGCCGAGCATGCCGCGGCGGCCGGTGCGGGCGCCACCGCCATGGACGACGTCGAGGGCTGCGGCAACTGCAGCAATTGCCTCACGCAGTTCGAGGTCGAGGACGTCACCGATATGGCCCGCGCTGCCGTGCGCTATGTGGCCACGCGTCCCATGCGCTTTGGCAAGTCGCTGATCGCCGATGTGCTTCACGGCGGCAACACCGAGCGCATTCGCCAGATGCATCTGGACGAGGACTGCGGCTACGGTGAGCTGTCGAGCGAATCGGTCGGGCGCATCAAGGACATCATCGGCCAGCTGTGCGGCCGCGGTTATCTGGCCACCTCGCAGGGGCAGTACCCGGTCGTGGGGCTGGGCCCGCGTGCCGGCGAGGTCGAGGACGAGGCGTTCGCCTTTACCGTTAAGCGTCGCGCGTCCAAGCGCAAGGCCTCGGCCCGCGCCCGCCGTGCGGTGGATCTGCTGCGCGAGGAGGCCGAGCTGGATCAGCGCCCGCGCGTGGGCGACGACGCCGAGCTGTTCGAGCGCCTGCGTGCCCTGCGCAAGGAGATCTCGACGGAGCTGGAGATGGCGCCGTATATGGTCTTTTCCGACAAGGCCCTGCGCGGCCTGTGCCGCCTGCGCCCGCAGACGCGCGACGAGCTGATCCGGGTCAACGGCATTGGCGAGAAAAAGGCCGACGCCTTTGGCGAGCAGTTTATGGCGGCGATTGAAGAGTTTGAGTCCGAGCATGCGCGGGATGGAGCGTAACGATGGCTTTCGATGGCAAGACCGACCGTACTGACGTGTCCGCCGTGCCGCTATACCAGCAGGTCATGGACGACTTAAAGGGCGAGATCGCGCGCGGCGTGTACGCTGCCGGCTCGCGCATTCCTTCCGAGATGGAGCTCGCGAAGTCCTACGGCGTGGGGCGCATCACCGTGCGCCGCGCCATCGAGGAGCTGTCGCGCGCGGGGTATCTTAGCCGCCAGCAGGGGAGGGGTACCTTTGTGTGCGCTCCCAAGCTCAAGCGCAAGATTCGCCAGAAGGGTGACGTCCAGAGCTTTACTGAGGGTTGTGCTGCCAACGACATGGTGCCGGGTGCGCGTCTGGTGTCGCGCACGGTGGTCGCAGCGACGCACGAGGATGCGGCGTTCTTTGGCGTGGAGCCCGGCTGCGAGCTTATCGTGGTCGAGCGCGTGCGCACGGCCGACGGCATCCCCGTCATGCTCGAGAACAACGCCTTTGTGCTGGCCGACCATCCCTACCTGCAGACACTTGCCGACGAGGACCTCGCCGATAACTCGATCTTTGCACTCGTTGCCGAGCATTCGGGCCGCGCGCCGCTCAAGTCCGACCCTTGTACCGTGGAGATTGCGCTCGCCGATACTCAGGCGTCCTCGCTGCTGGAGGTGCCGGTCGGCGAGCCGCTCTTCTATATGGAGGCGTACTTTACCGACGAGGACGAGCGGCCCCTGCTGCTCGGACGCCAAAAGATCGTGGGCTCGCGCTACGTGTTCGACATCTAACGTCCACAGATAGAACAACATAGAACAAATTTGCTAAGATGACTTCACGGGCGTTGCCGTGCGTGTTATAAATAGGACAACATAGAACGACAGCAGGTACGAGCTGTCGTCGCTCAAAACCGCCGCACAAGGAGGAACATCAGGATGAACGCACACGATCTGATTCAGGAAATCATCGAGCGCAAGGGCAAGATTGAGAATGTCTTTTGGATCGCCTGCGGCGGTTCGATGATTGACCTGATGCCGGCCAACGAGCTGCTCAAGCGCGAGGCCACCACGTTTACCTCGACGGTCTACACGGCACGCGAGTTTTGCCTGATGGCTCCCAAGAGTCTTGGCGAGAAGTCGCTCGTCATCGCCTGCAGCCACAGCGGCAACACGCAAGAGGTTGTCGACGGCTGCGAGATGGCGTTGGCTTCCGGCGCCGAGGTCGTCGCCATGACCGACTGCGAGGGCTCCAAGATCGACAACGGCAAGTGGACTACCTGGGTCTATCCGTGGGGCGAAGGCGTGCCGCAGGCCGAGGTCCCGCAGGGCATCGGCGCCCTGATGGCTGCCGAGCTGCTCGACCAGCAGGAGGGTTACGAGGCGCTTGCCGACATGTACGCCGGCCTTAAGCAGATGGATGCCCTGCTGCCCGCTGCCCGCGAGAAGGTCAACGCCGAGCTGGGCGATCGCTTTGCCGAGCTCTGCCGGCAGCACAAGTTCTTCTATATCCTGGGCTCCGGACCCAACTTTAGCCAGACCTACGCCATGGCAATTTGCTCGCTCATGGAGATGCAGTGGCAGCACTGCTGCTACATCCACTCCGGCGAGT
>DAWEIC010000200.1:0-2843 GCA_052364855.1 Collinsella sp.
GAGGACGCCCCGCAAACCGATGCCACAACCGAGGCTGAAGGCACATCCGTCTCCGTGGAACCGACAGATTCCACAGCTAAGCCGGAATCGGTGCCTGAGTCTGCACCCGTCATCGAGTCCGTGCCCACCGCTGCTTGCGACCAAATTCCCGCACTGGCACCGGCTCCGGTCCCCGCTGCAGTACCGGCCCCCGCACCTGCAGCGCCCGCCATCCCCGAGGACTTCCCCATCGATTTCGCAACCGAAGTCTTCTGCCCCGGCCCGCTTCTGCACCAGTTGTCGACCTATCTCCCCTACGGCGCCGACACGCTCGGCATCGTCGGCGAGTACTACTGGATCGCCCGCGAGCGCGGTACCATCGAGGCCGCGCGAAACCGCGCAGACTTCCCCCTGCGCTACACGCAGGCCGGCGAGCGCCGCGAGGTTACCGTGCGCATCCGCCGCAACACCACCGGTGGCCTCGGATCCACCTGGGCCATCGATAAAGTCGAAGAACCCGAGCAGTAACGACAAACGGCTCAAATCCAAATCAGGATTTGAGCCGTTTTTATTTGTTGATGTTGCGTAACCAACAGCGAGCGGGCCGCAAGTGCCCCAGGTTGCCGTGAAAGAGGAGCGACGCGTACTTCGGTACGCGAGCGACGGCCTGAACGGCAAGATGGGGTGCTTGCGACCCGCGCAGCGTCGAGCAGTTACGCGGTTTGGAAAACCGCGTAACGATCTAGTCGCGCGTCAGCTTGCGGTGGATACGATGCGGTTGGGCTGCGTCCTCGCCCAGGCGCTCGATACGGTTGGCCTGATAGGCCTCGAAGTTGCCCTCGAACCAATACCAGTTGCCCGGATTCTCGTCGGTGCCCTCCCACGCCAGAATGTGCGTGGCGACGCGGTCCAGGAACATACGATCGTGGCTAATGACCACCGAGCAGCCCGGGAACTCGAGCAGCGCCGCTTCGAGCGAGGACAGCGTCTCGACGTCGAGGTCGTTCGTGGGCTCGTCGAGGAGCAGCAGGTTGCCGCCCTGCTTGAGCGTGAGCGCCAAGTTCAGACGGTTGCGCTCGCCACCGGAGAGTACGCCAGCGCGCTTCTGCTGGTCCTGGCCCTTAAAGCCAAAGCTCGCCACATAAGCGCGGCTCGGAACCTCGGTCTCGCCGACCATCATGTGGTCCAGGCCGTCCGAGACGACCTCCCACAGGTTCTTATCGGGATCGATGCCGGAACGGTTCTGGTCGACGTAAGAAATCTTGACGGTCTCGCCCACCTCGAGCTCGCCCGAAGTCAGCGGCTCCAGACCCACAATCGTCTTGAACAGCGTGGTCTTACCGACACCGTTGGGGCCGATGACGCCCACGATGCCGTTGCGCGGCAGGGTGAACGAAAGGTCGTCGATGAGCACACGGCCATCGAATTCCTTGTGCAGATGATGAGCCTCAAGCACCTTGTTGCCCAGACGCGGTCCAACGGGAATGCGGATGTCGGTCCAGTCGAGCTTCTGGCTTGCGCGGGCCTCGGCCTCCATCTCCTCGTAGCGAGCCAGACGGGCCTTGTTCTTGGCCTGACGGGCCTTGGGCGAGCTGCGCACCCACTCGAGCTCGGCCTCCATGCGCTTGGCGAGCTTGGCGTCGCGGTTACCCTGAGCCTCAATACGGGCGGCCTTGGTCTCCAGATACGTGGAGTAGTTGCCCTTGTAGGGATAGAGGTGGCCGCGGTCGACCTCGCAGATCCACTCGGCAACGTTATCCAAGAAGTAGCGGTCGTGCGTGACGGCCAGCACTGCACCCTGGTAGTTGTGCAGGAAATGCTCGAGCCACAGGATCGACTCGGCGTCCAGGTGGTTCGTGGGCTCGTCGAGCAACAGCAGGTCGGGAGCCTCGAGCAGCAGCTTGCACAGGGCCACGCGACGGCGCTCGCCGCCGGAAAGTACGTTGACCGGCATGTCGGAATCGGGCAGCTGCAGGGCGTCCATGGCCTGGCCGAGCTTGGAATCGATATCCCAGCCGTCGGCGGCGTCGATCTCGTCCTGGAGCTTGCCCATCTCGGCCATGAGGGCATCCATGTCGCAGTCCGGGTCGCACATCTCCTCGCCGATCTTGTTGAAGCGATCGACCTTGGCGATCATGTCGCCAAACGCCATGCGCACGTTCTCGATGACGGTCTTGTCGTCGTCGAGCGGCGGCTCCTGCTGCAGGATGCCCACGGTGTAGCCGGGGGTAAGCCTGGCATCGCCGTTGGAGACCTCCTCGATGCCGGCCATGATCTTGAGCAGGGTCGACTTGCCCATACCGTTGGGGCCCACGACGCCGATCTTGGCACCGGGGTAGAAGCTCAGGGTCACGTCGTCAAGGATTACCTTGTCGCCATGGGCCTTACGAGCCTGATACATCTGGTAGATAAACTCTGCCATTTGCCTGTTTTATCCTTTCTACCTGCTGTTTCCCTATTCTTGATTCGCTTTAGTGGAAACGAAATGAGAAAACCAGCTCTGAAACGTAACGAAAAAGGGGCATGGTTGCCCACACCCCCTAATACTACCTGGGAAAAGTCCCCCGGAACATACTATGAACTGCGTACGCTAGTTTTCCGCAACCTTAACGAGCGGCTCGCTGCGATTTGCGCCACAGCAGATACGAGTAGACGTAGACGGCTCCAACCGAACCAAACGCCAGAGCCGCAATCACCGCGGCGACGACTTCACTCGAAAGCACGCTGCCTGCCACGCCCATCACAATCAGGCCAATACCCAACACCATAAAGCAGGCACCGCCAAAGCGCTGCGTACGGCGCCAGTTTTCGGGATCGGCAAGCGCCCAGGGCGTCTTGATACCAAGCGTATAGTTCTGCTTCAC
>DAWEIC010000201.1:0-2829 GCA_052364855.1 Collinsella sp.
CCGGCAGACTGGGCTCAGGCCGTGGTCGATGCGGGCATCGTCGATAACGCCGCGATTGCCGAAAAGGCGATTCCCGGGTGCATGCTCGTGTGCCAGACGGGGAAGGATATGAAGGCGGCGCTCGACGGGTATCTGCAGGTGCTGGCTGATGCGGACGCGAGCGCCGTGGGCGGCAAGCTCCCGGCCGATGATTTCTACTACATGGAGTAGCCCGTGCGTGTGTTTGCTCGACAAATGACAGAGCGTATGAAGGCGGTGGCGGCAGCAGGTGCCGTCGCCGCCTTTTGGCTTGCCGTGTGGGTCTTCGCGGCGGCGCTGGTGGCACAGCCGCTGATTTTGCCGGGTCCGGGTGCTGTTGTGGTGGCGTTGCTGCGGCTGGTATGCGATGCCGGCACGTGGGCGATTCTGGCGGGCTCGGGTGCGCGGATTCTAGGCGGTTTGGCGCTTGCCGCGGTGTGCGGTGGTTTGCTGGCCGGAATTTCGTCGCGCTCGCAGGCGTTTGTCCGCTTGGTGGCTCCGGCGCTTTCGTTTGTTAAGGCGACGCCGGTTGCCTGCGTGGTGGTCCTGCTGCTCATTTGGCTGGGGTCGGCGCGCGTGAGCATTGCGGCGGTCTTTTTGATGGCGCTGCCGGGCGTGTATTTTTCGCTGGTCGAGGGTTTGACGCAAGCGGATAAGCCGCTGGAGCAGATGTTTCGTCTGCATGGCGTGCGGGGTTGGCGACTGTTTTGTGCCCACACCTGGCGCGAAGTCCTGCCGTTTGTGCTTTCGTGCGCCCGCGCCGTGATTGGCATGAGCTGGAAGGCCGGCGTGGCGGCGGAGCTGATCGGCATGGCGACGGGCACCGTGGGCGAGCGCATCTATCAGGCGAAGCTGCTCATCGAGACGGCTGACCTGCTGGCTTGGACCGTGTTGGTCGTGGCGGCATCGCGGGCATGCGAGCGTGTGCTGGTGTGGTTGCTGCGGGCTTCGGGGCCCGCGGCGTGGCGTGCTGCCGTGTGGGCACATGGGCGTGGTACTCGCGGGCGTTCGGGCGACCCTGCTGGCGCCGGCGCTGCGGCGGAGCTTGCGCTTGCCGTGGGCGATCGTGCGCCCTGGGCGCCGGCGCTCGACGGGCTGGTGCTTCGTGTGCCCGCCGGTGGGCGCGCCTGCGTGATGGGCGCCTCGGGCGTGGGCAAGTCGACGTTGCTCGCGCTGGCGGCGGGGGAGTGCGCGCCGTGCTCCATGGTGTTTCAGGATGTGCGCCTGGTAGAGGGCACCTCGGCTTTGGATAACGTGCTGGTGTGCGCCGACGCGCGCGTGGACGCCTCGAGTACCGCAGCCCTGTTGCGTCTGCTGATACCGGGGATCGATGTGCATGCCCGCGTGGCCGAGCTTTCGGGTGGACAGCGCCGTCGTGTCGAGATTGCCCGAGCCCTGCTGTGCCCAGGCGACGCGGTGATTCTGGACGAGCCCTTTACCGGTCTAGATACCGCCGCGCGCGACGCATGCGCCGAGGTCGTGCTCGACTTTCTCGACGGCCGCATGCTGCTGCTTGCCACGCACGATGCCGTCGACGCTCAGGCCCTCAATATCTCGGACATCATCACGCTCTAAATACTTACCCAGCAACAAAATGATCCGTTTTTCTCCGTCCCCATGGGGTCGGGTATGGTATTCTATCTGCGGGGTAATACTTAAGAATACCAAGTAATACCAACGCCGTAGAAACAAATTCCAGATGCGGGCCAATCGGGTTGCCTTCACAGCCTGTCGCCCAGCCGCGTGGCCCGCATCCATCCGCACCACCGTCGTTTCAAAAAGGAAGCGCCATGGCAGAACACATGACCCCGGTTGTCGCGAAGGTCTTGCCCGAGGAAAAGGCGGCCTTCGCGGCGGCAACCCAACTCGTAGGTACCACGCCGTCCAACGCCATCCGCATGTTCATCGCCGCCTTCAATCGCTGCGGCACCTTTCCGTTCGACATTTCGCCCAACGGGGCCTTTGGCGCTGCGCCTGATTCTCATCAATAAGTGATCCGTTTTCCTCCGTCCCCATGGGATCAGCTCTCTGCCGAGTTGTGGTAGAACTAGGGAACGGTTTTGAGGAGGTTGGCATGCTCAATGCGATGATTTGGGCGCTTGCCTGTTTTGGCGTCGTCGCTGCCGATATTGCCCTGAGCGTCGTTTTGTTCTCCGCCCTTGGCGTCGCATCGGTGTTCATGGGTTTTTCGATCGATGATCTCGACATCCAATTGCTTCAGGCCGTCGCGCAGACGGCGTCGTTTTTGATGGCGCTGCTGTGGTGGCGTTATCTGTGGCCGCGTTCGTTTATGGCACGCCGGCAAAGCGCGCATCCGCTCGGCGGGGGAGCGCGTGGGGCATGGAAACGCATCGCCTGCGTTATCGTGATTGGCCTGGCCCTGCAGGTGGTCGTTGGTTACGTGACCGACGCCGTGCTGTCGCTGTTGCCCGATGCCGCGGCCGACTACAGCGAGCTTGTCGAGGAAACAGGTATGGGCGACACCAGCTATCTCGCCGTCCTGACTACGGTGCTCGGCGCCCCATTTTGTGAGGAGCTGCTGGTGCGCGGCATTATTTTTGAGTTTTCGCTCCGAGCGTTTAATCCGCAGTGCCGCCCACTTTGGAAGCGCCGGCGTCGTGCGAGCGCGCAGGACGGCGCCATGGTGCCCTGGGCGGCCCCAAGCACGTGGGGTATCGCTGCGGCGATTGTGCTGCAGGCGGCAATCTTCGGTTTTATGCACATGAATTGGGTGCAGGGTTGCTACGCGGGTGCCGCCGGCCTCATCTTTGGTTGGGTGCTCGTGACGACCGGAAAGCTCCGCTACACGAT
>DAWEIC010000202.1:0-2819 GCA_052364855.1 Collinsella sp.
ACACCCGCACCGGCGCCCGAGGCGACGCCTGCAGAACCCGATTGGAATGCCGTTGACACGCCGGCGGATGAGTCGGGCGATAATCCTGCTGCCGAAAACAATCAAACCGAATAGCCGGTCGAGGCGCCCTGGGCAACTGAGCCCGGGGTGCCTTTTTCTACTGCGAAAGCAAGAAAATGCCTGGGAAAACGGTTGCAGCAAAATTTCTCGGAAATTGGTCAATGTTGCGCAACAACGTCGCGGCTATTGTTGAGAACGTAGACGTGTAAGGTTTGAAGGCGTGCGACGCCTTAGGAAAAGGAGAGGCTCATGTTCTGTCCCACTTGTGGTTCTCCCATTTCGGATGATGCCAAATTCTGCCCTGTTTGCGGATCCGCCGTTGGTGCCGCTTCTGCCGCTGCGGCCCCGCAGCCCCAGCCCGCTCCGGCCCAGGCTATTCAGCCCGCGCCCCAGCCTCAGCAGCAGTACACCGGTCAATACGCCCAACAGTCCGCATCCGCTCCGATGGGCTATGACCCCATTAAGGCTGACCGCAGCCTGATCGGCTGGCTGCTGCTCTCTCTTGTGACCTGCGGTATCTATTCGTTCTACTTCCTGTATTGCTTGGCACGCGACGTCAACACGTTGTGTCAGGATGACGGCGATTACACGCCGGGTCTGGCGGAATTCATCCTTCTATCGTTTGTGACCTGCGGCTTCTACGCGTACTACTGGTATTACAAGATTGGCAACCGCCTGCAGGCCAACGCTCCTCGCTACGGCCTGGTGTTCCAGGAAAACGGCACCACCGTTCTTCTGTGGCAGATCTTCGGCGCGCTCCTGTGCGGCCTTGGTCCCATCTTCGCTATGAACATCGTCATCAATAATACCAATGCCATGGCAACGGCTTACAACACTCGCCTTGGCGCTCGTGCCTAACAATAAGGGCGGCGTGAACAGCTTCCAGGGACATAGGGGCACGGCAGAGCTCCTTCGCCGCGCCCTTTTTTGCACCGGCGCGCTCTTTGTCGCCTGGCTCGCGCTCTACCTGCTCGACATTGGCTGCATTTTTCGATTGATGACGGGCATTCCTTGTCCGGGATGCGGCATGACGAGGGCGTGGCTGGCGGCGCTGCGCCTCGATTATGCGGCTGCCTTTGCCTACCATCCGCTGTTTTGGGTGGTGCCGATTGCGTTTGTGCTCGCGTTCGTGCGCGAGGAGGTGGCATCGAGCAAGCTAAAGCGTGGTATCGACATTGCGGTCACCGTGTTGTGCGTGCTGGTCGTCGTCGTATGGATCGTGCGCCTCATCAATCCGGCAGATGCCGGTCTGCTCTTTGGCGGCTATGCGCCCGCCGGAGTTCCCGACGATATCATCCACCTCGAACCCCCACGCTGGCTCACCATCCTTCGCTCTTACCTGGCGTGACGGAGGACGCGCTAGAAAAACGGTCGACACATAAGCGGGGGCGAACGTTGAGATAACGTCCGCCCCCGCTTTGCTTTAGCCAGGCTGTTATGGATGGGCGTGACGGCTACTCGTCGCGCTTTTCCTCGTGGCGAGCGGCAGCCCGCGCATCGTGGATGCCCTTGATTGCAGCATGGCGGGCGGTGCGAGCATCGTGCATGGCGTCGCGCGCCTCAGCGGCCGTGGCCTTGGCAGAGCGCAGCTTGGCGGCCAAGTCGGGGTTGGTCTCGGCAACCGCGGCGATCGTGGGGCCGTCGAGCTCCTCTTGCGTGGGCTCGGCCAAAAAGTCGATAGCATACTGGGCGGCCACCATGGAGCCCTTTGCCAGCACGGTCTCGTCAATCTTGTAGAAGCAAGAATGTTGGGCGTACGTGGCGCCAATCTGGGGGTTGCGCGTGCCAACAAAGGCGAGCACGCCCGGCACGCGGCGCAGGTACTCCGAGAAGTCCTCGCCCGAAAGCGTGCCGCGATAATGGCCTTCGCCCGCGGGGCCCAAGCACTTGACCACGGCCTGACGACAACGCTCGCTCGAGGCGACGTCGTTTTCGACCTTGTAGTTGGCGATGGTGTAGTCGGTAAGTTCGGCCTCTGCGCCCAGGGCTGCCGCGGTGTGCTCCACGATGCGGCGCATAAGCTCGGGCATTTCCTCGTGCGTCTTGTCGCCATAGGTGCGCACCGTGCCGGCGAGGTAGGCCGTGCCGGCGATAACGTTGCGCGCGGTGCCGCCGTGCAGCTCGCCGACGGTGATGACAGCCGGCTCGTAGGGGCTGATCTCGCGCGAGACGATGGTCTGCAGGGCGTTGACGATCTCGGCAGCCACCATAACGGCGTCGTGGCCGCGCTGGGGCATGGCGCCATGGCACGAGGTGCCGCGGACATCGATGCGGAACCAGTCGGTGTTTGCCATGCGCGGGCCGGGCTCACAGCTCACGGTGCCGGCGTCGACTTCGCTCCAGATATGCGCGGCGTAGGCACCATCGACGCCGTCGAGCACGCCCGTGCCGATCATGAGCTTGGCGCCCTGGCCGTTTTCCTCGCTGGGCTGGAAGACGATGCGGACCTCGCCGTGGATGTCGTCGGTCATATGGCGCAGGATCTGCAGCGTGCCGAGCATCATGGCGATGTGGCAGTCGTGGCCGCAGGCGTGCATGCAGCCCTCGTTGACGCTGGCAAACTCCTCGCCGGTCTGCTCGGTAACGGGCAGGGCGTCGATGTCGGCGCGCAGTAGGATACGGCGGCGCGGCGTGCCGTCCTCGCGATAGGCGTCGGGCGCGGTGCCGCGAAGGGTCGCCACCAGGCCCGTCTTGAGGGGACGCTCGTAGGGGATATTCATGGCGTCGAGCTGGTTGGCGATGTCGGAGGTCGTGCGCTC
>DAWEIC010000203.1:0-2810 GCA_052364855.1 Collinsella sp.
CGACATGCATCCGGATGTGCCTTGGTCCTATCGTCCTATCTTCTCATTCTTGGCGGGGCAGAACCCTGGTTCTATCTTCTCTCTCAGCGCCGCTCGTGCTGACGTTCTCAAGGCCGATCGCGCCGACGATCGGGTAGACGCCGACGAACTGCCGGTACTCAAGATGCCGAGTCGTGAGGAGATTGAGGCAGACTATGCGCCAGGTGGCCTGGTCAATCGCATGTATCCCACCTACGAGCCGCGTGATGAGCAGATCGCGATGGCGCTCGAGGTCCGCGATGCGCTGGTCACGGGCACTCATCGTGTAATTGAGGCGGGCACGGGCGTCGGCAAATCGATGGCCTATCTGGTGCCTTTTGCCGAGGCAGCGCGCCGTAACAACATCACGGTTGGTATTGCGACCAAATCGAACAATCTTGCCGACCAGCTCATGTACCATGAGCTGCCAAAACTTGCCGAGCAACTGGACGGTGGCCTGTCATTTTGCGCTCTCAAGGGTTATGACCACTATCCGTGCCTGCGCAAGCTTGAGCGCATGAGCCGAGGCCAGGTCGAGATTACCACCAAGCGCGATCCGGCGGACACGCTCACGGCGGTCGCGGTCATTATGGCGTACGTCTGCCAATCAGCCGATGGCGACCTCGACTCGCTCGGCATTCGGTGGCGCAGCGTCAACCGTCCCGACTTTACGACGGCCTCGCGCGAGTGTGCTCGTCGCCTCTGCCCGTTTTTCCCTGACAAATGTTTGGTCCACGGCGCTCGCCGTCGTGCAGCGCATGCCGACGTGGTGGTCACCAACCATTCCCTGCTGTTCCGCAATGTCGCGGCCGAGGGCAGGATTTTGCCTCCGATTCGTCATTGGGTAATCGACGAGGCCCATTCCATCGAGCGCGAGGCGCGCCGTCAGTGGGCGCGCGTGGTGTCGGCGGACGAATCACGCGTTCTGTTTGAGCGCCTGGGTGGCTCGAGCACCGGTGCGCTAAGCCAGGTCTCCCGTGATTTGGCAACCTCCGAGGGCTCTACGCTCTATCTGGGCCTTACTGCCAAGGCGACGTCGACGGTTGCGCGCGCGAGCATGGCAATCGCCGACGTGTTCGATGGCGTTCGCGAGCTCGGCCGCCGTGCCCGTGGGGGTTATGACAATGCCAATCTATGGATTGGCCCCGAGCTGCGCGAATCTGACGACTGGCATGATTTCTTACAGTCGGCCTACGCTGCCATCGACGTATTGGAACAGGCTGACAAGAGCGTCGACGCGCTGGTGCAAGCCGTCGCCGCCGACAAGCCCGAGGTTGTTGTCGACCTGGGTGATATCTCGCGCCGCCTGCACGAGCTGGCCGAGAACCTCAAACTCATCATTGATGGCACCGATGAACACTACGTGTATTCGCTGCAGGTCAATCGCAGGCTGCGTGCCGGCGGAGAGTCAATGACCGCAGAGCGCATCGACATTGGCGAGGCCTTGGCAACCGAGTGGCTGCCCGAGGTTCACACGGCTATCTTTGCCTCGGCGACCATGACGGTGTCCAAAAGCTTTGAACACTTTAACCACGCGGTCGGCCTCGATCGCATCGGTGCTTCAACATCCTCATCGTTGCACTTGGATTCGAGCTACGACTTCGATTCGAACATGGCTGTAGTCGTTGCGGGCGATATCCCCGATCCGCGCGATCGCGAGAGCTATCTTACGGCGCTCGAGCGCGTGCTGGTCGACGCCCATCTTGCCATGGGCGGATCGGTGCTCACGTTGTTCACCAATCGGCGCGACATGGAAGACCTGTACGCCCGCGTTGAGCCCAAGATGGCCCGTGCGGGTCTGGAGCTCAACTGCCAGCAGCGCAACTCATCTCCTCGTCGCCTGCGCGATCGGTTTATCAACGAGCCGACCTCGTCGCTTTTTGCGCTTAAGGCCTTCTGGGAGGGGTTTGACGCCAGCGGCGAGACGCTGCGTTGCGTCATCATTCCCAAGCTGCCGTTCTCGAGCCCCACGGACCCGCTCTCGTGCGAGCGTAACCTACGCGAAGACCGCGCTTGGGCGCGCTATTCGCTGCCCGAGGCGGTGCTCGAGGTCAAGCAGGCGGCCGGGCGCCTTATCCGCTCGTCGACCGATTGCGGCGTGCTGATTCTGGCCGACCCGCGCCTAGTGACGAAGGGCTACGGGAAGAAGTTCTTAACGTCGCTGCCCACGAGCTCCTACCAGCGCATCGAATCGGCGCAGATCGGTCACTATCTGCAACTGTGGCGCGCACGTCACGAGCGGCGGCGCTAAAGCGGACAGACGAGGGTTTTTGCCATATCGCACAGACGCTTTGACAGGGCGGGGTCATCCAAGATGCGGATGGCTCCGCCCGCTGCGATTATCTGGCTCAGTAGCCAACGCTCGGAGCCGTAATGCACGGTTACCGTTGCCATGTCTGCCCCGCTGCGCTCGATTAGGGTGATGCCGGCCCAGTCCAGATGCTCCGCCATATCGAATGGCATCAAGAGCTTTGCGCTACGCTGCGTCCGGGCAAGGGAATCGTGGAGGGATGCGACGCCCGGTGTGTGAGGCACGACGGAGTCTTCCGTCAAGGTGAGTTCCTCGATTTTATCCATGCGATAGGTGCGCTGCTCATCGACCGCAATGTCCCAGGCAATCAGGTATGTTTGGTCGCCGTTTACCGTAATGCGCAAGGGGTCGACCAGACGCTCGCGTGGCCGCGCATCGTCCATCGAGCGATACGAGATGCGGCAGCGAACGCCGTCCTGAATGGCACAGCTCAGCTGCTGCCAGTGCGACCCGTGGTTGACGGTGTCAAAGACGCGCTGGT
>DAWEIC010000204.1:0-2799 GCA_052364855.1 Collinsella sp.
GCATATGATTCCCCCATAATGCACTTCAGCGTTCTAAAGTAGCTTTTCAAAGGTAAATGTTCTTTTTTCTTAAAAACCATTTGCGATTGCGTCTCTAAACTTTTGATTCAGAATTGCATAGCTAAATCGGTTTTATGTATATAAATGACGCTAGTTTACGTTTCTTCCTGTATTCGATGATATTCAGCTATCTATCATTCTTATTCATACTTACGCACCAGTTGAGTGAGGATATAGACCGCTTGCAGACGATCAGGGCGTCAGTCCTATGGCTTGTCAGCGTAAGAAGTAGGTAAAGATACCGTTCACGCGATACGTCCGTGCCAGTGGTCGACTAAATTGAGACAATAGTGATTTAGAGTTAGGCTACCGTCCCCTACGGGGACTGAACGGACAGATGCATATGCCGAGCAAAATCGAAAAGAAGCAAAAGGCCGCCAAGCTGCGCAAGCCGCCGCGTGATTTTTCATATACGCAAAACCGAGAGCTTAGCTGGCTGCGCTTTGACAACCGCGTGCTCGACGAAGCCTTCGACGAAACCGTTCCGTTATTCGAGCGACTAAAGTTCGTCTCGATCTTCGAGTCCAACCTCGACGAGTTCCTTATGGTCCGTGTAGGCGGTCTGTCCGACCTGGCCGAGCTCAAAAAACAGCCTGTCGACAACAAAAGCAATATGACCGCCTCTGAACAGGTCGATGCTGTCATGGCCGAAATGCCCGGGCTCCTTACCCGATGGGAGTCCATCTTCAAGAGCATCGAGGGCAAGCTCGACACCTTGGGCGTTCACCGCGCCCGCATCGATTCGCTTACGCCCGAGGAGCGCACCTTTGTAACCCGCTACTTCCAGGCCTACGTGTCGCCGGTCATCTCGCCGTTGGTCATTGACCCGCGTCATCCCTTCCCCAACCTGCGCAACGGCGCACTCTATCTGGCTTGTGGCCTGGACGGCGCCACCGACGAGGAGAGCTTGCTGGGCCTTATCGAGATTCCCGCCTCGATGAACCGCGTGGTCGAGATCCCCTCGCCCACCGGCACCTACTCCTACATCTTGCTCGAGGACGTCATCCTCGCCTGCCTGGACAGTTGCTTTGGCTCCTACAAGCCGCTGGATCGTGCGCTGATCCGCGTCACCCGCAACGCCGACATCGATCCGGACGGCGAGGGCGTCGAAGAGGAAGAGGACTACCGCCAGCACATGAAGCGCATTCTCAAGAAGCGCCTGCGCCTGCAGCCGGTAGTGCTCGCGGTCTCGGGGTCGCTCGAGAAGGTGACGCTCAAGACTATCCGCAAGGCGCTCGAGCTTTCGCGTCGCTCGGTCTTTACCTGCGATATCCCGCTCAACCTGGGCTACGTCTTTGGCATTGAGGGCAAGATTCCCGAGCACCTGCGCAACGAGCTGCTCTTTACGCCGTTTAAGCCGCAGCCCAACCCCACCATCGATATGACCCGCTCCATCCGCGAACAGGTGCTGCAGGGCGACAAGCTGCTCTTTTATCCCTACGAGGCCATGAACCCCTTCCTGGATCTGGTGCACGAGGCCGCCTACGACCCCGAGTGCATCTCGCTGCGCATCACGCTCTACCGCGTGGCCAAACAGAGCCGCCTGTGCGAGTCGCTGATCGATGCCGCCGAGAACGGCAAAGAGGTCACGGTGCTCATGGAACTTCGTGCCCGCTTTGACGAGCAGAACAACATCGAGTGGGCCGAGCGTCTGGAAGAGGCGGGCTGCACCGTCATCTATGGTTCCGAGGGCTTTAAATGCCACTCAAAGATCTGCCAGCTCACCTATCGCGAGGGCATGGCGCTCACCCGCCTCACGCTTTTGGGCACCGGCAACTTTAACGAGAAGACGGCCAAACTCTACAGCGACTTTATGCTCATGACAGCCCATCCCGGCATCGGTGAAGACGCCAACCTGTTCTTCCGCAATCTGTCGCTGGGCAACCTGCGCGGCGACTACCGCTTCCTGGGTGTGGCGCCCGTCGGACTGAAACCGCTCATCATGCGCGGGCTTGACCGCGAGATCCAGCGCGCCCTTGCCGGCGAGCCCGCCCGCGTGTTCTTTAAACTCAACTCGCTCACCGACCGCGAGGTCATCGACAAGATCGCCGAGGCATCGTGCGCTGGAGTCCGCGTGGACATGATCATCCGAGGCATCTCGTGCCTCAAGCCGGGCGTTCCGGGCAAGACCGAGAACGTGCATGTCCGTTCTATCGTCGGACGCTTTTTGGAGCATGCGCGCGTTTACGCCTTTGGCGTGGACTCGGACATGATCTATCTGAGCTCGGCCGACATGATGACGCGCAACACCGAGCACCGCGTGGAGATCGCCTTCCCCGTGCTCGACCCCACCTGCCGCGCCCTGGTGCACGAGTATATGGGCATGCAGCTGCGCGACAACGTGAAGGCCCGCAGCCTCACGAGCGACGGCACCTGGGTCCCCGTGGAGCGTGCAGAGGGTGAGAAACCCTTCAACTCGCAGGAAGCTCTACTGGAGCGTGCCTATCGCAACGCCGAGGCCGCCGCGCAGCAGCGTGCGCAGGAGAAGGAACGTGTGGCCGAGGAGGCCATTCAGGCCGAGGTTGAACACGGGGCAGCTGCCAAACCGGAAGCGGTTGCAGCTCCCCCGGTGAATGAGCCCGAGGCTGCCGCAGAGCCCGCCGTGGAGAAAGCGCCCGAGCCCGCTACCGCGACTCCGGAGCCCGCCGCCGAGGCAAAGCCCGCACCTGCACCTGAGCCGCAGGCGTCCACAACCGAGGTTCAGAAGGTCCAGGCGACCGTCATTGAGCCCAAGCCTGC
>DAWEIC010000205.1:0-2779 GCA_052364855.1 Collinsella sp.
CGGCGTCGAGCGCCGGCCCCTTGAGCTTGTCGACGGCCACGAACCACTGCTCGGACAGCCACGGCTCAAGCGCGGCGTCGCAACGGTAGCAGTGCATGACGGAGTGGTCGTGCTCCTCGACGTGATCGAGTAGGCCGTGCTCGTCGAACCACTTGATGACCGCCTCGCGGCACTCCTCGCGGGTCATGCCGGTGAACTCGCCATAGCCCTCGACGACCACCGCGTGCTCGTCGAAGATATTGATCTGCGGAAGGTCGTGGGCCTGACCCATGGCGTAATCGTTGGGGTCGTGGGCCGGAGTAACCTTAACGAAGCCGGAACCGAAGTTGGCGTCGACATGCCAATCCTCAAAGATGGGAATCTCGCGATCGACGATGGGGAGCTTGACGGTCTTACCCACGAAGGCGGCCTTCTCGGGATCCTTCGGGGAAACGGCGACGCCCGTGTCGCCGAGCATGGTCTCGGGGCGCGTGGTGGCGACGACGATGTAGTCCTGGCCGTTGACCGGCTCGGTCAGCGGATAGCGCAGGTGCCACAGATGGCCCTTCTCGTCCTTGTACTCGGCCTCGTCGTCCGAGATGGCGGTGGTGCAGTTGGGGCACCAGTTGACGATGCGCTTGCCGCGGTAGATCAGACCGTCGTGGTACCAGTCGCAGAAGACCTTGCGCACGGCCTGCGCGTAGTCCTCGTCCATGGTAAAGCGCTCGTTATCGAAGTCAACGGAGCAGCCCATACGCTTGATCTGCTCGACGATGATGCCGCCGTACTCGTGGGTCCAATCCCAGCAAGCGTCGACAAACTTGTCGCGACCGATCTCCAGGCGGCTAATGCCCTCGCTCTTGAGTTTCTTGTCGACCTTGGTCTGCGTAGCGATACCGGCGTGATCGGTGCCCAGCACCCAGCGCGTGGACTTGCCGCGCATGCGGGCCATGCGGATGATGGCGTCCTGGATGGAGTCGTCGGTGGCGTGGCCCATGTGGAGCTTGCCGGTCACGTTGGGAGGCGGAATGGTGACGGTGCAGTCGCCCACGCCCTCGCGGCGCTTATAGTAGCCGCCGTCGAGCCACTTCTGCAGGATCGCCGGCTCGCTGGTCGACGGATCGTAGTTCTTGGGCATCTCTTCCATATATCTCTCCCTGTCCCGCCGGGGAGGAATGTAGGCCCGCTAGGGTCTGCATTCCTCCCCTTAGGTATCGATTACTTCAGTCTGATATGACTTCGCTGAGGCTTAAACAAACACACAGAATAACACAGGTAGTTGGGGTTATTGCGTATATATAAAATAGCCTCCGACCGCGGATGGTCGGAGGCTATTTGCAAGCACGTTTTTGGCTGGTTTACCCGTAGATGCGTTGGGGCTGTTCTTCGCCCTTAACCGCCGCTTCGGTTACGACGACCTTAGCGACGCCCTCCTCGCTGGGAAGGTCGAACATCGTCTGCTGAAGCACGTCTTCGCAGATGGCGCGCAGGCCGCGGGCGCCGGTCTTGCGGGCAAGCGCCATACGGGCGATCTCATGCAGGGCCGCATCCTCAAACTCAAGCTCAACGTCCTCGAGCTGGAACATCTTGCGGTACTGGCGCACCACGGCGTTCTTGGGCTCGGTCAGGATCGACACCAGGTCGTCCTCGTCGAGCGCCTGCGTCTGGGTGACGACGGGCGTACGTCCCACAAACTCGGGGATCATGCCAAAGGCGTTGAGGTCCTGCGGGAGCACCTGACGCAGCAGGTCGTTCTCGTCGACCGAGGTGGGGCCGGCGATCTCGGAGTTAAAGCCCACGCCCTTGTTGCCCACGCGGTCGGCGATGATCTTGTCCAGACCCACAAAGGCACCGCCGCAGATAAACAGGATGTTGGTCGTGTCGATCTGCAGCAGCTCCTGCTGGGGATGCTTGCGGCCGCCGGTGGGCGGAACGCTGGCCACCGTGCCCTCAAGAATCTTAAGCAGCGCCTGCTGAACGCCCTCGCCCGAAACGTCGCGGGTGATGGAGAGGTTCTCGGCCTTGCGGGCGATCTTGTCGATCTCGTCCACGTAGATAATGCCAACCTGAGCGCGCTCAATGTCGCCATCGGCAGCATTGATAAGCTTGAGCAGGATGTTCTCCACGTCCTCGCCAACGTAACCGGCCTCGGTGAGCGCAGTGGCGTCGGCGATGGCAAACGGCACCTCGAGGATGCGGGCGAGCGTCTGGGCGAGCAGGGTCTTACCGGTACCGGTGGGACCGAGCAGCAAAATGTTGGACTTGGCGAGCTCCACCTCATCCATATCATCGTCGAGCTGCGAGTCCAAGCCGTCGTCAAAGGCCGAAAGCGCAGCGCCACCCTCAATCACGCGGCGGTAATGGTTGTACACGGCAACCGACATGGCGCGCTTGGCGTCCTCCTGGCCCATGACATAGGCCGAAAGCTCGTCATAGATCTCGTGCGGCGTCGGCACGTGCGTGATGACCTGGCGGTCGTCCTCGAGCTCAAAGCCCTCGGCCTCGGGGTCCACGGCGGGCTGGGATGCAGCCTGGCCGTGGTCGTTGAGGAAGCCTGGCAGCTTGCCGTTGCGGGCGGCGTCCATAAAGTCCGAAGCCAGCGACTCCTCCAGAATCTCGGAACAGGCGGCGACGCACTCGTCACAGATAAAGATGTTGGTCGGACCCTTTACGAGGCGACGGACCTGCCCCTGCTCTTTTCCGCAGAAGGAGCAGCGGATGGGGTTGCCGTTCTCGTCAAAGTTGTCCTGCATGTTACCTGCCATCCTAGGCATCCTTCGCGGCGAGATCTCGCGAGGTG
>DAWEIC010000206.1:0-2771 GCA_052364855.1 Collinsella sp.
GGTCGCTTTAAAGACTATATCGCCATGCCCAAGGTCAATAACTACCAGTCGCTCCACACGACGGTCATCGGCCCTACGGCTCGTCCGCTCGAGATTCAGATTCGAACCTACGAGATGCATGAGCAGGCCGAGTACGGCATTGCCGCCCACTGGCTATATAAGAAGTCGGGCGGATCGTCTGCTTCCAAGACCAATGACGCTCAACGTTTGGACGACCAGATCAACTGGCTCAAGCATTCGCTCGATTGGGCGGCTTCCGACGAGATTACCGATGCCAAGGAATACCTGCACTCGCTGAAGGTCGATCTGTTCGATCAGGAGATCTTTGTCTTCACGCCCAAAGGCGAGGTCATGGCGCTTCGTGCTGGCTCCACGCCGCTCGACTTTGCCTATGCCGTTCATACCGAGGTGGGAAACCATTGCGTCGGCGCCAAAATCAACGGTGCGGTGGCTCCGCTCACGCACGAGATCAAGACGGGCGACCGCGTTGAAATCCTGACCAACAAGAGTTCCAAGCCGTCGCGCGATTGGCTCAAGATCGTTAAGACACCTTCCGCCAAGTCAAAGATCCGCCGCTATTTTGCCGCTGCGACCAAGGACGACGACGCTGCCGCCGGTCGCGATATGCTGGCCAAGGACCTGCGTAAGCGTGGCTATGGCATTTCTACGCCGCGTTCGACGCGTGCACTCAACGCCGTGGCGGAGCAGTTTAACTTCAAGCAGCTCGAGGACCTGTTTGCCGCCGTCGGCGCCGGCAAGGTTGCCCCGCGCGCTGTGGGCAATAAGGTCGAGCAAATCTTGGACCCCAAGCCCGAGGAACAGCTCACCAAGGCCGAGGCTATCGCCGAGGTCGTGAAGCAGCCCGCTCGCGGCTCCAACCGCAAGCCGCAAAAGCGCGGCAAGAGCGCCAGTAACGGCATTATCGTCAAGGGCGAGAGCAACAGCGGCCTGCTGGTCCGTCTGGCTCATTGCTGCAACCCCGTGACGGGTGACGACATCGTCGGCTTCATCACGCGCGGTCGTGGCGTTTCGGTGCATCGCGCCAACTGCCCCAACGTCAAGGGTCTTATGGAACATCCCGAGCGCATGATCGATGTGGAGTGGGACGGCGCTGCCGACACCCTCTTCCAGGTCGAGATCGTGGTCGAGTGCCTGGACCGCATGGGCCTGCTCAAGGATGTCACCATTGCCATTGGCGATGCGGGCGGCAATATCCTTTCTGCCGCCACATCGACCAACCGAGAGGGTATTGCAACCCTGCGCTTCATGGTCGAGATCTCGGACGCGAGCGGTCTGGATCCGCTGCTGGCTTCCATCAGCAGTGTCGATTCGGTCTACGACGCTCGCCGTCTTATGCCCGGCGAAGGCGGAGCTCAGCTCAAACGCCGTGTGTAGGTGCGAGAGCCTCTCAGCATCATAGATATTGGTTACGTTCGAGGCATCGTTTGGTGCCTCGAACGTATTTTAGAAGGAGGGTATGCGCATGGGCGATATGACTTTGGACCTGACACCCCGAGGTGCGGCTTCGATTGAGACACTCGTCAACGGCCCGATTCAGACCAACAGCTACGCCGTGATTTCGAATGACGAGTGCTTAATCGTCGATCCGGCGTGGGAGGGCGAGCGTCTTGTGGAGCATATCCGCACCGCGCATCCCGAGGTGCGCGTACTCGGCTCTGTCTGCACGCACGGTCATGCCGACCATGTTGGCGGGGTTGCCGGGGTTCGAGCTGTCGTTGGCGACAGCGCACTATATGAGTTGTGCGCTAAGGACGTGACGGTACCTCGCGCAAATATCGAGGAGCAGCGCGCCATGTGGGGTATCGAGACGCCCGATCCGGGTGAGCCGACGCGCTTGCTTGCCGAGGGCGATACAATCGAGGTGGGCGACGTCTGTCTGCAGGTGATCGAGACGCCGGGGCATACGCCGGGCGGCATCGTCCTGTTCGCCGCGACCGAGCAGGGGAACATCGCCTTTGTGGGCGACACGCTTTTCCCGGGCAGTCACGGTCGTACCGATCTTTCCGGCGGTGACGAGGCGGCGATTATGTGCTCGCTCTCCAAACTTGCCAAGACGCTTCCGCCCGATACCGTTTGCTTGACGGGCCATGGCGATTCGACCACGATGGCGCGCGAACTTATGCAGAACCCGTTTATGCAGATGTAGGCTCGAAGCCGTCTTTCGAACCACGAAGACCGCTCAATCGTCAAGCTATTTTCCCCAGTGGGTCGATTCTGTGGGGCAAACGGTCAAAATTTGTCCAATCGGATGGTATTCGTGAACAAACGAACGTTTATGCTCGGGTATGTCGTGGTAAAATCTCAGGCGTTATCGGAGCAACCTTACAGGAGGTTTCTTTTATGCTCGTCAACGCAGCAGACATGCTCAAGAAGGCCGAGGCCGGCAAGTACGCTCTCGGTGCCTTCAACACCAACAACCTCGAGTGGACCCTGGCTATTCTCCAGGCCGCCGAGGAGGCCAAGTCTCCGCTGATCCTTCAGTGCACCGCTGGTGCCGCTAAGTGGATGGGCGGTTTCAAGGTCTGCGCCGACATGGTCAAGGCTGCCGTCGAGGCCACGGGCGTTACCGTCCCCGTCGCCCTTCACCTCGATCACGGTTCTTACGAGGACTGCTTCAAGTGCATCGAGGCCGGCTTCACGTCCATCATGTATGACGGCTCTCACGAGGAGACCTTCCAGCTTAACCTCGACCGCACCAAGGAGCTCGTTGAGCTTGCCCACTCCAAGGGCATGTCCATCGAGGCCGAGGT
>DAWEIC010000207.1:0-2757 GCA_052364855.1 Collinsella sp.
TGTGGAAGGATACCGAGCGCGCGAATGAGGCCGCCGAGGCGCTTAAGCTCACGGCCCCCGATCTGCTGGCGCTCGGCATCATTGACGGCATTGTTGACGATAAGGGCCTGTCGCATGAGGAGATCGCCGGTGCCGTCATGTCCTCGGCATTTGATGCCTTCGATGCGCTTGGGCAGCTCGACGACGCGACCCTCACAAACCTCCGCTACGAAAAGTACCGCGCAATCGGTCAGTACCGCACGATGTGACAAAGGGACAGCCCGCATGTCATATTGGGAAAGGCGTTCCATGCTACAAGTTTCTAACACCTCGTTTACAACGTCGGTTTCATCAAACGCCATGGCCGTGGTGGACTATCTGTCCAAAAGCATGATGTCGGCGCTGCCGTTTATTGTCTGCGCGGCGTTGTTCCGCACCGTCGCCGTCATTATGGGCGAAGGCATGCTGGGCCTGTGGTCTGCCGATTCCGA
Organism: Collinsella sp.; assembly: GCA_052364855.1. Lineage (GTDB taxonomy): Bacteria > Actinomycetota > Coriobacteriia > Coriobacteriales > Coriobacteriaceae > Collinsella. Next base: position 471 of record DAWEIC010000207.1, read on the forward strand.
AATCTATCGCCTGTTCTACAGTTGGCTCTATAACGCCGGCTACTACTTTTTGCCCATTTATCTTGGTTGGGCGGCCGCCCGCCAGCTCGGTTGCTCGGAGCAGCTGGGCATGATGCTGGGCGGCGTATTGATTGCGCCCGATCTGCTTAAGCTCGTCGATGCCGCATCGACGACGGGGGCATCGATGACTTCCGTGTATGGTCTGCTTCCCGCGCCGGTCAACGATTACACGACGACTGTTATTCCAGTTCTCCTTTCGGTGCCTGTGCTATGGCGAGTGGAGTGTTTCTTTAAGCGCGTTATCCCTAGGGCCGTGGCGTTTTCGTTTGTTCCGTTTGCGACCATGCTTGTCATGGTTCCGGTTTCGCTGTGTATTACGGCACCGGCGGGCAGCTATCTGGGCATGCTGTTGGGCCAGCTTATGTTTATGCTTGGCAATTCCGGTGGCATCGTGTCGCTGCTCACGCTCATGGGGCTTGCCGCGGGCTGGGAGTTCCTAAAGATAGCGGGCGTCAGCAACGTCGTTCTATCGCTTGCGTACGCGCAGTTTATGAGTGTGGGAACGGATTCGTGCATCCTGATTGCCGCGACGATGGCGACGTTCGCCGTTTGGGGCATGCCTTTTGGCGCGTCGCTCCGCGTTGCGGATAAGGACGAGAAGGCGCTCATGCTGGGCTACTCAATCTCGGGCGTTCTTGGCGGCGTAAGCGAGCCGGCGCTGTACGGTTGCGGCTTTAAATATGGCAGGTGCCTGACGTGCATGGCCATTGGCGGCGCCGTCGGAGGCCTTGTTGCAGCCGTGGGCCACGTTACGGCCTATACCATCGGCATGACGAATGTCCTCATGGTCATTGGCTTTGCCACGGGCGGCATCTCGAACCTGCTGTGGTGCTGCGCTGCCGGCGGTGTGGCATTTGCGGTGTCTGCGGCGCTGAGCTACTGCTTTGGCGTGGTGCCGGCGAAGGGACAGACGATGGGGGACGGAGCCGATTCACCCGAAACCTCGAAGAGCGTGGCCGAAGTAAGCGCGTAAACCTGTGCGACACAAGGACGATTCCTTTGCCATGCTCCAAGGCCGTGGCCCGTGTGGGTCGCGGCCTTTTGTATCTGAAGGACAAAGTGGCTACACTACAATCCGTTTGAGCAATAGATATATAGGCAGTACCGTGGGGGCTGATGAAGATGGTCGAGTGGATCGTTCGTCGTGCGCAGGGCGACCGTGCGCGCGTGGGCACGTTGACGGGCATGGTGTGTATTCTCGCTAATGTTGCGCTTTGTGCTGCGAAGGGCGCAATTGGTGTGCTGTCGGGATCGGTTTCGATTGTGGCGGATGCCATGAACAACCTGTCCGATGCCAGCTCGAATATCGTGAGCGTGCTGGGCTTTAAGCTGGCGAGCAAGCCGGCGGACCCCGAGCATCCTTACGGACATGGCCGCTACGAGTATCTCTCGGGTCTGGTCGTGGCGGCGCTCGTGCTGCTTATTGGCATCGAACTGGTGAAGTCCTCGGTGGAGCGTATTGTCAACCCGGAGCCTGTCGAGTTCTCGCTTGCCCTGGTGGCAGTCCTGGCACTTTCGATGGTTGTAAAGCTGTGGATGGCGGCCCTCAACCAAAAGCTCGGCGATCGCATTGAGTCCGAGACGCTGCATGCGACCGCGCAGGATTCCAAGAACGATGTCCTTGCTACAGGCGCCGTGTTGGCGTGCGCAATTGTTTCGCAGGTGACGCACATCAATCTTGACGCATGGGTCGGCCTTGCCGTTGGCGCCTATATTGGCTGGAGCGGTTTTGAACTCATCCAGGATACGGTGAGCCCGCTTTTGGGTCAGTCGCCCGATCCTAAGCTGGTCAAGCACATTCGAGACAAGATCATGAGCTATCCCGGCGTTTTGGGCGTTCACGATTTGATGGTTCACGACTACGGCCCGGGCAGGAAGTTTGCAAGTGCGCATGCCGAGATGGCGGCCGAGGACAGCCCGTTGGAAAGTCACGACACGCTCGATAACATCGAGCAGTCGTTTAGGGACGAAGACGGCATGATCGTTACGCTTCACTACGATCCCATCGTGACCGATGACCCCAAGCTGGCGAGCATGCGCTTGCGCATTCACGCCATGGCCCAGGAGATCGATAACCGCCTCTCGATTCATGACCTGCGCTGCGTGCCGGGTCCTACGCACACCAACGTGATCTTTGACTGCGTGCGTCCCTCGGATCTGCAGATGAGTGCCGAAGACGTAAAGCACGCGCTGACACAACGGGTCGAATCGGAATATCCCAAGTCGA
>DAWEIC010000208.1:0-845 GCA_052364855.1 Collinsella sp.
TCCCCGGACAAAGTCACCCCGCCCGGCAGGGCCCCAGCGCGAGACCGTCCCGGATGCCTACCCGCACAGGGTGGCTACTAGGGGGATGGTAAGGATGGAACAGAGGATCGACAGGAAGGTGCACTGCATCATGGGGCGGGCGTCTTTGCCGTATTGGAGGCAGTACAGTGTGCCGTTGCTGCCTACCGGCATGGCCATCTCGAGGACGAGTGTTGTGATAAACATGGGCGTCATGCCTGGCCACACGCGGGCCACGGCAAGACACGCCACGGGCACGATAACCAAACGGAATGCCACGGCGACATAGGCGCGCCAGTTGGTGAGCATATCGAGCGGTCGATACTTGGCAATGGACGAACCCATGAGCAGCAGCGCCGCCGGGGTGGTCATGGTACCCACGATGGAAATCGAATCGCCCACGACGCCCCAATCGGTCCATCCGGTCAAAACGACAATGAGCACGACAACACTCGCAATAAGGCCAGGGTTTTTGCAACAAGCGGCAAGATTTCGCAGCTGCTTCTTAAGGCCACCTTGTACGCCACTAAAGAGCATGACGCCGACGGTGAACATAAATATGTTGAGGGGGATGAGCGCAATCGATGCGTAGAGCAACGCCTGCTTACCAAGCACTGCCTGGACAACCGGAAAACCGATAAAGCCGGCATTACCAAAGAGCACCGCAAAGCGATACGAGCACTCTGTTCCCTTAGGCACACGAAGAGCGGCGGTGACAACAAAAGCAATAACAATCGCCACAACATACATGACGACAGACAAGCCCATGAGCGAAAACGTATCGGCAACGCTCGGCAACTGCACATCATCGCCCAACGCCGACGAAA
>DAWEIC010000208.1:855-2755 GCA_052364855.1 Collinsella sp.
GCGCCACCTGCAACAGTAGATGTGACAGCTCGCGCTCGAACTCCGCTTTCATGAACCCCAGCTTGGAGATACACCACCCCAACAGGATCGGCAGAGAAACCGTCACCATCTGCAACGCCACGCTCGTAAAGCTCATCTATTCCCCCTCCTATCTATCCCACGAGGGCCGGGGCGGCCTGGTTAGGTTTGGGAAGTGGGCTTCGCGAACTTCCCAAACCTAACCAGGCCGCCCCGGCCCCGGCAATGTAATCCTAGCTGACCAAAGTTAGATGCGCAGTCTCCAGGGCAGCATCAGCAAAGTCACCATTGCATTAAAAATTTTCAGCCCCGCAAAACGAAACGGCCGAGAGGGCCTGCTCCGGGCGGGTGCCCTTCCTCGGGGAAGTTCGCGAAGCCCACTTCCCCGAGGAAGGGCACCCGCCCGGAGCAGGCCCCAGCGCGAGACCGTCCCGGATGCCTACTTACTCGTTGTCGCCCGCGGTCATCTGGGTTGCGGAGAGCGCGCCGTCGGCTGCGGTTGCGACAGCGGCGTCGGGCCAGACCCAGTCGGTGAAGGCCGGGTGATCATAGCCCTCGTCGCAAGCGAACTCGAAGGCCTCGGTGCGGAAGTCCTCCCACTCGTTGATCTGTTCGGCAAACTTGTCGGCATCGACCATGCGCAGCACGTCGGCAGCCAGGGCCCAGCGGTCCATGTTGTTCAGGCGCAGCATGTCGAACGGTGTGGTCGTGGAGCCCTTCTCCTCGTAGCCGTGGACGCGGAAGGCGTCGTGGCCGGGGCGGTTCCAGATCAGGCGGCGAATCGTGCCGGCATAGGCGTGGAACGCGAAGAGGACGGGCTTCTCGCCGCAGCCAAACAGCTCAGCCCAGCGCTCGTCGCCGAGAGCCTGGTCGTTCTCGCAGACGTTCTGGATCTTGAGCAGGTCGACCACGTTGACGAACCATACCTTGATGCCCAGCTCGCGCAGCATGTCGGTTGCAGCCAGAGCCTCAAGCGTCGGCACGTCACCGCAGGTGGCGACCACGACGTCGGCCTCGGCGAGCGAATCGGCGGTCGATGCCCACTCCCAGGTCGCAACGCCCTCGGCGAGCTCCGCCTTGGCCTCGTCGACCGTCTGGAAGGTCGGAGCAGGCTGCTTGCCGCAGAAGATGGCGTTGACGCAGTCGGTGGACTGGTAGACGCGCTCGGCGACGGCGAGAGCCATGTTGGCGTCGGCCGGATAGTAGGCGTTTACGATGTGCGTGTCGTTGGCCTTGTTGAGCAGCAGGTCGATAAAGCCGGGGTCCTGGTGCGAGAAGCCGTTATGGTCCTGGCGCCAGACATGGCTCGACAGCAAAATGTTGAGGCCGCTGATGGGAGCACGCCACGGAATCTCGCGCTTGGTGGCCTCGAGCCACTTGCAGTGCTGGTTGACCATGGAATCGACCACGTGGACAAAGCTCTCGTAGGAGCTCCACACACCCGAGCGGCCGGTGAGCACGTAGGCCTCGAGGAAACCCTCGCACTGATGCTCGGACAGCTGCTCCACAACCTTGCCGGAACCGGCCAGCAGCTCGTCGTTGGCATCATCCGCATAGAAGCCGGCGTCCCACTGCTTCTTGGTCACCTTGTAGGCAGCCTGCAGGCGGTTGGACGCGGTCTCGTCGGGACCAAAGATGCGGAAATCATCCATGTTCTTGGCCAGAACGTCGGCAGTGTACTCACCAAAGACGCGGGCTGCCTCGGTGGAGCCCCAGCCATGACCCTTAGTTGCGACGGGGACCTCGTGGGCATGAATATCGGGCAGCTCGAGCTCGCGACGCACCTTACCGCCGTTCGCGTTGGGGTTGGCGCCGATGCGCAGCTCGCCGGTCGGCATAAAGGCCGTCACCTCGGGGCGCACCTGGCCCTCGGGCGTAAAGA
>DAWEIC010000209.1:0-2749 GCA_052364855.1 Collinsella sp.
TAGCCCTGCGGCTGGTAGGCACCGATAAGCGCATGCATGGAGAGGACGTTCATCTCGTTGTAGTGGGTCTTGTTGGACACGGCGCAGATACGGTCACGCAGCGTCTCGTTGTAGACAATGTGGTAGCTGCCGACAAGGCCCGCCAGGTTAAACGTCTTGCTCGGCGCATAGAGGGCGACCGTGCGCATGCGGGCATCCTCGCTCACCGACTGCGTCGGGATATGCTTGTGCCCCGGCAGGATGATATCGGACCAAATCTCGTCCGAGATCACCACGCAATCGTGCTGGCGATAGATGTCCATGGCGCGCTCGATTTCGTCGCGCTCCCATACGCGGCCGCAGGGATTGTGCGGCGAGCAGAACACCGCAGCATGAATGTGGTTTTGGGCGAGTTTGCACTCCATGTCCTCAAAGTCCATGCGCCACACGCCCTGGTCGTCGAGTTTAAGCGGGCTGTGGACAATGCGATAGCCCGCGGCCTCAATGGACTTGGTAAAGCCGATGTAGGTAGGGCTGTGGACCAGCACCGCATCGCCCGGCTGAACATACGCACGCAGCGTCGACACGACACCGCCCAGCACGCCGTTTTCGTAGCCGATATGTTCAGGGCGCAGGCCCTCGACGCCATTGCGGCGGCTCTGCCATTCGATGATGCGGTCAAAGTACTCGGGGCGCGGATTGAAATAGCCAAACATGGGGTGCTGGGCGCGCTGAATGATGTGTTCCTGGACCGTGGGCACCGTGGCAAAGTTCATATCGGCCACCCACATGGGAATGCGGTCGAAGCCCTCGTCGGGTGCGTTCGGAGCCATACCGGGGATCTCGCCCCAAGAGTCAACGGCGATGGAGTCCATGCCGTGGCGGTCGATAAGCGAGCTAAAGTCGTATTTCATGCTGAGCTCCCGTGCAAAGTAGGCTGTTTCGATAGGCGTTATTGTCCACCAGCGTAGGCGATTTTGGCATGGGGTTTGGCGCTTAATTTGACGGGTGCAGACGGATGGCTGGTTAGCCTTACGCGTCGTTGACGGCGACTACGGTTAGCTGGGTTTCATCGACCGTAAAAGATATGTCGAGTCCGGCGTAGGCCAGATGATAGACGCGGTTTGGCTCGTGCTTGCTGCCTGCGCGGCGCGGATCTTGGCGAAGGACCTCGACCAAGCCGGGAAGCTTTGCAGGCGGGACCATGTCTTGAAGCGCTTGCGGGAACTCAACATCGAGCTCTTGCCACGGAGCACCCTCAATCCAGCCGCCGGTCGCATCCGGGTGGCAATCCGCGAACGGAATATAGGGCTTAATGTCGTAGATGGGCGTGCCGTCGCGCAGATCGGCCCCCAGCACATGAATGATGGGGCCATCGTCGGTGAGCTCGACACGATCGAGCTTGACGCAGGTAAGCCCAATGGGATTCGGGCGAAACGGGCTGCGTGTGGCAAACACGCCCACGCGCTCGACTCCGCCCAGACGCGGCGGGCGCACGGTCTTCGACCATTTTGCGTTGGTGCCGAACCTGTCCTGCGTTTTAGCGTCGACGGCAATATCCTTAGCCGTGCCGCCGGGCGTTCCGTTTTCGAAGCGCCACAGCAGCCACAGGTGAGAGAAGGAGTCCAGGCCCTCAACCGCTGCATTGGAGGCAAATTCCGGCTCAAAAAAGATTCGTCCCTGCAGATGGGGCGCCAAAAAGCTGTTGCGCGGAATGCCGAACTTCTGCGGCAGGTCGGTATGTATGCGTGCGATAGGTTCCATGCCGGTCATTGTACGGCATGGAGGCGTGGGGCGTTGCGCGCAATTCTTCGCCGCGGTCCCCCGTCGTGCAACCAACGGTTGCTTGGAAGGGCGCCTGCCGCCGCGTATGCTTAAGCCATCAACCAGCAGAAAGGAGCCGCTATGGCCTTTGCAGAAAAGCTCATTGCTGTCCGTCGCGCCCATCACCTTACCCAAGAGCAGCTTGCCGCTAAGCTCTTCGTCACACGCCAGGCCATCAGCCGGTGGGAGCGCGGCGAGGTCACACCGGGCATCGACATGATGAAGCTCATCGCCGCCGTAACCGGAGAACCGCTGTCCCACCTGCTCGAAATGCCTGAGCACTATTGCCAGAGCTGCGGCATGATACTCACGCCCGACGACTGCGGCACCGATGCCACGGGCACCGCGACCGATCATTACTGCAAGTGGTGCTACGACCACGGCAAGTACACCTATGACACCACCATGGAGGCAATGATTGAGGATTGTGCCCCGCGCCTGGCACAAAACACCGGCATGTCGCTCGACGAAGCCGTCTCGCTCATGGGCGCCGTCCTGCCGCAACTGGAGCGCTGGCGCACCGTGCAGGAAAACGAGGAGCGCTACGGTGCCGAGGCGCGGGCGCGCTATGGCAATGAGGCTATCGATGCAGCAAACGAAACGTTACTGGATATGGATCCTCAGACATGGAACGACATGAAGGAACTTGAACGCGCCATTTTGGGCCAGCTCTCGATTGCCATGGGCATTGGCGACCCAGAGAGTAACGAGGCCCGCAAACTTGTCGCAATGCACCGTCGGTGGATTGCCCTTAACTGGGGACACGAGCCCCAAGACGAAGCATACCTGGGCCTCGCGCACGGCTATCTTGCCGATCAGCGCTTTGTTGACTACTACGACAAGCCCTGCGGCACCGGAGCCACGGCGCTTCTGGTCCAGGCCATCGAGTCGTCGTTGACGCGCGCATAGACCGCGGCGGCTTTGGGTATTTCAATCGAAACCTCAA
>DAWEIC010000210.1:0-2733 GCA_052364855.1 Collinsella sp.
TACACCATGGGCACCCAGACCATCATGTATGCCCGCATGATCCTGGTTGTCGCCAACGGTGAGGCCAAGGCTCAGGCTGTGCACGATATGTGCTATGGCCCGGTTACGCCCGAGTGCCCCGCTTCGATCCTGCAGCTCCACACCAATTGCGTCGTCGTTGCTGACGAGGCCGCTCTTTCGCTCTGCGAGTAACGCGACCAAGCGATCTTACATAGCTTTCCAAAAGGCCCTCGCTTTGCGGGGGCCTTTTTAGTGGATGCGGGCCGTAATGTGTGCATGACGGAAACCTTGCCACATGCTTGGCGAGTGGGCTCTAAATCATGAGATTCATTCCGTACCAGATTCTATGCACATTTGCCACTATAGAGTCGCAAGCGGTAGCGAGGAATAGGCGAGTTGCGCAACTCAAATAAAAACAGACGACTGCGCTACACTGCAAATTGGATGGGACATGCTGGCAAGCGCATTGACCTGCGCAAAGACCTATTGGTCGGGGGATAAATTACCATCGGGCCTCGCTGTACAAAAACTTGCCAAACACGTACCGGCAGACAACCAAAAACTCTAAGTCGCGCTATTCACGGGGTGGCTCATATGGTCCTGCAGCTACGGTGTCCATATGGTCGAGTTGAGGAGCAGGCATGGTAAACGATCTGGGCAATACGGACGACCTCGAGTTGATGCCGACGGGCGGCGGCTATATGGTGCGGCGCGATCGCTTGATGAACGAGCTCATCGTTAAAGGGCGCAAGGCAGGAATCGTTCTGCTTTACGCGCCCGACGGGTTTGGTAAGACGTCGGTATTGCTGCAATACGTGCAGGAAGTTAAATCGGATCCCACGCGAGGGCCGGTTCGGATAATCGAGGCCGACCGCGCGATTGGACGCGAGCTCTTTATGCAGCTCGAGGTTGTCGCCGATGAGCTTAAGGACAAACCGCATTCGCTCGTTGCGATCGACAACGTGCCCAATCTCGAGCAGCGCGAAACAGAGGACCTCATCGATCGAATCCGCAGCTTACGTGCTACGGGGACGGGGGTCTTTATTACTTGCCGCCCCTCCAACCGATTGCTTATCCACGGGTTGGGCGATTCTGTAAAAGTCAATGCGCAGATGCTCAAGGTGCACGCCTATGAGTATTCGTCATGGGCTACGGCGTTTTCGATCAGTACATCGCTCGATTTTTATCGGCTCACGCAGGGTGTGCCAGAGCTGGTATCTGCCCTGCAGACGGGAATGTATGGACAGGGCGATGTTGCCGGGTTGCTCGAGAACGAAATCGTCAACGTGTACGGTGCGGCGCTGGCAGATCTCGCATCGCTCGAGAACAACCTGTTGTTTACCGTTGCCTGCTTGATGGTGCTGATGGGCGAGGGTCGCATTGCGGAGCTAGAGGCGTGCGGTGTAAGGCTTTCGATGATCGACCAGTCCATCTTTGTGCGCGATTATCCGTTTTTTGGCGTGGATCCGTCTGATCGCACCTTTAGGTGTTTGGGCGCTAAGGACAACGCGCGCCTGAGGCTGCGAAAGCTCGTTGCCGAGATCCGTCCCGAACTTGTATCGCGGGCTGCTCGCATTTTGATTAAGGCGGGCCGATGCGATTTGGCTATGGACCTGGCCGATGCGTTCTTGGACCGCCATGTGGTGTTGGAACTTGCCGGGCAGTATGGGGCCGATCTTGCCCTGACCGGGCACGGAGGGGACATTTGCCGCGCGGCGACGGCGATGGTCAATGCGGAAAAGCAGGAGAAAGAGCCGGCACCCGCCGAGGCGCTCGGCGTGTATCTGGCGGCTGTCAGCGTGTGCAATACAAAGCTCGCAAGGTATATGGCGTCCGTTATCGAACGTGCGGGCGATCAGGCGGCGCGCGAGCTCGACCCCGCTACCTGGAAAATAGCACAGGCGCTCACTATCGCCTTTTACGGCGACAATGACCTGGGGCTTCCCGCCAACCCTGTTGTGCAAGAACAGACATCCTGCGAGGTGCTCGACATGCTGTCCGCGCATATCGAGGTCAAGCGCCACCTAACCGAGCGAGCGAAAGACGGCAATGTTCTCGCGAAGCTCAAGGCGCGCAAAGCCTATGATTGCGAGCTCGACATCGCGGGGATTCTCATACAGGCCGACCATATGCTGGTGGAGCTGTTCGACGGCTCGTTTGCTAAACCCGACGAGCGCGATGACAAGATGGCGCAGATACTCGAGGCGCTCGATATCCGCGGGCTTAAGGCGCCATCCATTTGGCTGCGTATGGTGCTGGCGGCGCGGCGCCTGCTCGCGGGCTTGCCCGTGACCGACGATGTGGCGTTTGGCGAGCTCGACCGCTTTGCGGTGCGTGTTCGCGACAATCAAATTCAGCTGTTTGGGCTATTGCTGGAGGGCTGGCAATCGCTGGCGGAGGGGCGGCCAGTCAACGCAAAGTTCCGTGCGGTCCAGGTGCTCAAGCTCGCCGACGAATCGATTACGTACATGCGCGAAAACGCTTTGCTGCTGGAGCGCGTGGCGTATCTGCGCAATACGTCGCTGGTATCGGTTCGCGAAGAGGCGGAGCTGCTCGATATTAGCAAGACGCAGGTCGGTGGCTCAGAAGCCTGGGTCGTGGCGCTGCATTTGGCCTGTGCGGGCCGAGACAGCGACCTTGCGGCCTGGATGTCCATGAATCGTGCGGGGATTCTAGAGCCATCGTATCGGCTCTTTGCGCGCCTTGCCATGCATTGTCTGGGCGAGCCGGCGG
>DAWEIC010000211.1:0-2693 GCA_052364855.1 Collinsella sp.
GGCTTTACCGTCGTGTGCGACAACACGCCGGCGGCCACCTACGAGGTCCCCGACGCAGAGTAAATTATGGGACCGGCTTTAACCGCACCTCATCGCAAAACGCCAAGGGCGGCGGATCCAATCGGGTCCGCCGCCCTTTTTCGTGCGACAATCGATGATGTTGAGCATGAGTACATGGCAAGGAGATATGCAGATGAAAGACGAGAACAAGACGCACGCACCGGTTGCTGAGGCAGCGCCCGCCGCGCCGGTCGCACCGAAGGCTTCTCCCAAGCCGGCGCCCAAGCCGCGCGACCCCTACATCCGTGCCGAGAACGAGGACGATGACGGCTACGATCCCTACAGCGATCGCCGCCCCGAGCGCGAGCCGCTGTTCGAAGCCGACCCGTGGCGCTAACTTTTGTAGGGTGGTCATAATATCCCCGTCCCAAATTGACTGCTCGGGGAGTCGCATTCGAGCTCGGTTGTCCTCTTGGCCACTCGACATCCTTCGGAGCAATAACGGTGATAAAACTTGCTTAAGTGTTAATCAAGCCACACACAATCTTGCTCTCTAATTAATCAAGAATCGCTATAATTTTGATTAGCTAGAGAGCAAGATTGGAGAATCATGGCATTCAACGACTTGATCGCCCAGAAAATAAAGGACTTTGAACAGCAGGGGGTTCCGCAGGTCTTTGAGCGAGACCTTGATCTGGGAAACCCACAGGAGCCAAAGCGCGACAACATCGTAAATGTGGTTGTGGGGGCCCGCCGTTGTGGAAAGACGTATCGCCTGTATCAGGAGATGCAGCGGCTTCAGGGCCGGGGCGTCGAGCTTGACCGGATGCTTTACTTTAATTTTGAGGACGAGCGCTTGCGCCCGTATGAGTCATCGCTGCTGGCGGACGTGCTCGACACGTTCTATGCGCTGTATCCTGCTGCTCGAACCGAGGGCGCTTACATTTTCTTTGACGAGATCCAGGAAATTCCCGAATGGGGTGCGTTTCTGCGGCGTGTAGTCGATACGGAGAAAGCGACCGTCTATGTGACGGGATCTTCTTCTAAGATGCTATCCTCAGAGCTTAAGAGCGAGTTCAGGGGTCGTTCTCTTATACGGGAGCTTTTTCCGTTGAGTTTTTCGGAATACGTTCGATATAAGACGGGGAGCGTTTTCGAGCCAGATGCGACCTTTTCCCCAAGCGATGCAGCGCTGCTTCGACATCATCTGATCGGATATCTTGAACGAGGGGGATTCATCGCGACGCTTGAGCAGACGCCCGCAGACGCGATTCAGCTGCTACAGGAATATGCTTCGCGAACGGTCGCTATGGACGTCGTTGAGCGTTACGACGTCAAGAACCCTCGCCTGGCATCGCTGTTCCTAACGCGGTGTATGGCATCTTCGGGACGAGAGCTGTCGGTGAACAAAGTGTACAACGAGTTCAAGAGCAGGCAGATACCCGTCAGTCGTAATTCGCTCAGCGACTTACTTGAGTATTATGAGGATGCCTACCTGCTGTTCTCCGTGCCGGAGTTCACGCGTTCACTGGCAAATAACATGCGGTCTGCGTCTAAGGTCTACGCTGTCGATCCTGCGATGTTTGGAGCATTCTCTCCCGCATCGGCATTGGACCAGGGCCAGAGGCTCGAGACCGCAGTGTTCAACGCGCTAAGAAGAAGGACTCCCGCGGTGAGGGTCGGATCGGTCTGCCGCTTGCTGATCAAAGAGAAGAGCAAAAACCATGAGGTGGACTTTGTGGCTGGGGACGCACTTCTCATGCGGGCTTATAGCCTGATTCAGGTGAGTGTGGATATGGCAAGTGAGAAAACGCGCGAGCGCGAAATTGCCGCGCTTGATGCCTCGATGGCCCAGTTCGATCTTGGCGAGTCGGCAATCGTTACCATGGATGAGCAGGCCGATATTCCATGCGAACACGGTGTGGTACACGTTGTGCCCGCATGGAAGTGGCTCCTTGCCTAATCATCTACGGATCGTGGGGCCAGGACCTCCTGGCCCCTTCATCACGGTTGGGGAGCACCATGATGCGCCCGGCTAGTCCTGGGCCTTGATGCTCGGCAGGAGAATCTGGGCGAGGTAGTCGGTCTCGAGTTTGGTCGCGGCGTCGGCCTTGCCGTCTTTGCCGACCAGCACGTTCTTGATCTGGCTATAGGTGTAGCGGTTGCCGGTCGTGAGCTCGACAAGCTCAATCGCCGTATCCATGGGGTAGGTCGACACGGGGTCTTGCGTCCGTCCGTTGATGGTCTGGGGCACCACGTACGGATAGACGGGGCCGCTGGCGTAGACGGTGTAGCCGTTGCCGAGGTTTGCCGCACCCAAAACCGCGTCGCCCTCATCGGGCGTAAAGCTCTCGCCCTCGCGCACCGCGACGAGCGTCACGAGCGGTGTGTTGGTGTCGCCGTCCAGATAAATGCACAGCGTGCTGCCGTTTTGCCAAGTCGCGACTTTGCCGTACCACTCAACGGGAATATCGAGCTGATACAGGTCCGTTGCCTTATGTCGAGCATCGGCGTCGCGGGCCGCCTGTGCCTCGCGGGAGCTCATGGCGTTGACGGCGGCGTCACGGCGCGCGGTTGCCGCCTGCTGGAGCACCTTTGCGACCGCGGCGGAGTTCACCCCGCCTTCCTCGGCATACTTGGCGGCGGCATCGATCTGGTCGTCAGTCACCGTGTCGGCCGAAGGCACCTTGAGC
>DAWEIC010000212.1:0-2683 GCA_052364855.1 Collinsella sp.
GCCCATGCTGGCGGCCGTCATGACATCGTCATCGGGGTCCCAGGCCAGCACGCGGACGCCCGCCTGCGCATAGCCGCGCGCAAAGCTGCCGCCGATGAGGCCAAGGCCGACGATGCCGGCGCACTTGGGGCCGCCCTGGTTAACACGCGCGTTTCTCACCGTACCCATGAGCTACTCCATGGTCTCTTGGCAGACGACCTCGCGGATGGCTCGGATGCGGCGCATGGTGTCGTCGAACTGATCGGGGGTGAGGGCCTGGGCGCCGTCGGACCAGGCGCGGCTCGGCTCGTCGTGGACCTCGATCTCCAGGCCGTTGGCACCGCAGGCGGTCGCGGCGAGCGCCATGGGCTCAACGTAGCGGGTGTAGCCGGTGGCGTGGCTGGGGTCGGCGACGACGGGCAGGTGCGACAGGTGGTGCAGCACCGGCACGGCGTTGAGGTCGAAGGTGTTGCGGGTGCGGGTCTCGAAGGTGCGGATACCGCGCTCGCACAGGATGACGTTGTCGTTGCCCTCGCTCATGATGTACTCGGCTGCCATAAGCAGCTCGTCGATCGTGCCGGACATGCCGCGCTTGAGCAGAATCGGTGTCTGGGTCTTGCCGACCTCCTTGAGCAGAGGGAAGTTCTGAGCGTTGCGGGCGCCGATCTGCATGACGTCGATCTTCTTGTCCAGGAAGACCTGCACGTCGCGCGGGTCCATGATCTCGGTGACGATCGGCATGTCGAGCTCGGCAGACGCCTCGCACAGCAGGTCGAGGCCGGCGGGGCCCATGCCCTGGTAGGCGTAGGGGGAGGTGCGGGGCTTGTAGGCACCGCCGCGCAGCATCGTGGCACCGGCGGCCTTCACGCGGCGGGCGATGCGGATGAGGTTCTCGCCCTCGACGGAGCACGGGCCGGCGATGACCTGGAACTGATCGCCGCCGATCTTGACGCCGTGGCCGCAGTCGATGACGGAGTCCTCGGGGTGGAACTTGCGGTTGGCGCGCTTGAACGGCTCGGAGACGCGCTGCACGCGCTCGACGACATCCATGGACTCGAGCAGGAACGGGTCGATCTTGGTCGTATCGCCCACCAGGCCGATGATCGTCTCGTTCTCGCCGCGCGAGACATCGGTCTTCAGGCCCTTTTTCTCAATCCAGCTGACGATATGGCTGACGGCCTCGTCGCTGGCGCTCTGCTTTAAAATAGCAATCATGGTGTGCCTCTCACCTCGATGGATAACCCTTGCAAAAACGGCCCGCATCGCGAGCCGTGTATATATGGTGCATGAGAGTTTATACTATCTGACTCGCTTTTGCCTTCTAAAGTGGGCCGTTGCGCCGCGTCTTCCTCGGAATTGCAAAGCTTTTTCTTTTATTTTGATAGCCCGTGGTGCACTTGGGTATAATGCCAAACGTTGGCCCTATTAGCTCAGGGGATTAGAGCGTCTGCCTCCGGAGCAGAAGGCCGTTGGTTCGAATCCAACATGGGGCACCATCGAACGTAAGACCGTCCGAACCTCGCATGGTCCGGGCGGTTTTTCTTATACCGACGCGACGTGATGGGACGTGGTATGGCAGTAACGGATATCGAGCGCGGACTCTCGACCGCCGAGGTCGAGGAGCGCATCGCCGCCGGTAAAATCAACCGCAACATGGAACTCAAGACCAAGTCGGTCAAAGAGCTCATCATCGAGAACCTCTGCACGCTGTTCAATTTGATCAACGTGATCTTGGCTTTCCTGGTCATTTTGACCGGTTCGTTTAAGAATCTGACGTTCCTGTTCGTGGTGTTCCTCAATACCGCCATCGGCGTCATCCAGTCCATGCGTTCCAAGAAGATGGTCGATAAGCTCACGCTGCTGACCTCCAAGAAGGCCATTGCGGTGCGCGACGGTGCCGAGGTGGAGCTCGACTTGGACCAGATCGTGCTCGACGACATCATCCGCCTGGGGCGCGGCGACCAGATTCCCGCTGACGCCGTGGTGGTTTCGGGCGAGGCGCTCGTGAACGAGAGCCTGCTGACGGGCGAGAGCGACCTTATTAAGAAACAGCCCGGTTCCGAGCTCATGAGCGGCAGCTTTATCGACTCGGGCCTGCTGTGCGCCTGTGTGATCCATGTCGGCGCCGACAACTACGTGGCCAAGATCAACAATGAGGCCAAGTACGTCAAAAAGGTCAATTCCGAGATCATGAACGCGCTTAATGCCATCGTGCGCTTTGCGAGCATTATCATGATCCCGCTCGGTTTGGCGTTGTTTGCCTCGAGTGTGAGCGAGCTGTGGGATGCCGCGGGAACCCCGGGCGATAGCGCGCTTTCGTGGTGCTTCTCCGAGCTGTTGGCTGGTCATGTGCCTTCGTCGGCGCTGCTGTCCACGGTGGGCGCCCTGCTGGGCATGATCCCGCAAGGCCTGGTGCTGCTGACCTCGTCGGTGCTCGCCATCGCCACGGTGCGCCTGGCCCGCCGCAAGGTGCTGGCGCAGCAGCTCTACTGCATCGAGACGCTCGCTCGCGTCGACGTGCTGTGCCTGGACAAGACGGGCACCATCACGTCGGGCCGCATGGAGGTCGAGGGCACGTATCCGCTGCCGGTTGAGGGCGTGAGCCTAGGCGCCGGCTCTGACGAGGCGGCTGTTCCCGTCGATTCCACGGTGCTCGATTTTGCGCTGGCTAACGTCGCGCGTGCGACTTCGGCCGATGCCAACG
>DAWEIC010000213.1:0-2674 GCA_052364855.1 Collinsella sp.
GGCCGCCCGCCTCGCTATGGCGCCTAACCGCCGCAGAAATCTTGGCCATCTGCATGAGCGAGGTCACGCCCTCCTGCATGCGGGCGCCACCCGATACGGTAAAGCCAACGACCGGCAGTCCCAGCTCGGTCGCACGCTCAAATGTGCGGCAGATCTTCTCGCCCACCACGGAACCCATCGAGCCCATCATAAAGTTGGCGTCCATAAAGAAGAGCGCCGTATCGCAACCGCAGATTTTGCCCTTGCCGCACACAACGGCATCGCGCTCGCCCGAACGTTCGCTCACGCTCTTGAGCTTGTCGGCATAGCCGGGAAACGAAAGGAAGTCCTCCGGCGCCAGACTGGCATCCCATTCCTCAAACGTGCCCTCGTCAATCGTCATGCGCATGCGGTCGCGCCCGCTCACGCGAAAGTGTTTGCCGCAACGAGGACAGACCTCGAGGTTGTCGTGCAGGCGCGCCTCATCGATCACGCGGCGGCACTCCGGGCACTTGATAAACACGTGGCGCGCGGGAAACTCGGCGCACGACTCGGTCATCGGTCCCTCGAGGACGTTGACCGTCTTCGCTTTTCTATTCATCAGCATAGAGATGCCCCATTAGATCGGTGTGATACATGCCCGACAAGAACTCGTCGTTTGCCAGCACGTCGAGCTGAAGCTCGCTGTTTTCGCTCACGCCCTCAATCACGAGCTCGCCCAGGGCCGAGCGCATCTTGCGAATGGCGCCGTCACGCGTGGGCGCACACACGATGAGCTTGCCGAGCATGGAGTCGTAGTACGGCGGAACTTTCGCACCGGCAAACATGGCGGAATCCCAGCGCACGCGCGGACCACCCGGCACACGCAACGCGGTGACCGTTCCGCATGACGGCAGAAAGTCTGGCGTTTCGGCATTGATGCGGCACTCCATAGCATGGTTGCGGACCGGCATGTCCTCCTGCTCAAAGGGCAGAGGCTGGCCGGCTGCCACGCGCAGCTGCCACTTGACCAAGTCGGTATCGGTCACAAACTCCGTAACCGGATGCTCCACCTGCAAGCGCGTGTTCATTTCCATAAAGTAGAAATTGCCGTCGTCCGAATACAGGAACTCGATGGTACCGGCTCCTTCGTAGCCGACGGCACGAGCCAGGTCACGCGCTGCCTTGTGCATGCGAGCACGAATGTCGTCGTGTCCGTCGAGGCACGGCGCGGGGCTCTCCTCGATTAGCTTTTGGTTGCGCCGCTGCACCGAGCACTCGCGCTCGCCGAGCGAAAACACATGGCCCTGCTTATCGGCCATAATCTGTACCTCAACGTGATGCGCCGGCGCGACGAACTTCTCCATGTAGCACTCGCCGTCGCCAAAAACGGCCTCGCCCTCGGCGCGTGCTTCAATAAAGGCCTTTGCCGCATCTTCCACGCGCTCGACCTTACGAATACCGCGACCGCCGCCGCCCGCACGCGCCTTAATAAGCACGGGGCAGCCAATGCGCTCAGCCTCGGCCGTTGCCTCCTCGGGACTTTTGAGCAAATCGCAGCCCGGCACGATGGGCACGCCCGCCGCGGCAGCCGTTCGACGTGCGGCGTCCTTGTCGCCCATGCTGTCGATCACCTTGGCCGAAGGACCAACAAACGCCAGGCCATACTTGTCGCAGTCGCGCACGAAGCTCGCCTTCTCGGAGAAAAAGCCATAGCCGGGATGAATTGCCTTAGCTCCCGACTTCACGGCACAGGTGAGCACAGCATCGTCGTTGAGGTAGCTCTCGGCAAGACGCGGGCCGCCGATGCAATACGCCTCGTCGGCAAGCTGCACGTGCAGCGCGTCCGCATCGGCCGTGGAGTAGACGGCGACGGTCTTGATGCCCATATCGCGGCACGCGCGGATAACACGGACCGCGACTTCGCCGCGGTTGGCGATGAGCACTTTGTCGAACATGAAGCCTTCCTTAACTTTCGTGCATGAGTGCAAAAGACATATCGGCGCGGCAGCAAACCTCACCGTTGACGCTCGCAGTACCCGTCGCAAAGCGGAACGGCCCGCGCGCACGCGTGATGGAGCACACCAGATCAACCGTGTCGCCCGGGCGCACCGGACGCTTAAAGCGCACCTTGTCCAGACTCGTGTAGAACGGCGTCGCGCCGCGCGCCTCCTCATCGCCCATCAGCAGCACGCAACAGTTTTGGGCGAGCATCTCGCACTGAATCACGCCGGGGACCACCGGGTTTCCCGGAAAATGCCCCTGCAAAAAGTACTCGTCGCCCGTGATCGTGATCTTGCCGTGGGCCTCGTCGCCCACCAGCTCGGCCTCGTCGAGCAAAAGCATCGGTTCGCGATGCGGCAACAGTTCCTTAAGCTCTTCTTTGTTCATGGATATCACCTATCCGATCCTCATGAGGCAGCTGCCGAACTCCACGAGGTCGCCGTCGGCCACGCAGATCTCGAGCACCTCGCCGTCTGCCTCTGCCGTTACCTCGTTGAGAACCTTCATGGCCTCGATGATGCAGAGCGTCTCGCCGGCCTTGACCTTAGAGCCCACGTGCACAAACGGCTCGTCGCCCGGCGCCGGGGCAGCATAGAAAACGCCGACCATGGGAGCGGTCACCTCGGTGCCCTTGGGCTCTGGTGCGGCGGCAGGTGTCTGCGCGGCGGGCTCCGGTGCGGCGGCAGGCATGGCGACAGGAGCCACCGCCGGA
>DAWEIC010000214.1:0-2654 GCA_052364855.1 Collinsella sp.
GATGAGGTCGTCAGCGATGCCGTTGGCCATCTTGGCGATGATATTGGCCGTTGCGGGTGCCACGACCACCAGATCGGGTTCCTGCGCCAGCGAAATGTGGTGGATGGGATCGGAGGGGTCGTCGAACAGGCCCACAGCGACCGGCTCGCCCGTGAGCGCGCGGAAGGTGAGCGGCCCCACGAACTCGGTGGCATGCTCGCTCATAACGACCTTGACGCGCGCGCCGCGCTTTTGCAGCAGGCGCACGATATTGCACGACTTATAGGCGGCGATCCCGCCGGTAATACCCAGCAGGATCGTTTTTCCCTCAAGTTGCATTGAATTGTTGGGTGCCGCCGTCATAGTTAGGCTTCCTTGCTGGGAAGCACCAGCAGGCGGTGGCAATACGGGCAGTGCGCGATCTCGCTACCGTCGTGGTTGAGGTCGCTCATGGACGATGCCTGCAGCGCGGTGTGGCAGATGGTGGGAATGTTGCCCTGGATGGTCTCGACGGCCAGGCCGCGGAACTGCTTAAGCAGGCGCTCGTAGTCGGTGAGCACGTCGGTCGGCAGCGTGGCGGCAAGGGCGGTGCGCTCCTTGGTTGCGGCGTCAATCTGAGCCTGGAGGTCGGCGGCCTTGGCACGAGCGGCCTTGGTATCGGCCTTCACGCCCTCCTCGAACTTGGCGATGATGGCCTGCGCGCGAGCCTCGCGGTCGAGCGCCTCCTTATGGGCGACAACGACATCCTTGCGGGTGTGCTCGATCTTGTCCAGGCGCTTGGCCAGGGTGGCGAGCTCGTTCTCCAGGTCCTGAACCTCGCGGTAGTCAGAACCATCGACGTGGCGCTTCTTGGCGGCCTCGATGGCATTGTTGGTCTGGATCTCGGTGGTGTTGAGATCGTCGAGCTCAATGTCCAGGTCCTTGCGCTGGGCGTAGAGCTTGGTCATCTCGGACTTGAGCTTCACATAGGTCTTGCGCTTGGAAGCGAGCTCCTTGAGCTCCGGCATATTGGCAAGTTCGCTCTTGTTGCGGGCGAGCTCCAAATCGATCTGTTGCAGCTTGAGTAGCGTAGCGCCGGCGCTCATAAGTTCTCTCCTTTTGTCACAGTCCACCATTGGCAAGGGTTCAGTATTTTAATCGCATGACGGGGGTCGACCCCGGCGTCAACTGCAGAGTTCATCAATATATCAACGAACGGCTCTTCGGAGCGGTCGTGGCCGAGCAGAATCACGCTTAGGCCACGCAAGGCAAGGTCCTGCGCCACGTGGTAGCCGGCCTCTCCGGTCACAATAACATCTGCGCCCGCGGCGATGGCAAGCTCACCAAAATCGCCGAGGGAGCCGCCCAGAATGGCGACGGTGCGGCACGGGCGCTCGGCATCGCCCCATACGCGCGGGTCGCTGTCAAAGGCCGTGGCGGCACGGTTGGCGAGATCGCGCAGGTTGCAGGCGTCGTGGAGGGTCGCGAGCGCGCCCAGACCGGTGAGCTCAGGCTCGTCCACGTGCTCCAACGAGCTCATGGGCTCAGCGCCCAGCAACTCACTTAGGCGGACGCGCGCTTCGTGAGAGCGGTCCAGGTTGGTGTGAAGCGAGATAATGCTCACGCCGCAACGAGCTGCCTCGTACAGCGCAGCGCTGCACTGGGGACGCGCGGATTCCGCCGGGCAAAACGCCTCGGGCGCCTTGATGTAGATGGGATGATGCGTCAGCAGCACGTTGGCGCCGGCCTCGAGAGCGCGGTGCACGTTGGCTTCGGTCGCGTCGAGTGCACAGGCAACACCGGTAATCTCTGCAGCGGGATCACCCACAGATAGCCCAACATGATCCCAGCCCTCGGCGTCCGCCTTGGGATAGCGTGCCAGCTGCGCACGTTCAAGCTCGGAGACGATCATGCGGCGCCTACGATCGAGAGCAGCGTCTGGGCAAAGTCGTCCAGATCGCTCGGATTCACGCGGTCATCGTAGGAGATGCGAAGTGCGCCTAGCGCCTGTTCACGACCAATGCCCATGGCGCTGAGCACGTGGCTCGGGTCCATGCTGCCGCTCGAGCAAGCCGATCCGGCCGAAACCTCAAAGCCGGCGGCATCGAGCTTGATGATGAGCTCCTCGGAGTCCATGCCATCGACGTAGATCGAAACCATACCCGGCAGACGATCTGCCTGCGCGTAGTCGCCCATCGTGGCGTGAATGCGTGGATGGGCCGTAAGCGTGGCGTAGAGCTTGTCGGACAAGGTCTGCAGCGTCGCGCGCTCCTGGGCCACGGTCGGCAACAGCGCGGAGGCGGCAGCGGCAAAAGCCAGCTGCGTGCGCAGGTCCTGCGTGCCGGCGCGACGTCCGGCTTCCTGTCCTCCGCCAAAGATGCGGGGGCGCAGTGGCGTGCGGGTCTTAACGTAGAGCGCGCCGGATGCCACAGGGCCGCCGATCTTGTGCGCGGCAACGGTCATGGCATCGACGCCCAGCTCGGTGACATCGAGCGGAATATGCAAGTAGCCCTGGATGGCATCGGTATGAAACAAGGCGCCGGAGGCATGTGCGACGGCAGCCAGCTCGCGGATGGGCTGCACCACGCCGGTCTCGTTGTTGGCGACCATAATGCTCACGAGCGCCGCGTCGTCGCCGAGCAGCTCGACAAGCGTGGCAGGCTCAATGTAGCCCGCGCGGCAGGGCTGCACCAGGT
>DAWEIC010000215.1:0-2603 GCA_052364855.1 Collinsella sp.
ATTCCGCACCGCCAACGGAGGGAGTTCCGCGCCGTGAACCGCGATTTCGCCTCATCGCTCATCCAGCTCAACAATACGTTCTATCGCGAGCACTCCGCTTCCTTTTCCGATACGCGCCAGGCCCCGTGGCCCGGCTGGGTGCGCACCATGGATATCGCGCTCGAACAGCTCGACGTCGCCACGATCGAGCATCCCGTCCGCGTCTTCGATCTTGCCTGCGGCAACATGCGATTTGAGAACTTTGCTGCCGGCGGCACGCTTGCCGCTAAGGGCGTAGACGGCACGAGCCCCTCGGCGGATGCCAGCTGCCCCTTTGAGTTCTACGGCGTCGACTCGTGCCAGGATCTGGCCATCGATGCGCGCGGCCACGCCCTGCGCATCCCCAACCTGCACTTCCAGGAACTCGACGTGCTCGATGCCCTCATGAAGCTCAACCCCGCCGAGACGCCCGACGCGCTCTTCGATGCACCGCTTGCCGATATCTCGGTCTGCTTTGGTTTTATGCACCACGTGCCGTCGTGCGAGTACCGCGTACGCGTGCTCGACGCCCTGGTGCGGCAAACGCGCCCAGGCGGCATCATCGCCATCAGCTTTTGGGAGTTTATGAACGACGAGCGCATGGCGCGCAAGGCCGTTCGCGCCGAAGCCCGCGCCGAGCTCACCCCGCCGTTTGAGGGTTACGACTCCGCGCAGTTTGAAGCCGGCGACCACCTCATTGGCTGGCAAAACGACCGCCACGCCTACCGCTATTGTCATCACTTTGACGATCAGCAGATCACCGACCTGGTGCGCGGCGTGCGTACGTTCTACAAGAGCGGCGAGGTCCCCGTGCGCGAGCTTGAGCGTTTCCATGCTGACGGTCGTAGCGGCGAGCTCAACCGCTATGTGATTCTCAAGCGTCTGTAGGCACCGACGACTCGCCGCCGAGCCGCACCGCATCTTTCGGGCAAACTATGCCCACCTTTTTTCAACCCATTGACGGAACGCGCAGTTATGCGTTCCATACTTATGACCAAGGAGCCTCATGGGAGCCGTCCACGTTCGCACGCCTAAGAACTTTGTGCTCGAGGAGCGCTTGGAGCGCTACGCCGATGCGATTGAGACGAACCCCGAGGCATATGCCGGGGATTGGCGCGAGGCCTGCGCGCCAGTTGGCAGCAAGCCCTTCGAACACCTTCACCTGGATCTTGGCTGTGGCAAGGGAACGTACCTGGTAGAGCGCGCCACCCGCGAGCCGAACACGCTCTTTGTCGGTATGGACCAGGAGCCCATCTGCATCGCCTATGCCGCACAGAAAATCTGCGAGCAGGAACTGACCAACGCACTCGTCCTGCCCCGAGGCGCCACATCGCTGCCGCAGCTGTTTGCCGCAGGCGAGCTCGATGCCATCACCGTTAACTTTCCCACGCCGCAGCCCAAGGCCAAGTACGCCAAAAAACGACTCGTCCATGTCGACCATCTGATGCTCTATCGCCCGCTCTTTTCAGCCGGCGCCACCGTCACGCTGCGAACCGACAGCAAGCCATTGCGCGACTACGCCCTGGGGCAGTTTGCCGCGGCCGGCTACGACACGCTTTGGGTAAGTGACGACGTCCGCCGCGACCATCCCGAGCATCCCGAGACCGAATACGAGTGCCGAACGCGCGAGATGGGCGCTGTCGTCTATGGCATCTGCGCCACACCCGGTGCGGAGCCCACCGAAGAGCAGCTCGCGGCAGGCTGGGCGCAGGAGCAGAGCCTCGCCTGCTATCTGCCCGACGATCTCGATGAACTCACCTACGTGCCCCTCGGCATGGAAGAAGCCGTTGAGAACTTTAAGAACCGCGCCCGCAAGGGTAAGAAGCGCCTGCCGCAAGAACGCTAACGATCGCTAGCATCACACGCCCATTTCCTGCATTTTCTTTCGCGCTGGCGCTCCGCGCCGCCGCTACGCCATAATAGTTGGCGGACAATCGCGAGAGAAAGCAAACCACATGGCACAGACCACGACAGATACCGCCGCCAGCACCGTCTCCGGCGCCGGCGCTGCCAGCTCATTCTCGGGCGGCACGGGAACCGAAGCCGAGTTTGGCTCGCTCGGCGCGCTCTCCCCCACCTGGTGGGAGCCCGAGGACGGCAGCGAGCCCGAGCCATGGCTCACGCCCGATCAAGCCTTCGAACGCTTCTTTGAATGGACGAGCGATCGCGGCATTGAGCTGTGGGACCACCAAGAAGAGGCCCTCATGGACCTGGCCGCCGGCGATCACATCATTTTGGGCACGCCGACCGGATCGGGCAAGTCGCTCGTCGCGCTGGGCATGCGCTGCTATTACACGGCCCCCATCAAGGCCCTGGTCAGCGAAAAGTTCTTCGACCTGGTACAAGTACTCGGCCGCGATAACGTCGGCATGATCACCGGCGATACGCATATCAATACCAAGGCACCCGTCATCTGCTGCACGGCCGAAATCCTTGCCAACGATGCGCTACGCGAGGGCGAGGACGCCGATGTGGGCTGCGTGGCCATGGACGAGTTCCATTACTTTGCCGACCCCGACCGCGGCTGGGCCTGGCAGGTGCCGCTGCTCACCCTGCCCCATACGCAGTTTATGCTCATGAGCGCC
>DAWEIC010000216.1:0-2576 GCA_052364855.1 Collinsella sp.
CCGAGCGTTACGCTTACGTGGCCAAGGAGATCCTGCACCTTCCCGGCGAGACCAACGAGGAGCTCATCGCTGCGCTCGTCCAGAAGATCCGCGACCTCAACGACCAGCTCAACATTCCGCAGTCCATCAAGGATTACGCGAATGGTGGCGTGAAGGTCGACGCCGAGAACCCGCAGATGGTTTCCGAGGAGGAGTTCCTCGCCAAGCTGCCCGAGATCGCCGCGAACGCCGAGCAGGACGCCTGCACGCCCGAGAACCCGCGTGAGACCAAGGCTGCCGACTTCGAGAAGATCCTCAAGGCCTGCTACTACGATACCGACATCGATTTCTAATCGACTCTTGTTATCGTAACGAGGGGCTCCGCACGTATCTGTACGGAGCCCCTTTCTTTTTTCTTTTAGAGAATGGGATAGTTATGGCTGCAATTTTCAATAGCCCCAGCAAGTACATCCAGGGTCCGGACGAGCTCGCCAAGCTCGGCTCCTATGTCGAGCCGCTCGGCGCTAAGGCCCTCGTCATCGTGACGCCTTCGGGCAAGAAGCGCGTCGGTGCCAAGATCGAGGGCGGCTTTGCCGAGGCCAAGGCCGAGCTGCTGTTTGAGGACTTTAACGGCGAGTGCTCCAAGGGCGAGGTCGATCGCCTGGTTGCGCTCGCTCGCGACAACGGTTGCGACATCATCGTCGGCGTCGGTGGCGGCAAGATCCTCGACACCGCGAAGGCCGTCGCCTATTACCTGGAGTCCCCGGTTATCATTTGCCCCACCATTGCCTCGACCGATGCACCGTGCTCGGCGCTTTCGGTGCTTTACACCGATGACGGCCAGTTCGATAAGTACCTCTTCCTTAAGGCAAACCCCAATATCGTCCTGATGGATACGACGGTTATCGCGGCGAGCCCGGTGCGCCTGACGGTTTCCGGTATGGGCGATGCGCTCGCAACCTACTTCGAGGCCCAGGCGACGCACGATGCCGACGGCGGCACCTGCGCTGGCGGCAAGGGCAGCATGGCTGGTCTGGCGCTCGCCAAGCTCTGCTACGAGACGCTTATGGCCGATGGCGTCAAGGCCAAGGTTGCGCTGGAGAAGGGTGCGCTCACGCCTGCCGTCGAGCACATCATCGAGGCCAATACGCTGCTTTCGGGCATTGGCTTTGAGAGCTCGGGCCTTGCTGCCGCTCATGCCATCCACAATGGCCTGACGATGCTGCCCGAGTGCCACAGCATGTATCACGGCGAGAAGGTCGCCTTCGGCACTATCGTCCAGCTGGTACTCGAGGATGCCCCGACCGAGAAGCTCGAGGAAGTCTTGGGCTTCTGCATTGAGCTGGGCCTGCCGGTCACGATGAAGGAACTTGGCGTTGCCGAGCTTACGCGCGAGCAGGCCATGATTGTTGCCGAGGCCGCGTGCGCGCCCGAGGACACCATGTGCAATATGCCGTTTGAGGTGACGCCCGAGATGGTCGCAAACGCCATCCTGGGTGCCGACGCACTGGGCCACTACTATCTCATGGATGAGTAAATCAAGCTAAGGAAGGGGCAAAGCCAACAGATGGCTTTGCCCCTTTTTGCTATGGTGCAAAGGGGTCAGGGTACTTTGCACCCATCGTTGTTTGATGAAGGGTGGATTCTCGTATGGCGCTTCCTATGGTTTATGGCGGCCCCGGTCGGTATGTTCAGGGGCCGGGCGAACTTTCGCGCCAGGGCAGGTATTTGTCATGGTTGGGCTGCGCTGCCTATGTCTTGTTTGACCAGGGCACCGAGGATCGGCTGTGCAGGCAGATCGTCGATGGATTTCTGGATGAAGATCTAAGCGAGCCGTTCTTTAAGATTTACAACGGTCCGTGTACGGAAGATGCCGTTGTCGAAATGGCCAAGGAAGCCCGGGCCGAGTATTGCGACATGGTGGTGGGCATTGGCGGCGGCAAGATGCTCGATATCGCCAAGGCCGTTGCGTTTTATGCCGAGTTGCCGTTGTGTGTATGTCCCACGGCGGCGTCGATGGACGGTCCGTGCAGCGCGATTTCGGTGCTGTATCACGAGGATGGGTCGTTCGACCGCTACCTGATGCTCGAGAAGAATCCAGACTTGGTCGTGGTCGATACCAACGTGGTCGCGGCGGCCCCGCTGCGTATGACGGTCGCTGGTATGGGCGATGCGCTGGCAACGTATTTCGAGGCGCGTTCGTGCGCCGCGGCGCACGGCGCCAACGAGCACGGTGGCGCGCCGGGACACTTGGCCTTGGTTGCGGCTCGTGCCTGCTATGACACACTCATGGAGTGCGGCGTCGCTGCCAAGCGCGATCTCAAAAAGGGCCGTACATCGCCAGCGGTTGAGCGCCTGATCGAGTGCAATATTCTGCTCTCGGGTGTTGGCTTTGAGAGTGGTGGCTTAGCGCTTGCCCATGCCATAGCCAACGGCCTGACGATTCTGCCCGAGTGCAAGGCCATGCATGGTGAGGCCGTGGCATTTGGCCTGGTGGTGCAGCTGCGCCTGGAGCGTGCGCCCGAGCTTGATCAGGTGCTCGAGTTTTGCCAGCGCGTTGGTCTACCGACGACGCTCGCGGAGCTGGGACTTGGCGA
>DAWEIC010000217.1:0-2560 GCA_052364855.1 Collinsella sp.
ATCGTGAAACCCATCACTAACCTCCTTTGAGTTGTTGACGTGTTTACATCGACCAAGAGAGGATAACGCATTTCAGTCTTTGTTGACGTGTTAACATTAAATTGTCCAAATGCGACAAAGGCTTCACATTGTGTCTATCTCTCGACACCATTGCGCGATTGCCTTATTTACTTAGGAGGTAGCAGCTGTTATGGATTCTCGTTTAACGATAGTCGACGTAACCGGATCGACCAACGATGACCTGCTCGAAGCAGGAAAACAGGGAGCGCCGCACGGCACAGGACTTGCCGCCCGGGCTCAAACAGCAGGGCGCGGCCGGCGCGGGCACAAGTGGGACTCAACCGTCGGCAACTTATTGCTTTCGCTTGTCCTGCGCCCATGCGTTAATCCTGCAAAGTTCTCTGGTCTTGCCGCCGTCAGCGGCCTAGCGGTGCTCGAAGCACTCGAAAAGCAGGGTCTTGCAAACGAGATTCGCCTTAAATGGCCCAACGACCTTGTCGCGCGAGGACGCAAGCTCGGCGGCATTCTGGTCGAGGCCGCACGCGATAACGAAGGCAGCCCCTTTGCGGTCTGTGGCATCGGCGTCAACGTGAACTATGTGCCCGCGGAGGTTCCCGATGGCGGCCTGCCCGCAATCGGTCTCTCGGACCTTAACGAAAACGTTCCTGCCGTCGACATGCTCCTCGATGAGGTCTATCACGCAGTCGTGAACGCTGTAGATGCGTGGGCAGAACGCCTCAACGCCATGGAAGAAGACGCCGGACCGCTCGCGCCCGTCCGCGATGACTATGTCGGTCACCTCAATTGGATCGGGGAGCACGTTATCGCCCGCTCCCCCGCTGGAGACGAGCTGGCACGAGGCATATTTAGAACGGTCGACGATTGCGGCCGCGCATGCATTGAGACCGAGAGCGGCTTGTGCGTCTTCCACTTCGAAGAAGCATCCTTGCGCCCCCTGAGCGAATAGAGCGCCGCAGCCGTCGGCTCGGCAGACGAATTCGCTATCCCAAAATCTAAACTCAAAACAAAAGGGCCCCGCTACCGTAACGGCAGCGGGGCCCTTTAAGCTATGAGCGATATCGCTTAGAGCTTGATGTCGATGTCGACGCCAGCGGGGAGGTCGAGACGCATGAGCGAATCAACGGTGCCCGAGGTGGGGTCGAGGATGTCGATGAGGCGCTTGTGGGTGCGCATCTCGAACTGCTCACGGGAGTCCTTGTTCACGTGCGGCGAGCGGATAACCGTGTACAGGTTGCGCTCGGTGGGCAGGGGGACAGGACCGGAAACGCGAGCGCCGGTCTTCTGAGCGGTCTCGACGATGAGCTTCGCGGACTGATCGACGACCTCGTGATCATAGCCCTTGAGGCGAATGCGGATCTTCTGGGTAGCCAACTTAAACCTCCAAAGAGTGCGAGAGATGTTCTCGCGGATTACGTAACAGGGAGCTCGAACTTAGGCGTTCTTGCTCATGACCTCGTCCACGATGGACTTGGGCGCGGGCTCATAAGAGTCGAACTGCATCGTGTAGGATGCACGGCCCTGGGTCTGGGAGCGAAGGTCGGTAGCGTAACCGAACATCTCGCCCAGCGGCACCTTGGCACGGATGAGCTTGCTGTTCTTGCGATCCTCCATACCCTCGATCTTGCCGCGGCGACCGGAGAGGTTGCCCATAACGTCGCCCATGTACTGCTCGGGGGTCTCGACCTCGACAGCCATGATCGGCTCGAGCAGCTGCGGGTCGGACTTCTTGAGGGCGTCCTTGATAGCCATGGAACCGGCGATCTTGAAGGCGGCCTCGGAGGAGTCGACCTCGTGGTAAGAACCGTCGAACAGGGTGACCTTAACGTCGAGGACCGGGAAGCCGGCGATAACACCGGTGTTCAGGGCCTCCTGGATGCCCTTGTCGATGGACGGGATGTACTCCTTGGGCACGACGCCGCCGACGATAGCGTTGACGAACTCGTAGCCGAAGCCCTCCTCCATCTTCTCGAGCTTGATGACGGCGTGGCCGTACTGACCGCGACCGCCGGACTGACGGACGAACTTGCCCTCAGCCTTCTCGACGTCGTGACCAGCGGTCTCGCGGTAGGCAACCTGGGGCTTACCAACGTTAGCGTCAACCTTGAACTCACGGAGCAGACGGTCGACGATGATCTCGAGGTGCAGCTCGCCCATGCCGGCGATGATGGTCTGGCCGGTCTCGTGGTTGGTGGACACCTGGAAGGTCGGGTCCTCCTCGGCGAGCTTGGTCAGAGCCAGGGACATCTTGTCCTGCTCGGCCTTGGTCTTGGGCTCGATGGCAACGTCGATAACGGGCTTAGCGAACTCGATCTTCTCGAGGACGATCTCCTTGCCCTCAGCGCACAGGGTGTCGCCGGTGGTGGAGTTCTTGAAGCCGACGCAAGCGACGATGTCGCCGGCGGCAGCGTCGTCACGGTCGATACGCTCGGCGGCGTTCATCTCGAGGATGCGGCCGAGGCGCTCGCGCTGACCGTTGGAAGCGTTAACAACGTAGGAGCCGGACTCGGCGCGGCCGGAGTAAACGCGGACATAGGTGAGC
>DAWEIC010000218.1:0-2556 GCA_052364855.1 Collinsella sp.
GCGCCCTTGAAGTTGAACGTCAGATTGTCCAAATGCGGCCCGCGCAGCGTCGGCCGGTCCGCCGTTCGGTAGAACGGCGGAACTAAATCAACTTGAAGCCCTTGCGCTTGCCTACGGAGAGGGTGTCGCCCAGTTTGAGGGCGCTGGGATCGATGTTGTAGCTCTTGGGAGCCACGGCCTTGCCGTTAATCTTGACGCCACCGCCGTCGATATCGCGACGAGCCTGGCCGGCGCTCGCCGAAAGGCCCAAGTCCTTGAGCAGGCCGGCGAGGTAGATCTGGCCCTCGTCGTTGACGGTCAGCTCGACATGCTTCTCGGGGAAGTCGGCAAGCTGGCCCTCCTTGAACACGCGGTCGAACTCGGCCTGAGCCTCGTCTCCGGCGCCGGCGCCGTGGTAGGTGTCGCACAGGTCGCGGCCCAGAGCGCGCTTGAGCTCGTAGGGGTCGGCAGAACCATCGGCCAGGGCGGCGTCGATCTTGTCGACCTCGGCCGGGGTGAGCGAGCTGGCCAGACGATAGTACTTGCCGATCATCTCGTCGGGGATGGACATGGTCTTGCCGAACATATCCTTGGGAGCGTCGGTCAGGCCGATGTAGTTGCCATAGGACTTGGACATCTTGCGCACGCCATCGGTGCCCTCGAGCAGCGGCATGGTGAGCGCGATCTGCGGCTCCATGCCCATCTTCTCCATGAGCTCACGGCCAGCGAGCAGGTTGAAGAGCTGATCGGTGCCGCCCATCTCGACGTCGGCCTTGATCTGCACGGAGTCGAAAGCCTGCATCACGGGATACAGGAACTCATGCAGGGCGATCGGCGTCTGAGACTGGTAGCGCTTGGTAAAGTCGTCGCGCTCAAGAATGCGGGCAACGGTGAACTTGGAGCACACCTGCAGCAGGCCGGCCAGATCCATCGAAAGGATCCAGTCGCCGTTGTGCACGATGGTGGTCTTCTCGGGATCCAGGATCTTCATGGCCTGGCTCACGTAGGTCTCGGCATTGGCCTCGATCTGCTCCTGCGAAAGCTGCGGACGGGTGGAATTCTTGCCCGAAGGGTCGCCAATCAACGCGGTACCGTTGCCGATGATGAGGGTGACGTTGTGGCCCAGGTCCTGGAACTGACGCATCTTGCGCAGGGGCACGGCATGGCCCAGGTGCAGGTCGGGGCTGGTGGGATCGACGCCGAGCTTGATGTTGAGGGGCTCGCCCTTCTCAAGCTTCTTGCGAAGGTCGGCCTCGGGAACGATCTGCGCGGCGCCCGAGGTGATGATACGCATTTGCTCGTCAACAGACAGCATTGGGTATCCTCCTTTTGCTATAGCACCCTCGCCGAAAACGGCGGTGCTGGAAGTCCATAAACTCTCTTATGATAACAAACTGACGCGACGCGGCACCTACGACAGGAAAATCCTCGTCCTGCCGCATGCGTCAATGGCAACTGGCAGACGCGTACCGTCACGCTCGACCAGATAGCGTACCTGCCGACGACGCAAGCAGTCGCGGCAACGGACCTGTCCCGTCGCATCGGTGGCGCAGACGCCCTCGGCGGTCAGCAGGCAGTGCTCGCACACCATAAGCTCGGGACGGTCGGCGTCGACCGGACCCAAGACGCCGGGTTCAGCAGCCAGTTCGGCAATACGCTCCGCATCATTGCCGAGCAACTCGGCCGGCAAGTACACCCGCCCCGCACCGAGTCCGCGCAGCCAGGTAAGCGTGGCCCGATTCGCGCAGAACACCGGCGCCGCCACGTCAAACGTCACGCCCAGCTCGCGAGCGATCACCACCTGTCCCAGGTTGCGGCAGACGACGCGCCCGGCACGCTGCATCAGTGAGCGGGTCCGGTCAGCGTCACCTGTGCGGTACACCTCGTCAAGCACCACAACGGCGTCGGACAAATCGAGTTCTCCGCGCGGGTCGGCATCCATCAGTTGCCAAGCAAAAACCATGCGAGTGGGAACCGCGCACTCCACCAACTCCGTCGACGCACCGCCATCCACCGCAACGCCCTCAAAGGGCAGCACCTCAACGGCACGCGCAACAGGCGCAATCGCATCCGCCTCGGCCCGCATGCGCTCCAACACTGCCGCCGTCTGATCCAACACGCCGGCGCTGCGAATCAGGTACACCTCGCAGCCCGTGTCCACCTTACGCTTGCAATGCACGACGACGCGCTTCCCCGCTGCGGCATCCACCGGGCAGGGCACCTGCGGCCAGCGCTTGGGCACATCGGGACGCGCGTCGACACCCGGATAGAACCGAATCTCGAGCGTGTCACCCGCCGCCACGGCGGCGTCGAGCTCAACGGTCACTTCCTCGTGGCCAACGGCCACCAGGCGTCCCACGCGCACACCTTGGTTGATCGCACGCTCAAAGCTCATAAGCTCGGCGCCCGAACGCCCTCGCAGGTACGCATCGGTAAACCCACGGTTAAACGACCTTCCCAGCTCGCGCTCAAGCTCTTCCACGGCACCGGGGCCCCACGCGCCGTCGCACAGCATATCGAGTGCCCGGCGCCACACCCGCACCACGTTGAATACGTAATCGGGGTTCTTCATGCGCC
>DAWEIC010000219.1:0-2543 GCA_052364855.1 Collinsella sp.
CCGGCCTCATCTTTGGTTGGGTGCTCGTGACGACCGGAAAGCTCCGCTACACGATTCTGCTGCACTTTGCCTTTAATGCCGGGTCGTATCTCATGACGATGCTGTGGTTTGTGAACACCCCGCTCGACGTGGCGGTCACGGTTGCCATCGCCGGCATCATCCTCGTGGAGGCGATGCGCTCACTGCGCCACGCATGCGAGACGGACATAGCGACGGCACCGCTGCCTTAGTTGCGCCTGCCGCCGCCGTTGGCGCCCTGTCGTCCCTGGGCCGCGCGGTTGCGACCTGCGGTGTTCTGCGCACGCGACATGCCGCCGTGGCCCTTGCTGCCCTTGGGCCCCTTGCCAGCGCCGCCGCCATGCGGTTTGCCGCCCTTCTTGCCGGTGCCATGCCCGCCGCCGGCAGACGTCTCGCCCGGGCGTGGCGGCACGGGGCGAATCAGACAATGCTTGGTGTAGCCGATCAGATCGCGGCGGTCGGCTTTCTCTAACGCCTCATGCACGAGCTTGTAATTCTCGGGCTTGCGATACTGGATGAGCGCGCGCTGCATGGCCTTCTCGTGCGGGTCGCGCGCCACATAGATCGGCTCCATGGTGCGCGGGTCCACGCCGGTGTAGTACATGCACGTCGACATGGTGGACGGTGTGGGGTAGAAGTCCTGCACCTGCTCGGGCATATAGCCCATGTCGCGCACGGCTTCGGCAAGGTCCACGGCTTCCTTCATGGTTGAACCGGGGTGGCTCGAGATCAGATACGGCACAACATACTGCTTGAGTCCATACTCGCGGTTCAGGCGCTCAAATTTGCGGCAGAACGCGTCGTAGACGGCGCGGCTCGGCTTGCCCATCACGGACAGCACCGCGTCGCTCACGTGCTCGGGCGCTACGCGCAGCTGGCCCGAGACATGGTGCTCCAGCAGCTCGCGCAAAAACTCGTCCGAGGCATCGGCCATGGTGTAGTCAAAGCGGATGCCGCTGCGGACAAAGACTTTCTTGACGCCCGGCAGCTGACGCAGGTCGCGCAGCAGCTGCGTGTAGCCGCTCTCGTCGACCACCATGTTCTTGCATACGCTCGGCCACAGGCAGCGCTTGTTCTTGCACACGCCGTGCTTGAGCTGCTTGTCGCAGGCGGGACGGCTAAAGTTGGCCGTCGGCCCTCCCACGTCGTTGATGTAGCCCTTAAACTCGGGATCGCGCGTGAGCAGCTCGGCCTCGCGCATGATCGAGTCATGGCTGCGCATCTGCAGCACGCGGCCTTGGTGGAAGGTGAGGGCGCAAAACGAACACTCGCCAAAACAACCGCGGTTGGAGCTAATGGAAAACTTGATCTCGGCAAAGGCTGGCACGCCGCCTGCCGCGTCGTAGTCGGGATGCCAATCGCGTGCGTAGGGGAGTTCGGCCACCTCGTCCATCTCGTCGGTGGTGAGCGTGGCCGACGGTGGGTTCTGCACCACATAGACGCTGTTGGGGTAGGGCTCTACCAGACGATGCCCGGTGATGGGGTCCATGTTCTGCTGCTGTACGTTAAAGCTGCGCGCGTAATTGAGCTTGTCGGCGGCAAGGTCGTCCCAGCTGGGCAGCAAGTCGTAGTCGTAGACCTCGTCGAGCGAGCTGGTGCGGTAGACGGTGCCGTTGATATAGGTGATCTGATCGACGGGCAGCCCCGCGTCGAGCGCGTCGGCGATCTCGATAATCGCGTGCTCGCCCATGCCGTAGATGAGGATGTCGGCGCCCGAGTCGAGCAGCACCGAGCGCTTGAGCTTATCCTGCCAGTAGTCGTAGTGGGCCAGTCGGCGCAGGCTTGCCTCGATGCCGCCGATGATGATGGGGGCGTCCTTGAACGTCTGACGGATGAGATTGCCGTAGACCGTGACGGCACGGTTGGGGCGGTGACCTTCCTCGCCGCCGGGGGTATAGGCGTCGGTGTGGCGGCGGTGCTTGGTCACCGAATAGTGGTTGACCATGGAGTCCATGTTGCCGGCACTGACCAAAAAGCCCAGGCGCGGCTCGCCGAGCGCAGTGATGCTGGCGGGGTCGGTCCAGTCGGGCTGGCAGATGATGCCCACTTTGTAACCGTGCGCGTCGAGTACGCGGCTGATGATAGCCATGCCAAAGCTCGGATGGTCCACGTAGGCATCACCGCAGATATAGACGAAGTCGCACTGGTCCCAGCCGCGCGCATCCATGTCGGCGCGGCTGACGGGGAGGAACTTATCGCGGCCTGGACGCCAAGGACGGACGGGCGTCGCTTGGGAATGCTTGGTGCGGGCGACCGTGGCCTGCGCCTTGCCGCCGCGCTTTTGCTGCTGGCCCTGTTTGCCCTGCTGTCCGCGTTGGCTGTTCTGAGCGTGCTGAGGCTTTTTTGCCACGATCCCTCCCGGTGTCTGTATGCTGCACGTAATTGTAACCAGTCTTTTTGGGACGGGGCTAAAAAGACTGGGGGAGTACATGGACTAGTGAGTGGGAGCGTCGCCGCGCCCACCGTTTGTTTCCAGACTGTGTATCCCTGCGTCGAAGGAGCCCTCTCGCGCGCCCGCCCTGTTG
>DAWEIC010000220.1:0-587 GCA_052364855.1 Collinsella sp.
GGGCGTAGGCACTCTGCGACAGCTCCTGACGGGTGGACAGCGGCGTTCGGAGATAACCGTTGTTAAAGGAATCGATGACCTCGCCAATCTGATCCTCGTCACCGTAGGACACGATGGTCTGATACAGACCATCGAGCCTGGTATAGAGCTGATCATCGGTGAGCACGGTTTCTTCCTGGACCACCTCGGCAGAATCGTCCTGCTTGGTATCGTCCTCAGTCGCCTCGCCCTTTTGGCGCGTGGGGAAGGTCGTCTGCGCGGCTTGGCCAAACTGGTCATAGAGGCCAGGCATGACACCCATGGGATCGGTCGTCACGAACCAATAGGCACCACCGCACACAAAGGCAAGGACCGCGATGATAATGAGCGGCTTGGGGATATGACGCTTGTGCTTGTGATAGGCGTCCTCGTCGGGATGCACCTTGCGCTTGGGTTTTTGAGCATCGTCATGCAGGGAAACGGGCGTGTGAATATCGACCTTGGGGATACCGAAATCCTTATCGAAAGCCGGCAACACGCAGGTCTCGTGAGGATCGGCGGCGTCCGAAAGAACCGCGGCTGCCGACGCGGGCGCATGCGGCACCTCG
>DAWEIC010000220.1:597-2530 GCA_052364855.1 Collinsella sp.
ACCCGGAGCAGGGCGTCCGCATTTTGGGCACGTGCGATCATGCGGAGAAAGACGGGCACCGCAGCCCTCACAGAACACGAACTCGGTGTGCTCGGGACCATCGCCCGGACCCACATAGGCGTTGCAGTAGGGGCAGAACGAGGCGCCGTCCTCGATAGTCTTAAGGCAATGCGGGCAGATCACGGCATCCTCTTTTCGAAGCAATTCAAACAATCGAGGTTAGAGCATAACATCGCCACGGCCCCACAGGAGCAAGGCACCAATTCAACATCGCCAGGGCGCGTAGTTACTTCTTCTTTTTGCTTGGCATCGAGACTTTGATGCCTTGGGCGGACTTGGTCACACGAGAGCGCTTAGCTCCGGTACTCTTCTTTTTCTTGGGCTGGGCCTGGGCCACGCCCTCGAGTGCGCGGGCCTCGGCCTCGCGAGCGGTGCGATCTTCGCGGCGCTGCGCCATGTCGGCGGCGAAGCGCTTGGCAAAACGCTCGGCCGTCGAGCCCGTCGAGCTCACCTTGCCGCCACCGCGACCCAGGTGGACGCGCACACCGCGGCCAAAACCAGTTGCAGCATGACGACGACGCGGCTTGAGCGAATCCATCATCGTGGCGAGCTTAAAGAACACCGAGCAGGTAAAGACCACGATGACAGCCAAGATAACCATCTGGCCCATCGACAGGTTGGCAATAGACAGCAGCTCTGGGAATCCGATAACGCCCACCAGGATGCCGGCGACTACAAACACAAAGAGCACCACACGTAAGGGCGTGAGAGGCTGCGAGATGCGCCAGATCAGGCTGACGCTCGCCGCGCACGACGTAAGCAGGCACATCGTAGACAGCGTAAGCTGGGTAAAGCCAAACACGCGCGCCACAAAGATATCGAGCGCCGCAGCCAAAATGACCGCAATCGACGCCGGCAGTGCACGCTTGAGTACGTTCGTCAGGAACGACCCCTTCACGCGAGCATTGTTGGGCTCCAAGCCCAACACAAAGCCCGGCGCGCCGATGCAGAAGAAGTTAATGAGCGTCATCTGGATGGGCTCGAAGGGGTACGGCGGCAGCGCGATGCACAGCGCCGCCAGGCCCATCGAGAACAGCGTCTTGGTCAGGAACAGCGAGGCCGAACGCTGCAGGTTGTTGATGGAGCGACGGCCCTCGGCCACCACGGCGGGCATCGAGGCAAAGTCGTTGTCAACGAGTACGATCTCGGCCACGTTACGCGCGGCATCGGAGCCGGCCGCCATGGCGACGGAGCAGTCGGCCTCCTTGAGCGCCAGCACGTCGTTGACGCCGTCGCCCGTCATGGCCACGGTGTGCTCGCGGCGCTTGAGCGCCTGCACGAGCTCGCGCTTCTGCTGCGGGGTCACACGACCAAAGACATGGTAGCGGTCCACTGCGGCATCAAGCTTGGCCGGTGTATCGAGCGTCGTGGCGTCCACATAAGCGTCCGCCCCCGGCACGCCCACCACGCGCGCGATCGACGACACCGTACGCGGGTCGTCGCCACTGATCACGTTGAGGGTCACGCCCTGCTCGTTAAAGTAGCCGATGGTCTCGGCCGCTGAGGTACGAATCTCGTCACGGATGGTCACAAAGCCCACGGGCTCGGCCTCGCCCACCATATCGCCATCGGGCGTAAAGCCGTCCACGCGCGCCACCACGAGCACGCGGCAGGTATCGGCAAGCTCGGCGACACGGTTCTCGACCTGGGCAAACGCACGATCAGAGAGCACAAACTGCGCGGCACCCATCACATAGGAGCCCTGCGCAAAAGAAGCGCCACTCCATTTTTTAGACGACGAGAACGGAATGACCGACAGCGGCTCAGACACCTCGACCGGGCGATCGGCGTAATAGTTGAGCAGCGCTTGGCAGGTCTCGTTGGCATCGGCCGAAGTCGCACGCGCGACGTTAGCCAGCGCAAAATCGAGCAC
>DAWEIC010000221.1:0-2499 GCA_052364855.1 Collinsella sp.
AGGCGACCGTCACTTGAAACGCGAACACGGCAACGGCGTAGCGCGCGCCCAGCTCGCTCTTGACGGCGCCGATGGCTGCCACACAGGGCGGGTACAGCAGCGTAAAGACCAGGAACACATAGGCAGTGAACGGCGAAAACATGGTCGACAGTGCCGCGGGCGAGGTCGCGCCCAAAAGCACCGTGAGGGTCGAGATGACACTCTCCTTGGCGATAAGTCCGGTGACGAGCGCCGTGGATGCACGCCAGTCGCCAAACCCAAGCGGCGCCAGCGCCGGCGCGATGATGCTGCCGAGGCCCGCAAGCAGGCTTTGCGACTGATCGGCGACCACATTAAAGCGGATGTCGAACGTCTGAAGGAACCAGATGACCACGGTAGCGGCAAAGATAATGGTAAAGGCCTTGGTAATAAAGTCTTTGGCCTTATCCCATGCCAGCATCACCGTCGTCTTGACGCTCGGCAGGCGGTAATTGGGCAGCTCCATGATAAACGGCACCGGGTCGCCCTTAAATGCCGTGCGGTTGAGTACCAAAGCCGCGATACAGCCAACCGCAATGCCGATCAGATAGAGCGAGACCATGGCGGGAACCGTCGCCTGTGGGAAAAACGCCCCGCACAGCAGACCATAGACCGGCAACTTGGCCGAGCAGCTCATGAACGGCGTGAGCATGACCGTCATCTTGCGGTCGTGCTCGGATGGGAGCGTACGGGTCGACATGATAGCCGGCACGGTGCAGCCAAACCCGACGAGCATGGGTACAAAGCTGCGGCCCGACAGGCCAAAACGACGCAGCACCTTATCCATGACAAAGGCGACGCGCGCCATGTAGCCCGAGTCTTCCAGAATGGAGAGGAACAAGAAGAGCACGACGATAATCGGCAGGAAGGTCAGCACACTGCCCACGCCCGTAAGCACGCCGTCGACAGCCAGCGAGCGCACCACGTCGTTGGTGCCGAACGCCTTGAGGCCCGCATCGGCCGAGGCGATGATAGCAGCGATACCGTCCTCCATGAGTCCCTGCAACGCCGCGCCGATCACGCCAAACGTCAGCCAAAAGACGAGGCCCATGATCACCAGGAACGCCGGAATGGCCGTGTAGCGACCCGTCAGGATGCGGTCGATCTTGACGGAGCGCACGTGCTCGCGGCTTTCGTGCGGTTTGACGACGCAGCGCCCGCACACGTCGCCGATAAAGCTAAAGCGCATATCGGCCAGCGCGGACAGGCGGTCGGTGCCGGCCTCGCCCTCCATCTGGGTAATGATGTGCTCGATAGCGTCGAGCTCGTTGCGATCCAGGTGAAGCGCCTCGGTCACCAGCTCGTCGCCCTCAACCAGCTTGGTCGCCGCAAAGCGCACCGGGATGTGCGCCGTCACGGCATGGTCCTCGATCAGGTTGGCAATGCCGTGGATGCAGCGATGCAGCGCACCGCCGTCCGGACCGTCGGGCGCACAAAAGTCCAGGCGACCGGGGCGCTCGCGGAACCGCGCCACGTGCAAGGCATGATCCACCAGCTCGCCGATACCCTCGTTGCGGGCAGCGCTAATGGGAACAACAGGCACGCCCAACAGGCTCTCGAGCAGATTGACGTCCACGGCGCCGCCGTTGGCCGTCACCTCGTCCATCATGTTGAGCGCGATGACCATGGGGCGGTCGAGCTCCATAAGCTGCAGCGTCAGGTACAGGTTACGTTCGATGTTGGTGGCGTCGATGATGTCGATGATGGCGTCGGGGTTTTCGTCCAAGATGAATTGGCGGCTGACGATCTCTTCGCCCGTGTACGGCGACAGGGAGTAAATGCCGGGCAGATCGGTAACGCTTGCCTCGGGATGGTTACGGATGGTGCCGTCCTTGCGGTCGACCGTCACGCCAGGAAAGTTACCGACGTGCTGGTTGGAGCCCGTAAGCTGGTTGAACAGCGTGGTCTTACCGCAGTTTTGGTTGCCGGCGAGGGCAAAATGCAGCGGTGCGCCCTCGGGCACGGCCGTTTTTGCCGCACGGGGCGAATACATCCCCTCGCCGAGTGCCGGATGCTCCGTCGTTCCGATTGCGGCGTTGGCGCGCGGACCGGTATCGGTGTCGTGCACATCCACGAGCTCAATGCGTGCGGCATCATCCTTGCGCAGCGTCAACTCGTAGCCACGCAGGCAAATCTCGAGCGGGTCGCCCATGGGGGCGTACTTCATCATGGTGACTTCGGTGCCCGGCGTTAGACCCATGTCCAAAATATGCTGTCGGAGTGCCTGATCGTCCGATGCCACCGATGCGACAACGGCGTCCTTTCCAATCTCGAGTGTATCGAGCTTCACGTCCGTGTTCCTCCCCCGGCGCCCACAGGGCGTTGTATTTATGTTCACCATGGCTAACCGTTTGCCATGGCTAACCAATTGTAACCATGCATGATAGCGCGAACACACAACGACGTTCAATCGACAGATCGGTGCGATGGGGACAGGCAGGAGAGTTCAGGGCCATAGTTTCCCGATGAGGCCTCTCGGGG
>DAWEIC010000222.1:0-2468 GCA_052364855.1 Collinsella sp.
TCGTCCTCTTTTTGCTGGGTCTCCGACTCCGCTTGGGTGGGGCCGCGGAACAGCTGGAATCCCTCAAACGCAATGGCGCCGAGCAGGGCAATGACAATGGCGATAAAGGCAACCTTGACTGCCTGCGGAAATTCCGAGAAACGCAGCGCCTTTTCCTCGGCGTAATAATCGGCGAAGCGCTCTTCGCCCGTGCTTTTGGTATACGCCGGTGCGGACGCGGCCTCCGGGTCATATTCCGGTGCAGGCGTGGCAGCGTACGGATCGTTGAGATAATCGCTCGATGCGGTGCCATAATCCTCGGTCTCGATGCGACCGGTGCCAGCATAGCCATCGGAATAACCGGAATATGCCGCACCGCCCTCATAGTCCGCGGCGCTCGTGTTGGCGGCAAAAAGCGGGTTAACTGGAACATCGAGCGCCGGCATGCCGGTAGAGGTCTCATCCAGATCGGCTGCAGCCCAGGAATCGTGGACAACCTGATGGGCAACGGGCTCATCGAGCCTTGTGACCGGAGGCTTGCGTGCCGCAGGAACAGGCAACTGCTGGGCGCTGTACATAACGGTGCTGTCGGCCGATTTGCCCTGCGTCGCTGCTGCGAGAAATGCCGCCGTCTCGGACGGGTCGCTTGCGGGGCGGGGAGCGGGCGTGGGCGCCGAAGTGGGTGCGGGCGTAGGCGCGGGCGTCGAAACAGGCGACTGCGCAGGAGTCGGCGCAGATGCGGTCTTAGGCGCAAGTGCGGGATTGGGGCTTGACGGGCGAGCCCCGCCGCCGCCCATGAGTTCGTCGGCGGTCCACGGGCGATCATCCATCACGTCGTCAAGGCTCAGCGAAAACAGGTCGTCTTCGCCCTCATCGAACATGCGGTGCACATGTCCACCAATTGCCGGAATCAATCCGCGACCGGTGCATGATGCCTTGCTCAACGCCATTCTGTCCCATCCTTTCGAAATACTAATGACATCGATTATATGGAACTTCCCAAGCGGCCCGGTCTTGGATTCGTGCTTTCCAGAACTCGCGCCCAAAAGGGGAGGGGCAATCCAGGCGAGTGCCTACTTGTCGCCGGCCGCCGCCTTGGCCTCATTGAGGTAGCTATAGAAGCTGTACTTGGAGATGCCAAAGAACTCGCAGGCGCGCTCGCTCGACTTGGAAATGAGGAAGGCACCGCGACGGTCGAGGTAGCCAATGGCACGAATGCGCTCGTCTTTGGTCATGAGTGCCGCGGGCTTGCCCACAAACTGCTCGCACTCGTGCAGCAGGTCCTCGAGCAGGTCGCCGATGTTCTTGGTAATGGGCTCGGGCTCGGTATAGCCCGTGCCGCCGGTGCCGGTGAAAGCGTCGAGCGAGCGCTCAAAAGCCTTCATAAGCGTAATGTCAAAGTTGATGCCCAAAATGCCGACGGGCTTGCCTTCGTCGTTGCGGATAAAGATGGTCGAGGACTTGAGCAGCTTGCCATCGGTGGTTTTAGTGAGGTACGGCTCGCGGTCGTGTACGTCGGTGCTGCCCTCGTGCATGGACTCAAACACGATATGGCTGGGGCCGTCACCCAGTTTGCGCCCGCTGACGTGGCCGTTTTCGATTACTACGATGGAGTGGTCCACGTCCTCGGTCTCCAGATCGTGGACGACGACTTCGCAGTTGGGGCCAAATTGGAGCGCCAGACCGTGTGCGAGGCGCTTGTAAAACTCAATCTGTGCGGGGGTCATGGGTGCCTTCCTAAAAATTAGTTTGGGCACACTTTGCCATAAACCACACTTGACCGCAAACAAATCCATCAACAAGGCAATTCATGACCGTTCGGCGGCGAAAAAGTACCGATTACGGCAACAAACAATTCGTTAGGTATGCCAATCAAAAAGTGTGATAGAACATTACTAACAAACTTTTTGTTTGGCATCCACATAAAAGTTCAGCCGTGTGAATGGGATCGGGCTGAAACGCGTATGCGGGGGCCGGCAAGAGAGAACTTAAGGAGTTCACCGTATGGCCGATAAGATCCAGTGGGCGAGCAACACGATGCCCAAGAGCGATGACACGCACTTGGGAATCATGAGTCTCGACCACGTGAAGAAGGCCCGCGCCTTCCACCAGTCGTTCCCCCAGTACACCGTCACTCCGCTTGCCCGCCTGGACGGCCAGGCCGCGCGCCTGGGCCTGTCCAACCTGTGCGTTAAAGACGAGAGCTATCGCTTTGGCCTCAACGCCTTTAAGGTCCTGGGCGGCTCGTTTGCCATGGCCAACTACATTGCCGACGAGACCGGCAAGGACGTTGCCGAGTGCACCTTCGATTACCTGACCTCCGATCAGCTTGCCAAGGACTTTGGCCAGGCCACCTTCTTTACCGCCACCGATGGCAACCATGGCCGCGGCGTGGCATGGGCTGCCAACAAGCTGGGCCAGAAGGCTGTCGTGCACATGCCCAAGGGTTCCACCAAGCCCCGCTTCGATAACATCGCCGCCGAGGGCGC
>DAWEIC010000223.1:0-2467 GCA_052364855.1 Collinsella sp.
TCCGCACATGTGCGGATGAATGTGGGAAGTGTTCGGATGAAGTTGATAATCAAGGGCTCCTATGTGGTGGTTTTTCAGTTTGCCAACGATATGTGAACAGCTAAAAAAGTCTGCTATACTCTTTCCCGCTGTCCCCATCGTCTAGCGGCCAAGGACGCCACCCTTTCAAGGTGGATATCGCGGGTTCGAATCCCGCTGGGGGCACCATTTGAATTGAAGAGCCCGTTACCCTCGCGGTAGCGGGCTTTTTGCTACCGATATGCCGGGATTCGAACCCCGAGGGCATTAAATCACACTGTCATCCAAGGGCCCGTGGGCAAAAAATAGCAAATATGAGTACTGTTACCAATTTAGTAACAGCGATTTCATGCCATCTGAAGGCGATTTAGACGCCAGGGGTCCTAAGGTGGAAGAATTGCAGACGTTTATCGGCTAAGTACTTGGACATATGTTGTGTAACACTGCATATTTTGCAAAAAGATAATGCTACAGGACTTGTGACAGTACTCATATTTGACGTTTTTTGCCCATAGCCCTTTATACCTAGGCAAATCGATAGCAAAACGGGCTTCAAAGCGCCCTTCGCAAACAAAAACCGGGGCCCGCATGATGCGGACCCCGGCTCAATACCGTGACGATATGTCAGTTACGCCCTACACGTAGAACAGGATGTCGTCGTAGGTCGGGACCGGCCAGTAGTCGGCTGCCACGATCTCCTCCATGGCGTCCACGGCGGCACGCAGCGCATCCATAGCGGGAACGACCTCGTGCGCGTACACGTTGGCCTGCTCCTGGCCATCGAGGGCCTCAGCCTTCTGATGCACGGCGTCAAGCGCCTTGATGGAGTCGTTGATGGTGGTGATGCCGTTGCAGAGCTTGTTGAGCGTGTTCTGCTCACACTGCATGGCGGCCTCGGCGCCGGCGGCACGAATAGTCTCAAGGCCCTTAGCGACCTTGGTGGCATAGGCGGTAATGACCGGGCGATAGGTACGACGCGCCTCGCGAACCATCGTGGTAGCCTCGATGTTCATGAGCTTGTTGTACTTCTCGAGCTTGCAGTCGTAGCGGCACTGAGCCTCGGCCTTGGTCAGGACACCCGTCTCCTCAAAGAGCGCGATTGCCTTATCGGAAACAAAGGCGGGCAGGGCGTCGGCCGTGGTCTTGTTGTTGGCAAGGCCGCGCTTCTCGGCCTCGACGGGCCACTCATCGGAGTAGCCATCGCCGGAGAAGAGGATGCGCTGGTGGTCGGTCAGCACCTTCTTGCAGTACTCGAGCGCGGCGTCCTGGAACTCATCCTCGGGCGTGCCCTCAAGCGCGTCGGCGAAGGACTTGAGCGACTTGGCCACGGCGGCATCGAGCACCAGGTTGGAGTCGGAGACGTTCTGCTCGGAGCCGCAGGCACGGAACTCGAACTTGTTGCCGGTGAAGGCAAACGGGGAGGTGCGGTTGCGGTCGGTGTTGTCCTGCATCAGCTTGGGCAGGGTATCGGCGCCCAGGTCGAGCACGCCGCGCGTGGCATGGACGGAAGCCTTGCCATCGATGATCTTCTCGACGACCTCGGTAAGCTGGTCGCCCAGGAAGATGGACATAATCGCCGGAGGAGCCTCGTTGGCGCCCAGACGATGATCGTTGCCGGCCGAGGCAACAGAGGCACGCAGGAGCTCCTGATAGTTATCGACGGCCTCGATCACCGCGGTGAGGAAGACGATGAACTGCAGGTTGTCGAGCGGGGTGTCGCCCGGATCGAGCAGATTCTCGGACTCGGTGCCAAGCGACCAGTTGTTGTGCTTGCCCGAACCGTTGATGCCCTCGAAGGGCTTCTCGTGCAGCAGGCAGACCAAGTCGTGGCGGGAGGCGATGAGCTTCATCTTCTCCATCATGACCAGATTCTGGTCGATGGCCTCGTTGACCTCGCCATAGACAGGGGCGAGCTCATGCTGGCAGGGAGCGACCTCGTTGTGCTTGGTCTTGGCGGGAATGCCGAGCGCCCACAGCTCATCGTCCAGATCCTTCATGTAGGCCGAGACGGTGGGGCGGATAGCGCCAAAGTAGTGCTCCTCGAGCTCCTGGCCCTTGCAGGGAGCGGCGCCAAAGAGGGTGCGGCCGGTGATGACCAGGTCCTTGCGCTTGCGGTAGGCGTCCTTCTTGATCAGGAAGTACTCCTGCTCGTCGCCCACGGAAGGAACGACCTTCTTGGGGGTCTTGCCAAACAGCGCCAAAACGCGCTTAGACTCACGCGAGAGCGCAGTCATGGAACGCAGCAGCGGGGTCTTCTTGTCCAGGGCCTCGCCCGTGTAGGAGCAGAAAGCCGTGGGGATGCACAGGACGTCGTCCTTGATAAAGGCGGGGCTAGTGGGGTCCCAGGCGGTGTAGCCACGGGCCTCGAAGGTAGCACGCAGGCCGCCGTTGGGGAAGCTCGAGGCATCGGGCTCGCCCTGGATGAGGTTCTTGCCCGTAAACTTGGTAA
>DAWEIC010000224.1:0-2462 GCA_052364855.1 Collinsella sp.
TCATACATCACGACGCCCAGCGAGTAGATATCCGAGGTGGGGCCGAGGTCCTGACCGCGGGTCTGCTCGGGGCTGACGTAGTGGGCGGTTCCCAGCACGTTGTTGTCTTGCGTGAGGTGGCTGTTCTTGGCGCGCGCGATGCCAAAGTCCATCACCTTGATGTTGCCGTCGGGCAGCACCATGATGTTCTGCGGCTTAATGTCGCGGTGGATGATCTCGTGCTTGTGGGCGACCGAAAGCGCGGAGCTGATCTGCGAGCCGATCTGGGCGACCTTCTTGGGGTCGAGGGCGCCGTGGCTCTTGATGCCGCTCTTAAGGTCGGTTCCGCGCAGGTACTCCATGACGATGTAATAGGTGTCGCCGTCCTTGCCCCAATCGTAGACGCCCACGATATAGGGGGAGGAGAGACCGGCTGCTGCCTGGGCCTCCTGCTTAAAGCGTGCGGCGAAGGTTGCGTCGCCAGCATACTGCGGCAGCATGATCTTGACGGCTACCGTGCGGTCGAGGACCTGGTCCTGTGCACGGTAGACGGTCGCCATGCCGCCTGTTCCCACCTTATCCTTGAGGAGGTATCTTCCCCCGAGGACCCTCTGTTCCATTCCTGCTCCTAACATAACTATTCGCTCAACGATGTGTGTAGTACCTACGATGTGGCCGCTGGGGCCGTGTGGCGCGTTG
The DNA here is from genome assembly GCA_052364855.1 of Collinsella sp. Classification (GTDB taxonomy): domain Bacteria; phylum Actinomycetota; class Coriobacteriia; order Coriobacteriales; family Coriobacteriaceae; genus Collinsella. The sequence continues at coordinate 679 of DAWEIC010000224.1, forward strand.
CCGCTAACTCTTCGGCCGCGGCGCGCCTCGGGTGTCCGATTCGATCATGGGCATCACGCTCCCTGTGCGGCAAGCGCCGCGGTCAGGACGATACCGGCGATCTTGGCGGCCTCGACGTCATGCTTGTCGAAATCCTCCAAGGCCACCGAGATGGCGACCGTGGGTGAATCGTAAGGTGCAAAGCCAACGAACATCGAGTTGACGTTGGTGCCGCCGGTCTCGGCCGAGCCGGTCTTGCCGGCGACCTTGACGCCGGGGATCTGGGCATCGGTGCCGGTGCCGGACTGGACGACGGCAAGCATGGCCTGCTTGACCTGGTCGGCCGTGGCGGAGCTGACGGCCTGACCAAGCGAGCGGGACTGCGTGGTCTTGACCACGGTTCCGTCCGGGGCGAGTACCTGGGCTACAAAGTACGGGTCCATGACCACGCCACTGTTAGCGATGGCGGCGGCAATCACGGCGTTTTGCATGACGGTGGTCTGCGGGCCGGGCGTGTGGTCCATGCCGACAGGCTGGCCGGCGCCGGCCCAGGCGGTCTCCCACTCGGTCATGAGCGACGGGTCGGCCATGATGGAGGCCGCGGAGGTCAGGTCCTGGCCGAGCTTTTGGCCGTAGCCAAAGGCGTTGGCAAACTGTACGAGCGTGTTTGCGCCAACTTCGTTTGCCACCTGGCCAAAGACGACGTTGGAGGACACGGCAAAGGCCTGCTGCAGGCTGATGGTGCCGTAGCTCTCGTTGGCATAGTTGGTGACCGGTGCGTTGCCGATGTCCATGGAGCCGGGCGCCTGGTAGGTGCTGGTAAGGCTGGCGGTACCGGTCTCGAGTGCCGCGGAAAGCGTAACGACCTTAAACGTTGAGCCCGGCGTGTACAGCGCGTCCATGGCGCGATTGTACATGGAGCCGTCCTCGCCGCCGCCCGTCTGCAGCAGGGCATCGATGTTGGTGTTGTCGTAGGTGGGCGAGCTGGCACATGCGAGCACCGCGCCGGTACGCGGGTCGATGACCACTACAGCGCCCTTAAAGCCCTTGAGTGCCTGCTCGGCCGCCGTCTGGATGCGCGAGTCGATGGTGAGCTTGGCGGTGTTGCCCGGCTGGGTCTGGCCCGCGAGCGACGCGATGGCGTTGTTCCAGCTGGAGTAGTCCTTAGAACCGGTGAGCGTGTCGTTCATGACGCTCTCGATGGCGGTGGTGCCATACTGCTGGCTCACGTAGCCAACCACGTGCGCTGCCAGGTTACCGTTGGGGTAGGAGCGTACGTAGGTGCCGTCCTCCTGCTGCAGCGACTCGGCCAGCGTCACGCCGTCGGACGTGATGATGGAACCGCGCTGGATGTACTTGGAGCGGGCGATGGTGTGGTTGTTGGTCGGCATGTCCTGATAGTCCTTGGCCTTGATGACCTGGACATAGGTGAGGTTGCCGATAAGGATGGCGAACAGCGCCGTAAAGGCGAGCACCGCACGGGTTAGACGGTTGGCGAGCGCAACGCGGCCGAGCACACCGGATTCAGGCGTGTCGAGCAGGCGACGGCGCATGCGCGAGCCGACGGAATGGCTGCCGCTGCCGTAGGAAGACGAGGTGGCAAAGCGCGTGCCCGTCGGGGCGGCGGCAGATGCGACCTGATCATCGGTGATGGCGGCCATGGTGCCGGTGCCGGTAAGCTCGGCCTCGCGTCCGGTCGCCTCGTCACCGGCACGTAGCAGGAGTGCGACGATGATAAAGCTTGCCAGCAGCGAGGAGCCGCCCTGGCTCATAAAGGGCAGGGTGACGCCGGTCAGCGGGATCAG
>DAWEIC010000225.1:0-2455 GCA_052364855.1 Collinsella sp.
CATCTGCTCCCGCCAAGTCCCGCACGCTGTGGGGCGACGCTTTTAAGCGTCTTCGCAAGAACAAGCTCGCCGTTATCGGTGTCTGCTGGATCATCATCGTCGTTTTGGTTGCCCTGACCGCAGATCTGTGGGCTAAGCCCTGGCTCGGTTCGCCGACGGCTTCCGACTCGACCACCATGGCCGAGACGTCGCTGTTGGCTCCGTGTGCAGAGCACCCGTTTGGCACCGACGCCCTTGGTCGCGACATTCTCGTCCGCGTTATCTACGGTGCGCGCGTTTCGCTGTCTGTCGGAATTATGGCCACCGCGATTTCCACGCTGATCGGTCTGGTCATGGGTGCTCTGGCCGGTTTCTACGGCGGCATCTGGGATACGATCATCATGCGCTGTGCGGACATCTTCCTGGCGTTCCCGTACGTGCTGTTCGTTGTCGCCATGATCGCCGTTATCGGCCGCGGTCTTCAGAACGTCTTTATCGCCATCGGTATTCTCGGCTGGCCTTCGATTGCGCGCGTCTTCCGCTCTGCGATCTTGACCGTCAAGGAAAACGACTATGTTGATGCTGCGCGCGCGATGGGTGCATCTGATGCTCGTATCGTCGTGCGTCACATCTTCCCGAACTCCGTCGCCTCCATCGTGGTCTACGCGACCATGAACATTGGTGGCGCCATCCTGACCGAGTCTGCTCTGTCCTTCCTCGGCATGGGCGTTATTCCGCCTACGCCTTCGTGGGGCTCCATGATTCAGGACGGTCAGCAGTATCTGCTGACTGCTCCCTGGATGATGATCATGCCCGGCCTGGCAATTCTCTCGACGGTGCTCGCCTTCACCCTGCTGGGTGACGGTTTGCGCGACGCCCTCGACGTCAAGATGAAGGACGCATAAGGATGAAGAAGAACAAGAACTATGTGGACCTGAAGGACCAGCCGGTTCCCGAGGGCCAGCATCTGCTCGAGGTCGATGACCTTAAGATGTATTTCCATACCGAGGACGGCGTCGTTCGCGCTGTCGACGGTGTGTCCTACACGCTCGATCGCGGCGAGACCCTGGGTGTCGTCGGTGAGTCCGGCTCCGGTAAGTCCGTGACCGCCATGACCATCATGGGCCTTATCTCGATGCCTCCGGGAAAGATTGAGGGTGGCGACGTTCGCTATCGCGGTCGTTCTATCCTCGAGATGACCGAGGAAGAGATGCAGCACATTCGCGGTAACGATATCGCGATGATCTTCCAGGATCCTATGACCTCCTTGAACCCGGTCTATAAGATCGGCAAGCAGGTAGGCGAGGGTCTTCGTCTGCACCGTGGCTACTCCAAGCAGGAGGCGCTCAAGCGCGCCACCGAGCTTTTGGACCTCGTTGGCATTCCCGAGCCCGAGAAGCGCGTCAATGAGTATCCGCACCAGTTCTCTGGCGGTATGCGTCAGCGCGTCATGATCGCTATGGCTCTTGCCTGCGACCCCGATATTCTGATTGCCGACGAGCCCACGACTGCCTTGGACGTTACCATTCAGGCTCAGATTATTGAGCTTATGCAGGAAATGCAGGAGAAGAACGGCAACGCCATCATCATGATCACCCATGACCTGGGCGTTGTCGCCGATATGGCTGACAAGATCATGGTTATGTACGCCGGCCGTCCCGTCGAGTTCGGTACTGCTGAGGAAATCTTCTACGAGAGCCGCCACCCCTACACCTGGGGCCTTATCCGCTCCATCCCGGAGCAGGCCATCGAAGAGAAGAAGCCTCTTACGCCGATTCACGGCAACCCGCCTTCGCTCATGAACCTGCCTGAGGGCTGCGTCTTCTCTCCTCGCTGCCCCTATGCGACGGACAAGTGCCGCAAGCAGCGCCCCGAGCGCGTTGTCACCGAGTCTGGTCATTACTCTGCGTGCCACTACTCCGGTGACCCCGAGTTCCTCAAGAACGCTCCTGAGACGTCCCGTACGCGCAAGGATTCCAAGAAGGGAGGCGAGGCGTAATGGCAGATACCAACGAGCGCACTCCGCTCCTGAAGGTCGAGCACCTCTCTAAGGAGTTTCCCGCTGAGTCCGGCATGTTCGCCAAGCGCTTCTCCAAGCGTGTCGTCTCTGCTGTAAATGACATCTCTTTTGAGATTTATCCTGGCGAGACCTTTGGTCTGGTTGGTGAGTCTGGTTGCGGTAAGTCCACGACGGGTCGCACCATCATGCGCCTGACCAAGCCGACCGCCGGTAAGGTGTTCTTCCAGGGCAAAGATGTTGCCGAGATGAGCAAGCATGAGATCAAGGACATGCGTCGCGAGATGCAGTTTATCTTCCAGGATCCTTATGCTTCGCTGAACCCTCGTATGACCATTGGCGAGATCGTCTCCGAGCCCATGACCATTCACGGCGTGGGCACCAAGGAGGAGCGTATTGAGCGTGTCCGCGAGCTGCTGGACGTCGTCGGTCTGAACCCCGAGCACATCAACCGCTATC
>DAWEIC010000226.1:0-2390 GCA_052364855.1 Collinsella sp.
GATAGTCTGCGGTCATCAGAATCTCCTGCGGAATGCGCCCGCCTTCACGTAGCACATTGCGGAACTGCACGCGCGTGACCATGGGCAGATCCTTGATCGTCGCCGCCAAGTTCTGCGGCACGCCCTGGTTGGCAGCCGCGCGCTCGCACTCGCCGCCGGCCTTCACGCGACGCTTATGCTCGGCGAGCATGGCACGGTACATACCGGCATGCAGGTGAATCTCAACCACATTGGCATTGCGAGCCTGCTCGACGATGCGCGCGCCCTCGCGGTCGATATCGCCCACGTAGTAGACGTAGTTAAAGCGATAGCCGATCTCGGCCAGATAATCGTCCAGGGCATGCGAGACGCTCGCCTTGCATCCGCCGCCAAAAATCACGCCGCCCACCTTGATGCCAAAGAGCTTGGCGTGCTTGCGGCCACGCAGCAGCCTGACGATCTCGTCGTAGGTGTCCAGGTTCTCGACCATAATGAACGGCTTATCGGCGCCCAGCGTAAAGAAACCCGTAAAGTGCACGGGGCGGTTGGGGGCGACCTTGATCGCCTGCATGCTGATGCCCTTTTCGGTCATGCGCCTTATCAGGCGCTCACCGTGCTTGCCGTCAAAAGCCTTCTCGTCGTTAAAAATCTGGTAGGCACGCTGGCGGCGCGAGGCAACCGGCGTATCGGCACCTCGGTTTTGCTCGATCCAAGCCTGGATGATTGCGATTTCCTCGGCAATCTTGCGGTTGGACATCTCGTTGTGCTGAGTGCGCTGCGGAGCCTTTTTGCCGTCCTTGCCCTCGACCTTTACGATCTGTGTCTGCTGCTCCTTGATCTTAGAGAGCGCCGTAGGCGTAGGGACAACTTTGAGCAGCTGCCTGCCTAAAACGCGGGCAAGGGCAAACGCCGATACCTCGCCGTGGACGGCCGGCTCGGGCTGCTGGGCAGCAGCATCTACTGCGGCAGACTCCGGCTTCTTCTGAGACTTGCGCTTAGAATCGCCTTGGGAATTGCGCTCGCGCTTCGGCATAGACGCCTGCTTCTGCGGACGATCGGACTTGCTCTCCTTCGCCGGCTGGCGCTTAGGCTGCCCCGAAGAAACCTCGGCCTTCGCATCCTCGTCCTGCGGCGTGGTCTTCTCGGCTGCAGTCTCGGCATGGGAACTGCGGCCCCCGCGATGGCGACGGCGGCGAGGCCTGCTCGACGCGCCCTGCTCCGTCTGCCCATCAGTAGGCTGCTCGCCCTTGGCCTCGGCAGCAACCTCAAGCTGCGGCTCAACAGGCTTCTGTTCGCGAGCCGCCGGCTCAACGGTTTTCTCGGTTTGTTCGGCCTTCTCGGCCTGAGCGGTCGAAGCCGGCTCGCCCTTCTCCTGACGCCTTACGGGATACGCGCGTCCCGCAAAACCGCGGCCGGGACGACACGAACCCGGAGCCTTCTTGGCAGACTCCTCAACATCGTCTGCAGCCTCGGAAGGCTCTTCAACCTCATGCGCGACATCCTGCTGCGCAGCCTTAAAGTGGGCACCACGGCGACGCTGGGGCTCCTGGGCCTCCACGGGCTTTTGCTCCTTCGCGGGCCTCTGCGACTCGGCAGCAACCTCGTTCTCAACAGCCTCGGCATCCGTCTCACCCTTTTGAGCAACGGCGCGACGGAAGCGCTCCTGCTGGGCGCGGCGCTGCGCATCGCGCTTGCCACCCCCGCCAAAACCGCCGCGTCCTGCCTTGGCCGTAAAGGCACGCACGACGTTCTCATCGAGCAACTCATCGGTATCGACATGCTCACGCGGAGCAACTTCTTCCACAGCAGGCACGTCAGCGGAATCCTCGACGGACTCGGCAGGCTGCTCCTGGGCATCGCGGATCTCGGCATTGATGGTATAGAACGCCGGGCGCCCGTTAATGCCGCTACCCTCGATCTTGGTCACAATATTGGCCGCGATAAGCTCATCGCGCATCGCCTTGGTGTCACATTCCTTATCGACGGAGCGGAAAATCTGCGCCAGCGCACTCGACTTAATCTTGAGCGCCTTGCGGCAAAGCAGGTCGTAGGCAACCAGCTTGGCACGCTCGGCAGAAAGCGACGTCTGGCTGCTCAGACGTTCAGCCAGGGCATCGACATTATTTTGGTTATCGGAATATACCGTCTTGGCCACGGGGCCCCTTTCATATGCACACATATACGTCCATATGGTACAACGCGCGCCCTTATCCATGCAAAACATCTGCGAGAACACTCGAGCGTCACCCGCTTTTGCATGAAAAAAAGACCGAGCCCGCGAAGTCGCGGACCCGGTCTTTCCGAGTCATATAGATGTGACGTTCAACTCGTCAGGTCGGCTAAGCCTTGGCGGCCTCGGCGTCGACGGGAGCCTCGGCAGCAGCAGTGCGGCCATACTCGGCCTTGCCCAT
>DAWEIC010000227.1:0-2390 GCA_052364855.1 Collinsella sp.
TAAACGAGCTCAAGCAGTACAAGCCCGCCATCGTGCGCGGCAACGCCTCCGAGATTATCGCGCTCGCCGGCCTGTGGGGTCTTGAGGGCGAGGCGGCTGATCTGAGCCGCGTGCGCGGTGTCGATACCACCGACACGGTCGACGCCGCCCGCGATGCCGCCGTGGCGCTCGCCCGCTACACCGGCGGCGCCGTTGTGGTCTCGGGCGAAGTCGACCTGATTACCGACGGCACGACCGTGGCCAAGTCCCACGGCGGCAGCCCGCTCATGTCCAAGATCACCGGTTGCGGCTGCTCGCAGGGCGGCGTGCTAGCCGTGTACGCCTGTGCCGCCGACCCGTTTACGGCCGCCGTCTGCGGCACCGCTGTCTACAACGTGGCCGGCACGCGTGCCGCCACTGTCGCCGACGCCCCGGCAAGCTTTAAGGTCGCCTTTATCGACGAACTCTACCGCGCAACCGCCCAGGATATTGCCGATAACAAACTCGAGCTCGAGGAGGCATAGGCCATGTCCGAACCCGCAACCAATACCGGCATGAACACACTCGTCGCCGTAGCCATCGCCCCGTGCGGCACCGGCGATGAGCTGTCCGCCGAGGTCGCCGAGGTCGTGCGCGTCATTCGCGAGAGCGGCCTTCCCAACCGCACCACCTCGATGTTCACCGAGATCGAGGGCGACTGGGACGAGGTCATGCAGGTCGTGCGCGACGCGACATTTGTGTTGGCGAGCAAGGGCATCCGCACCGAAGTCGTGCTCAAAGCCGATATTCGGCCCGGATTTACCGACACCATGACCGGCAAGCTCGAGCGCATGGAAGCACAGATCAAAAAGCAGGAGGAAGCACGATGAGCATCCGCGACAACCTTGATATCTCGGCCTATCTGGTACTCGGCCCCGAAAACACGCTCGGGCGTCCCGTGGGCGATGTGGTGGCCCAGGCACTCGACGCCGGCTTTACCTGCATCCAGGTGCGCTCCAAGGTGGCAAGTGCCCGCGAGATCATCGCGCTGACGGGCGATGCCGCGCAGGCTATCGCTCGCGCCGGCAAGACCGGCAAGGTCGCCCTGCTTATCGACGACCGTCTGGACTGCGTACTCGCCGCACGCGAACAGGGTATCGCTGTCGACGGCGTGCACGTGGGTCAGAGCGATATTCCCGTCGAAGTCTGCCGCAAACTTCTGGGGCCAGATGCCATCGTGGGCCTTTCGGCCCGTTGCGAGGAAATGCTCGAGTACGTCAAGACCGCCGACATGAGCCTAGTCGACTACCTAGGCATCGGCCCGCTCCATGAGACCGAGACCAAGCGCGACTGTGGACGCGCGGCAGACGGCTCTATCATCACCAAGAGTTTTGAGGACCTGGCTGCGCTCCATGTAGCCAGCCCTGTGCCCATCGTGGTGGGCGGCGGCGTCAAAAAGGCCGACCTGCCGCAGCTCAAGGCCACCGGCGTCGACGGCTTCTTTGTGGTAAGCGCCGTCTGCAGCGCCGACGACCCCTACGCCGCGGCAAAGGAGCTCGTCGACACCTGGCAGCAGGCGTAAACGCATGCCGGGCAGCTGCTCCGCAGCCTCATATCTTCAGCAACGGAAAGCGCATCCCAGTTTGGACCTCCATTCCGGGATGCGCTTTCCATATGCGACCCTTATCCCGCCAGATACGCTTCCAGCGCGGGCAAGGTTGCCCCCGCATCGCGACGGCCGACTTGGTAGATGCGCTCGAGCTCATCCGGTTCGCGGCACAGCGACGGCACCTTCACCGATTCGCTTGGCCGCACCACAAAGATTTCGCCGGCAGCCTCGCGACGTGCCAGGTCATCGAGCGTGGCATTGTAGACCTCATGCCGATGCTCAAGCGCTGCGACAAACTCCGGGTAGTGACGGAACGCGCGCCGCAGCATGGGCATCACGCTGTTGGGCTGCTTCACAAAGCCCGCCGGCTGCGTCAGCACCACGATGTTACGGTCATACCCCTGCGCAAACAGCCATGCGCTGGGAATAGAGTCAGCCACGCCACCATCCAGATACTTATGCCCGTCAATAGCAACGGGACGCGTCGCCACAGGAATAGCAGACGACGCCCGGATCCACTCGATATCGCGCTCATCGCCATACGGCAGGTCGTGATAGACGGCCTTGCCCGTCTCGATATCGGTACACACGCACGTAAATCGCATGGGGCAGGCGCGGTACGCCTCCAAGTCGATGGGATCGCGCTCGATAGGCACCTCGTGATAGGCAAAATCGGCATTGAACATATCGCCGGTCCGCAGCCAGCTTGCTACTCCCGCATAGCGCTTGTCGGCACAATAGGCTTTGTTGTAGCGGATGGCGCGGCCAATCTGGCGCGATTTAAAGTTGTAGCCAAACGCCGCGCCCGCCGAGACACCCACCA
>DAWEIC010000228.1:0-2381 GCA_052364855.1 Collinsella sp.
GGACGAAGAAAACTGCCGACGATATCGGCGCGAAACGGCGCGTTCGGTTGAATCGAAGTGCTCATAGATATCTCCCTTTGCATTGGTTGCTTTACCGAGACAGAGTATGAGCGCTTATATGGCCATCGTAAAATATACGTTTATATAGGTTTGTTATAAGTTTTTTCTATATAGAGCAACAGCGGAGATCCGCCTCACATGGGCATCTCGAAGTGAGCTAAATATGCTGACGAATCGCGTCGATGTAGGCCCGCCCATAGCGCGTGAGCGTCGTGTTCTTACGCGTGATAATGCCGATCTCCATGTATTCGTCCACATCGAGCGGAATCGAGATAATACCGGGGCCGTTGAGCTCGTGGCTAATCACGCCCGAACACACCGTGTAACCGTTAAGGCCCATAACTAGGTTGAACAGCGTCGCACGGTCGCGCACGCGAATATTCTTGCGGCGCTCAAAGGTTGAGGTCAGCTCCTCGGAATAGTAAAACGAGTTGTAGTTGCCCTGCTCATAGGACAGGAACGGGTAGTCTTCCAAGTCCTCGAGCGTCACGCTGGAGCGGCCCGCCAGCGGATGGTCGGCGCACACGAAGACATGCGGCGTGGCGCAGAAAAGACCTTCGAACACGAGCTCGTTGGCCGCCAGCATGCGCTCGATAACCTCGCGATTGTGCTCGGAAAGGTACAAGATGCCGAGCTCGCTTTTCATGTGCGCGACGTCCTCGATAATCTCGTGGGTTTGCTCCTCGCGCAGGGTAAAGTCGTAACGCGCGGCATCGAACTCGCGAATCACGTCAACAAACGCGTTAACGGCAAAGGAATAATGCTGGCAGCTCACACTAAAGTGCGGCACCTGCTCGGATGCGCCCTTGTACTTGCCCTCGAGCAGGTCGGCCTGGTCGAGAACCTGGCGTGCATAGCCCAAGAAGGTCTCGCCTTCCTCGGACACAACGACGCCCTTGTTAGTGCGCTCAAAGATATGTACACCCATCTCGTTTTCGAGATCGCGAATCGACGCGGTAATCGAAGGCTGCGACACAAAGAGCCGACGCGAGGCCTCGGTAATGCTGCCGCATTCGGCAACCTTAACAACATACCTGAGCTGCTGAAGCTTCATGACTTTCTCCCTAGACGTTCGTAACGCCAAGACCCGCCGTGTCCGTCCGACGCATAAACGACGGCATCTCCCCCGTCGCGGCGCAGGCGGCAATCTGGTGCAGAGCCTCGGCGACCGCATCATCTGCCGCGGCGCCGATATGCCAACGTGCCGCCGCCGTGACGGCCTCGTTGGCGTTGGCGACTGCAACGGAGTTGGGAACGGCATCGATCATGGGCAGATCGTTATCGGAATCGCCAAATACGGCCACCTCGTCGGGCGTCAGGCCCAAAGCGCGCGCCAGCTCCAGCGCAGCGCGGCCCTTGTCCCAACCAGCCGGAAGGATGTCAAACAGGCGCACTCGGTTGTTGGGAAACACAAGCGAGAGTTCCGGCACCTCAGCGGCAACGCGCTCGCGTAGCTCCGCGAGCTCCTCACGCGAACGGGCGCTCCAGATATTCGCCTTAAACACCGGCGCGTCAGCGACGACGGGACGGCACGGGCCCACTTCGCCTTTGAGCCACGCGTTGCCGCCCGACTCCATGGCGCGACGCACGCGCTCGGGATCGCTCGTCACGCAATAGGCATCGTTGTCCCAAAAATCATCACCCAGGCTGTAGACCTTCAGGTACGTATCGTCGGTCTCTTGCTCCAAGTAGTCAGCCAAACGCATCAGAGCATCGTTGTCGATTGCGTGCGAGGCGACTACTTCGCCGTCGACAAACATCACCTGGCCGTTGCAGAACGCACCGGTCGAGAAGCACTCGGAACGATTTTTGAACATCCAGCCCATCGCGGACGGCTGGCGACCCGAAACCGGGCCAAAGTGCAGACCCGCCGCCTGCATGGCATGAATACCCTCAATGGCGTAGTCGCTAGCACCGTCATGCCCGGCTGGAATCAGCGTATCGTCCATATCGGTCAGCACAAGTTTGATCATAGAGTCCCCCAGTCATTTTCACCGTATCCATTGTAACGACCTGCCAATAAGGGACAGGTTTATTTTGGCAGGTTTTATCTGGGAAAATGCAACGCCCCAGTGCCACCTACCAAAATAAACCTGTCCCTTTTTGGCAGGTGCGCTAGTATAGGGAACAACAGATTCGATGCGGGAGTGCCGGCGGTGCAAACCACAAGGCTGAGAGGGCATGGGGCCCAATCCTTTGAACCTGTCAGTTAATGCTGGCGTAGGGAGCATGCCGCCTTTACAGGGGCGCTGTCTATGCACAGCGCCCCTTTTCTATGCCAAGGAGGCATGTGCAGTGATTGATTCGGAACAGCTTAAGCA
>DAWEIC010000229.1:0-2379 GCA_052364855.1 Collinsella sp.
CGCGAGCGTACGCAGATTCTGATGGATCTGGCCAACCAGGCCGGCGGTTTTGTCATCGGCACGGGCGATCTGTCGGAGCTGGCGCTCGGCTGGGCTACCTATAACGGCGACCACATGAGCATGTACGCCGTCAACGCGAGTGTGCCCAAGACGCTTGTGCGCCATCTGGTGCGCTATGCGGCTGATGTCTTTGGCGGTCGTATTGCCGAGACGCTGCTCGACATCCTCGATACGCCGGTGTCCCCCGAGCTTCTGCCGCCCACGGGCGATGGCGAGATTGCACAGAAGACTGAGGATTTGGTGGGCCCGTACGAGCTGCACGACTACTTCCTCTACTACCTGCTGCGTTTTGGCTTTGAGCCGGGCAAGATCTACCGCATGGCGCTCAAGAGCTTCGAGGGCGTCTACGACGCCAAGACCGTCCACACGTGGCTACGTACGTTCTACCGTCGCTTCTTTGCCCAGCAGTTTAAGCGCAGCTGCCTGCCCGATGGTCCCAAGGTGGGCTCGGTGACGCTCAGTCCGCGCGGCGATTGGCGTATGCCGAGTGACGCCAGCTCGCGTCTGTGGCTTGCGCAGATCGACGCGCTCAATCCAGTTGACTAAGGTTGGCTAAATTGAACCAATACGGGGGTTGCAAGCGTTACACTTTTGCAATCTGATGGCCCGTATCGCGCGGCGCTCTTGTCGGAGCGCCGCGTTTTTCATATCGAAAGGTGGCACCATGCAGGCATCGCAGCGTCTCGACCGCTTTGGCGCGGAGGTCTTCGCCTCGCTCAACAACAAGCTTCTCGCGCTGAAGGCTCAGGGCAAGACCATTTACAACATGAGCGTGGGCACGCCCGACTTTAAGCCGTACGACCATGTGGTCGAGGCGCTCACGCAGGCAGCCCAAGATCCCGAGATGTGGAAGTATGCCCTGCGCGACCTGCCCGAACTCAAGCAGGCCGTGTGCGATTACTATGAGCGTCGCTTTGGCGTTTCGGGCATTACGCCGTCTATGGTGCAGTCGTGCAACGGCACGCAGGAGGGCGTGGGCCATTTGGGCCTGGCCCTGCTCGATCCGGGTGACACCATTCTGGTTCCCGATCCGTGCTACCCGGTCTTTGAGGCGGGTGCCAAGATTGCCGATGCCAAGCTCGAGTACTATCCGTTGGTCGCCGAGCATAATTACCTGCCCTATGTGGCGGGTATCGATTCCGAGGTGGCCGATCGTGCCAAGTATATGATCGTGTCGCTGCCCGCGAACCCGGTCGGCTCGGTGGGCACGCCCGAGGTCTACGAGGAGATTATCGCCTTTGCCCGCGAGCATGATCTGCTCATCGTCCATGACAACGCATACTCCGACATCGTGTTCGACGGCGAGCCGGGCGGCAGCTTCTTGCAGTATCCCGGTGCGCTTGAGGTGGGCGTGGAGTTCTTCTCGCTTTCCAAGTCGTTTAACGTCACCGGTGCCCGCATCGGCTTTTTGGTCGGTCGCGAGGATGTGGTCTCTGCCTTTGCCAAGCTGCGCAGCCAGATCGACTTCGGTATGTTCTTCCCGATCCAGAAGGCTGCTATCGCCTGCCTGAACGGTCCGCGCGATGAGGTCGAGGCGCAGCGTCTGAAGTACCAGGAGCGTCGCGATGCCCTGTGCGACGGTCTTGAGGGCCTGGGCTGGGAGCGTCCCAACGCGCATGGTTCTATGTTTGTGTGGGCCAAGCTTCCCGGCGGTCGCACCGATTCCATGGCGTTTAGCGAGGAGCTCATGGAGAAGGCCGGCGTTGTGGTGACGCCGGGCGCGAGCTTTGGCCCTTCGGGCGAGGGGCACGTGCGTATGGCACTGGTCCTGCCGCCCGATCAGATCGCTTTGGCTGTCGAGGCCATTCGCGAGGCGGGCCTGTATTAGGGATTCGTTTCCGTGAGTCAATAGCACGAAACCGATTTCGTGCAGTTATTATACGAATTCTGCAAACAATTTCGGTAAACGGTCGATATTTGGCTGCAATAGGAGCATAATCAAAGTCCCGATTGGATGTATTGGGATTACGGCAAGCCGCTCGGGTCGTCCTGGGCGGTTTGTTTGTGGAGAGAGATGGGAGTTTGTAATGGTTAACGAGAAGAAGGTCGCTATTGTCGGCTGCGGTTTCGTCGGTTCGTCTTCGGCGTTCGCACTGATGCAGAGCGGTCTGTTCTCCGAGATGGTCCTCATCGACGTGGACAAGAACCGCGCCGAGGGTGAGGCTCTGGATATCGCGCACGGCATGACGTTTGCCGAGCCGATGAAGATCTACGCTGGCGATTACTCTGATGTCGCCGACGCCGCTATGATCGTCGTCACCGCTGGCGCTGCCCAGAAGCCCGGCGAGACCCGCCTGGACCTGGTCAACAAGAACGTCA
>DAWEIC010000230.1:0-2360 GCA_052364855.1 Collinsella sp.
TACTTCATCACCTCGCAGCGCTTTGGTCGCGAGATGATCAAGGCCGGCCAGGGCCGCCTGGTGCACATCTCGACCGTCGCCAGCCACTCCCCCGAGACGTTCTCGGGCGTGTACAGCTCCACCAAGGCGGGCGTCAACATGATGTCCAAGATGCTGGCTGCCGAGTGGGGCCCCTACGGCGTGCGCTCCAACTGCGTCGAGCCTTGCTTCGTTAAGACCCCGATGTCAGCCAACTTCTACGCCGATCCCGAGGTCGAAAAGAGCCGCAGCCGTCTGATCGCCACGCGCCGCATCGGCGAGGTCAGCGATATCGCCAACGCCGTCATGTTCCTGGCGTCCAAGCGCTCGGACTTTACCACCGGCGACGCCATCAAGGTCGACGGCGGCTTCTCCAACATGATGGGCGACCTCACCGCCAAGCCCGGCGGCCGTCGCGCCTATGCCGACAACTACCTTAAGAACAAGGGTGTCGAGCTTTGGTCCGATGAGTCCGGCGTCGCCAAGCCGACTGACCAGTAAACCAACCTAACAGGGAGGCCCGCGGACACGCCCGCTCCTCCCCCGCATCGATTAGAAAGAGTCCAATGGCTTCCACCAACTCCAACAAGGGTCGCGCCGTCGTGCTTTCCGCCGCGTGCGTCACCATGTTCTTCATCAGCTCCATCGCGCTGTATTCCGTCGTGAGCAAGAACCTACTCGCCGTCTACCCCGAGTGGTCGAGCGCTCTTACCTGGGCCTTCCCGGTCTTTCAGACCATCATGGCCGTGACGGGTATCTTCGCCGGCCGCATCTCCGACAAGATCGGCCCGCGCAACGTCGTGATCGCCGCCGCCGTGTGCTACGGCGTGGGCTGGTTCATGTCCGGCACCGTCACCGAGCCGTGGCAGTTCTACCTGTGGTTCTCGCTCGTCGCCGCCGTCGGCAACGGCCTGGGCTACAACCCGGCGCTCACCACCGGCCAAAAGTGGTTCATCGACAAGAAGGGCCTCGCCTCCGGCATCACCCTGGCCGCTTCGACCGCCGGCCCCGCCGTGCTGTCCCCAGTGCTCGCCTCGCTGCTCATCCCGAGCCTGGGCATCTTTGGCGCCCTTAAGGCGCTCGGCGTCATCTTCTTTGTAATGATCGCCGCCTCCGCCCTGTTCCTGAAGGCCCCCGAGGCCGGTTGGCTGCCCGAGGGCTTCGAGGCCCCCAAGGGCGGCGCACACGCCGGCACCTTCGGCGACCTCACCCCGGGCGAGATGGTCAAGACCCCGCGCTTCTGGGTCCTCATCGTCACCTTCGCCTTTGCCGCCACCGCGGGCACCCTGCTCGTGGGCAAGGTTGCCTCCATCGCCGCCGTCCAGCTTTTCGCCGACCCCACGAGCGCCGCGGCCGTCGCCCTCGGCGGTGTGGTGGTCTCCGTCAACACCTGCGCCAACCTGGTCGGCCGCCTGTCCTTTGGCCAGATCATCGACAAGCTCGGCGCCTATAAGTCGCTGCTCATCAGCCTTGTCGTCACCATCGTCGCACTCGTCATCATGTCGATGAGCTTTACGCAGGCCATGTTCTTTGTGGCGCTCGCCCTGCTCGGCTTTAGCTTTGGCGCCCTGCTCGTCATCTACCCGCCGCTCACCGGTGGCGCCTTTGGTACCAGCAACATCGGCGTCAACTACGGCATCATGTTTTTGGGTTATGCCGCTTCCACCTGGATCAGCCAGCCCATCACCGCCGTGCTGTATCACGCCGAGGCCGGCAGCGCCGCCTACCAGCAGTCCTTCTACGGCGCCATTGTGATCGCCGCCATCGCCGTCGTGCTCACCGTCTACATGATGGTCTCCGACAGCAAGAAGAAGTCCGCCTAGTTTTACCGATGCGACAAAGGGACAGTCCCTTTGTCGCATTCCACCGGTCACCAGTATTAAGGAGTCGAAATGTCTGAGCTCAACCCCGTCCGCATTGCCGTTATCGGCGCCGGCGCCATGGGCCGCAACCACATCCGCTTTGTCACCGAGGAGCCCGAGGCCGAGCTCGTCGCCATCGCCGACGCCTTTGAGGGCGCCCGCGCCACGGCTGAGGCCGCCGGCGTGCCGTTCTTCACCGATCCCGCCCAGATGATGGACGAGGTTAAGCCCGAGGCCGTCATCATCGCCACCCCCAACGACCTGCACCTGGGCGTTGCTCGCGAGGCTGTGAAGCGCAATATCGTGCCGTTGGTCGAAAAGCCGATCTCCAACGACCTGGAGGATGCCCAGGCTTTCGCTGCCGAGACCGAGACCGCCGGCGTGCCCGTGCTCGTGGGCCAGCACCGTCGCCACAACCCCTTCGTCAACAAGGCCAAGGAGATCATCGAGTCCGGCGAGCTGGGCAAGCTCACCGTGTCG
>DAWEIC010000231.1:0-2351 GCA_052364855.1 Collinsella sp.
GTTGTGCCAGTGCCTTGCGCACGTAATCACATCCAATGCGTTGATGAATCGAGCAACGAGATACTTTAGAGCTTTTGCATGGGAAACGTAAGGTCTTTGGCAAGAACTATACGAACTCGCCAAATATTCAAGAGGTAATCCGCAAACGTTGCAAATCTTCCCGCAAACGAGCAGGGCCCACGAACAACGCAGTGCTCGACGTGCGTCATCCGCAGGTCCCCGTAGCTGTGCGGAAAAGTCGAGCTACTTGGTCTCGTCGCCCTCCAGGAAGATCTTTCGGGTCACAAAGTTGTAGACCATAACAAGCGCGGTGGCGCAAATCTTGGCGATATTGGCCTCGAGCCCCAGGCCGGCGTTGAGCGCCAGCACGATGCCGTCGTTGAGAGCCAAGCCGATCACGGACAGCACGACAAAGATAATGAACTCGCGGCGGCGGCTCATGCCCTCCTTGTGCGCAAACACGTACTTCATGCTCGCGACGTAGTTAAAGATGAGCGAGACGATAAAGCCGCTGGTATTGGCGATTAGGATATTGAGGCCCAGACCGTAGTGGAGCAGATTCATGATGCCAAAGTCGATGACGGTGGCAATGACGCCGACGACGCCAAACTTCATGATCTGCGCAAGGAGCTTTTGCATGACACCTGCCTTAGGGTGGCGCTGCAGCGCCGTGGGGATGACAAACTCAGCAAGTTTAGCCAATCCCCGCAGGCGAGGCTAGGCGCGCTCCTCGATAGCACCGTTTCTATATGCATCGAGCAGCTGGCGCAGGTCCTGAATCTGGCCGCGAATCTTGACGCCGGTATCGGTGTCGCTCACCATGCGGCGCCGGTCGGCCTCGTCAAAGCGGTTGGTCTCGCTTTCGATATCGATGTTGCGGGTGAGCGCCTCGGCAACGGTGGTAAAGGCCTGGTGCGACTTGAGGCGGCATCCGCGCGAGCTCGAGATGAGCGTGTAGCCGGCGATGCCCGTTTTGGGGTGGTAGGCGCGACAGAAACCGCCGTCGATGACCAGCAGCTTGCCGTTGGCACGGATGGGCTGCTCGCCCTTGGTGGTCTTGACCGGGGTATGGCCGTTGATGATGTGGCCCGTCGGGGAGCAAGCCATGGGGGCGACGCCGAACTCGCGCATGATGTCGTCGCAGACCGAGGGTGACTTGGTAAGCGTAAAGTACGGGTCCATCGGCTCGACCCAGGTGCTCTTATCGGCGATATAGGCGCGCTCAAAGGTACGCACCAGGCGTCCGCTGGCGGGTGAGTTAAAGCCAATCCACAGGTACCACATCCAGTCGAGGGCGTCGCGGTCGCCCACGCGCCAGGCGCGGCGGGCGATGCGGTCGCAAAAATCGAGATAATCGCGGCCGGCGTGCCAGGTACCCAGGCAGTTCATGCTGCTAAAGGTGCCGTCTTCGTTGAGTGGTACGCAGCCATGGAACAGCAGGTTGCCGTTGGTGACCTTGTACATCGAGCCGTGGGTGTAGAGGAAATCGATGTGGCGATGCAGGTGATCGGCGGTGACAAACTCGGACACGAGCTTGTCTATGATGTGCTGTTCCTCGGCCGTGAGCGTGTAGGGGTCCGACGGATCGACGGTGGGGAAGTCGTTGGTCGTGAGCGGCCATACGCTGCCGTCGGCGAGGGTGACCGTGCCGGCGTCGTGATCGATCTTGTCGAGCAGCAGGCGGTCTGCCATGTCGAACTCGGGGTGGCGCTGGATAATCTGGCCCTCGAGCTTAAAAAGCAGGACGTTAATGGCTTTGATCAGCGGGCTGATCGGCTCGCCGGCGGTATAGGTGGCGTCGGCGAAGGCGACAAGCTCGCGCAGCGAGATGCCATAGTCGTTCTCGAGAATCTCGTAGTTGTCGTAGCGCAGGTTGTTGCGCAGCACCGTGGCGATGCAGGCGGGCTCGCCGGCAGCGGCGCCCATCCACAGCAGGTCGTGGTTGCCCCACTGAATATCGAGCGAATGATAGGTGAGCAGGCGGTCCATAATCTTGGCCGCGCCGCCACCGCGGTCGAAGATGTCGCCCACCAAGTGCAGGTGGTCGACGGCGAGGCGCTTGATGAGCGAGGCGAGCGACTCGATAAAGTCGTCGGCGCTGGCGGTCTCCAAGATGGATTCGATAATGCGCTCGTGATAACGCACACGGTAGTTGTTCTCATCCGGATGCGTGTGCAGCAACTCGTCGATGATGTAGGCGTAATCGCGCGGGATGGCCTTACGCACCTTGGAGCGGGTGTAGCGACTCGAAAGCGAGCGGGCAACCACAATGAGCTGGTCGAGCATGGTCTTGTACCAGGTGGGCGAGTCCTCGCGCCGGCTGCGGACAAGATCGATCTTCTCGCGCGGAT
>DAWEIC010000232.1:0-2332 GCA_052364855.1 Collinsella sp.
ATCGCAGAATCTCCTCATCGGACGGCTCCGCGCCGAAGACGATGCGGGCGACGCCATACCTTCCGCCCTCGACGTGCTCCGCCAGCCCGACCCAGAATTGACCGTCGTGATATGACGATGAGCAGCAAGTCGCTGATAGCCGCCCTGCGAAGCTAGTTGCCTTGTTCGCAGCCGGGCCGCAGGCCGCACCTACGCTCGAGCTCCGCCACGAGGGCATCGTTGTCGGTCACCGAGACGATGGCGTCGCCGTCGTAGGGCGCCTCGATATAGACGCGGTCGAGCGAGTTGGCCGTCCCCGCCCAGAGCGTCCTGGTGCGCCGGACGCCCCGCACGTGGGCGTAGGGTATCACCGAACGCATCCCAGCGTACACGACGACGAGGCGGTCGCCGTAGAGCTCGAGGCGGTTGCTGCGGACGGGAAGGGCGGCCAGGGCCACGAGGGCCGGGACGGGCAGCAGCGCGAGCCAGCCCCATTGGAGCGCGGGACTCGAGCTCAGGAAACACGCGATACACGCCGCGGATAAACCGCCCGCCACAATCACCATGGCCGCTATGAACCACGGGTCTGTCCTGCCGGGGAACACCCGCTCCGGCCGCTCGCCCTTCTCACCCATTACGGCCTCCCTCCCGACGCCCTCCCTAGCGGAGCGTGGGGCCGGAGAGTGCCTTGAACCCGTCGCCGACCATCTCGCCCCCCGTTCCGTGGGCCTTCTGTAGTGGTGTGTACCCCCGACTGTTCGACGGATGTCGTACGATTGAACGTTTTTCGAACTTTTTTAAGATGGGTGCGGCAGGATCGAGCAGATTGTTCGCGCGAGAGGCTCCCCGCCGCCGCGCCCGGTCTCGGGTTCGATGCATCGACATCCGTCTCAGGTGGTGTCTCCGCTGCGCGACATTGCAGGGGGCAAAGCCGAGATGCCATGGGGCGCGCCGAGGCTTTGCCCGCGGGGCGAAGATTCTAGGGGTCCGACGTGGCCTGGAGGGGAGACGGACATGCAAGCGCTTATGACTGAGAAGCTGGCCGAGTGCCTGCCGCCGCTGTACGCGACCGAGGGAGGGGCACTCGCCCTCGACCTCACAAACCCGGAAGGCGAGGACCACCTTGACCTCTGGTGCTCGCTTACCATCAACCTTTCGGGGGACCCCTTCGCCTCCACGTGGCGCATTCACACTTGTGCCCGGCATCATGGACATGGGCGTCGCCAAGTCGGCCGACGGGGCGCAAGCCCCTGTTGACTCAACGTTCGACGAGATAAACCGCATGTTCTCAAAGCTCGGCTTTATCGATTACAATTCACGCCTCGCGCAAGGGCCGTTCTACTCCTCAAACCTAATCTGCCTGGCGCACGCATCGAGGCGACGGGGCGGCGCCTTCTCGCGTGAGTCAATTCCTGTTTTACTGGTGCGGATCCCAACATGCCCTTATGCATGGTGCCCTGCCGCTTTCGAAACTTCAAAACCATTCGATTTTCGAAACTGAGTGGGAATAAGTTATCGGTACGCTTTTTTATAAAATGTAAAAAAGCACCCCCATAACTGATGAAATGGACGCTGAGAAAAAAAGGGGGCGCATCTTGCGTATATACCGACGTGAAGATCTACCTCTATCTTGCATCGCGCGGGTATGAGCTTTCTGTGGGCCGTATTGGGAAGCTCGAGTGTGACTTCATCGCTCGTAGGCGCAATGCTTACGCCTACATCCAGGTCTCTATGTCGATTGCCGACAGAGGCGTCGAGGAGCGCGAGTACAGGCCGTTCGGCCACATCAGGGATGGTTATCCGCGCTACTTGTTCACGCTTGATCCTCTATTGCAGGAGAGGGATGGCATCAGGCACCTTAACATGGCGTCGTTTATGCAAGATGGCGGTGATCTTATTTGAGCGGCGGCCAGATTCCTTTGCTCCCTAGTGCGCAAACAGCGCGGGTATCAAATGAGGACCATTGCCTCACGTAGAATCGACAGATTGAGAACTTGTTTGGATGTTGACAGGCTTTTGGCCAGTGGCTCCTATTGTCGAGTGGGAATAGCGGAAACGAGGCGATTGAATAACTCCATACGTTTTGGTTAAAACAAAAAATATGCCGCGCGCCTGCGGCATGAAGGAGTGGTAGCCCGCGCAAGGGCGCCAATACCGACACCATGGTCGAGACGTTTGCCGAGACCGCGCGCGAGGGCGGCAATGCGGTCGAGGTCGTTCGCGTTGCCAGCAAGAAGATCGCTGGTTGCCTGGGGTGCCAGTATTGCTTCGCCCATGAGGGCACTTGCGTGCAGAAGGATGACATGGCCGACGTGATCGAGTCGCTGAAAGGCGCCGATATGGTTGTCTTCGC
>DAWEIC010000233.1:0-1284 GCA_052364855.1 Collinsella sp.
GCGTCCTGCAACATGCTTGACCACGGCGGCGACGACGGAGTTGTCCTCGTCGTCGGTCATCGTGGCGCTCTCGCCGGTGGTGCCCAGGGTGAGAATGGCGTCGGTGCCATTTTGCAAGTGGAAATCGATAAGGCGCTCGAGCGCGTCAAAGTCGACACTGCCGTCCTTTTTAAATGGCGTAACCAGGGCGACGATTGAGCCCTCGAGATTGCGGATGTCCATGTTCTTCTCCTTCGCCTCCGCGATCTGGATGCGTTTGTTCCATTGAGCTGCGACTGCCAGGCGCTCGTCTTGGGCGCGACGGCGGGCGCTTTCGGCGCGCGACTTGGCCAGCAGCTCTCGGCCGCACGGCAGCACGTCGAGCGTGGAAAAGTAATCGCCCGGGCGCTCGGCGCGGCGGATGAGGTCGGCCGCGCCATCGGGGCGCAGCAGGACCTCGGCGGAGCGCAGACGTCCGTTGTAGTTGTAGCCCATGGAGTAGCCATGCGCACCGGTATCGTGGATTACAAGCAGGTCACCCATGTCGATATGCGGCAGCTCGCGGTCGATGGCGAACTTGTCGTTGTTTTCGCACAGGTTGCCCGTGATATCGTACGTGTTCGTGACGGGAGCTGCGGACTTGTCGGGGCCACCCGGCTGGCCCATCACTGTAACGTGGTGGTAAGCGCCATACATGGCAGGACGAATGAGGTCGACGGCACTTGCGTCCACGCCGATATAGTCTTTGTAGATCCGCTTTTCGTGAATGGCCTTGGTGACCAGGCACCCGTAGGGGCCCATCATAAAGCGGCCCATCTCGGTGCAGATCGCCACATCGCCCATGCCGGCGGGAACCAGGATCTCGTCGTAGGCCGCGTGTACACCCTCGCCGATGGCGTGGATGTCATTGGCCTGCTGCTCGGGCAGGTAGGGGATACCCACACCGCCGGACAGATTGATAAAGGCGACATGTGCACCGGTCTCGCGCTCCAGGCGCACGGCAAGTTCAAAGAGGATTCGCGCGAGCTTGGGGTAGTAATCGTTGGTGACGGTGTTGCTGGCAAGGAAGGCATGGATGCCAAAGTCCTCGGCGCCCTTGGCCTTGAGCATGCGGAAGGCATCAAAGAGCTGCTCGGTGGTCATGCCGTACTTGGAATCGCCCGGGTTGTCCATAATGCCGTTGGAAAGCTGGAACAGGCCGCCCGGGTTAAAACGGCAGCTCACCGTCTTGGGGATGGGTCCCGCGACGCGCTCGTAAAACTCAATGTGGCTGATATCGTCGAAGTTGACGATGGCGCCCAGCTT
>DAWEIC010000233.1:1294-2327 GCA_052364855.1 Collinsella sp.
GGCGTGTCGTTGGACGAGAACATGATGTCATGGCCGGTGATGCCCAGCGAGCGGGCGATCATGAGCTCGGTATAGCTCGAGCAATCGCAGCCGCAGCCGTATTCGTTGAGAATTGAGATAAGGGCCGGGTTGGGGTTGGCCTTGACGGCAAAGTACTCCTTAAACCCCGGGTTCCACGCAAAGGCGTCGCGCACTTCTTGCATGTTGCGGCGGATACCCGCCTCGTCGTATAGATGAAACGGCGTGGGGAACTGCTCGACGATATGCTCGAGTGTCTCCTTGTCCACAAACGGCTGCTTGGCCGCATATGCCTCGTTGGGGGTCAATGCCATGTCCCGTAAACCTCGCTATCCAGACGGCGCCATCTGCGCATCGAATCCGCATAGCGTGGACCCAATGTCCGGATAGCGCTCCCGCATTGCTGCAGACAGTCCTGCGAGTGTTTCCCGCAGGCCCACCAGGCTGTTCGTGCCCGAAAAACCCAGTTCGGCGGGTTTCGCCTCCCCGCGGGGTCAAAGTCTGCCGACTCGCCCGCGGCTCTTCGTGCCCGCGCCTCTATCAAGTGGTAAAGACCCTACCACGTTGCACTTTACCAAACAAGAGTATTCGTATATAACGTTTAAAAAATGCAGCATCATGCTAGAAACGAGGGCGCCACAATCCTGCGTCACAATAGGTGACAACTGAGTTGCCCCATGAAAGGAATCCCCATGACCGAGCTCCAAGAACTCCGTCGCTATCGTCGCGACCTGCATCGCATTCCGGAGCTCGACTTCGATCTTCCGCAAACTATCGCCTATATCGAGGGCGTGCTCGCTCCGCTTGCCTGCGAGGTGATCCATCCGTGCCCTAGTTGCGTGTGCGCTTTCTTCGACGCTGGCACGGGTGCCTCGCATGCCACGGCGATTCGTGCCGATATGGATGCGTTGCCTATTGCGGAGACGACGGGCGCCGCTTTTGCCTCGACGCATCCCGGCAAGATGCACGCGTGCGGCCACGACGGGCACATGGCCATGGCGCTTGCCGCCGCGAC
>DAWEIC010000234.1:0-2304 GCA_052364855.1 Collinsella sp.
CTCTACCTATGCCTTCGAGGGCGGCTATGACCCCATCGCGCCGTACCTGTTCGCAAACGAGGATGTCGACGCATTTTACCTGGAGTTCGACACGCCGCGCGCCGGCGGTTTTGAGCCGCTGAAGTATGTTGCCCCCGGTAAGAAGGTCGTGTTGGGCCTGGTGACCACCAAGGCTGCTGAGCTTGAGGACGAGGATGCCATCGTCGAGCGTATTCACGAGGCTGCAAAGTATGTTCCACTCGAGAGCCTGTATCTGTCGCCCCAGTGCGGCTTTGCCAGCTGCGAGATTGGCAACAAGCTGACCGAGGACGAGCAATGGGCAAAGATCGCGCTGGTCAAGCGTATTGCCGAGCGCGTTTGGAAATAGCGGTAACGTTCGCAGGTGACGGCGCGTGCGAGTCATGGCGCATCGCGTACAATGGCTCGGATCGTATCGTTCGGGCAGGTTATCCGATATGCCCGACCGCCCTTCCATTCGAAAGGACATCCATGTCCCAGTCTTCGACGCCCGCCGTCACCGATGCCATCTACGACGCATCGTCGCTCGGCCGCCCGCGCATGTTCCTGCTCGGTCTGCAGCACCTGTTTGCCATGTTTGGCGCCACGGTACTGGTGCCCGTGCTCACCGGCCTCTCGGTATCGGCAACGCTTTTGTTTGCCGGCTTGGGCACGCTGCTGTTCCACTTCCTGTCGCGCGGTAAGGTCCCCGCATTCTTGGGATCCTCGTTTGCCTTTATTGCCGGTTATGCCGCAATCGCGCCCAACGGCGAGGCCGAGCTTTTGCCCTACGCTTGCCTGGGCGTTGCCTGCGCCGGCTTGCTCTACCCGGTGCTGGCGGCCCTGTTCCGCGCGTTTGGCGCCAAGCGCGTCATGCGCTTCTTCCCGCCGGTGGTGACTGGCCCCATCGTCATTTCGATCGGTCTGATCCTGGCGAGCTCCGCTATTGCCAACTGCCAGGCCAACTGGTTTGTTGCCGTTGTCGCCGTGGCTGTAATCGTCATCTGCAACATCTGGGGCCACGGCATGGTTAAGATTGTGCCGATTTTGCTGGGCGTTGTGGTGAGCTATGCCGTTGCGACTGCGCTGGGCGAGGTCGATTTTTCGGGCGTCGCAGCCGCTCCCTGGGTTGGCTTGCCCGTCGTGTGGGACAACACCGTGTTTGCACTCTTTGGGCCGCAGTTCGATAGCGGCCTCGCCACGACGGCCATCATCACCATTATGCCGCTGGCATTTGCGACCATGATCGAGCATATCGGTGACATCTCGGCTATCGGCTCCACTTGCGAGCGTAACTATATCGCCGATCCTGGTCTGCATCGCACACTGCTCGGCGATGGTCTCGCCACGATTCTGGCTTCGCTCTTTGGCGCTCCGGCCAACACTACGTATGGCGAGAACACCGGTGTCCTTGCTCTGACGCGCGTGTTCGACCCGCGCGTGATTCGCATTGCCGCCTGCTGCGCCATCGTGCTTTCGTTTTGCCCTAAGTTTGCCGCGGTCATTGCGGCTATGCCGGCGTGCGTAATCGGCGGCGTGTCGCTCGTGCTCTATGGCATGATCAGCGCCGTGGGTGTGCGCAACCTCATCGAGAATCAGGTCGATTTCCAGAACAACCGCAACGTGCTGGTGACGGCTCTGGTGCTCGTGCTTTCGCTCGGCATTGCGTACAGCACCGCCGGCGCCATCGTGTTGGAGCTGGGCGGCGTGACCATTTCGCTGTCCGGCATTGCCGTGGGCTCACTGGTGGGCATTGTGCTCAATGCGATTCTGCCGGGTAATGACTTTGAGTTTGACGTTTCTGAGCTTGAGGAGGCTGCTGAGTAGCAGCTGCGTTCAGCTAAAACAATAAATGGTGCCTATGCGTATGTACGCGTGGGCACCATTTTTAATGCGTCAGTATCCAGTGGATGCCGCGGGCCATGCGCAAGTCGGTTTGGGCAAAGTGATTACCGGGGTTGAGTTCCAGCGTTGTTGCGATGCCGCGCTCGACGAGCAACGCTTCCATCGCGCGTGTGTCGTCGAGTACATGCCGCATCATGCGGTTGGGCGTCTTGGTTTCCTTTTTGCCGAGTGACAGATAGACGGCTTGCGGGCTGCCGGCAAAAGGGGCCGTGCTGGCGCGATCGACAAAGTCGGGAAACCATAGCGACCCCGATGCGCTCGCGGCGCGGCCAAAGACATCGGTTTGCCAGAGCGACCAAAGCGAAAAGAGGCCCGCCAGCGAGTAGCCAGCAATGCCGCGCCAGGTGGGCGGATGAGGAAGCGACGACTCGACCTGGGGGATTATCTGATTCAGCAGCTCAT
>DAWEIC010000235.1:0-2303 GCA_052364855.1 Collinsella sp.
CTCGGAGGACCTGATGACCGCTGGCCGCGTAACCGTCAACGGCCAGGTCGCGACCGAGCTGGGCACCAAGGTCGACGTCGACCGCGACCACATCGAGGTCGACGGCATGGTCGTCAAGCTCAACCAGGGCGCCGTGTACTTGATGCTCTACAAGCCGACCGGCTACCTCACCACCATGAGCGACCCGCAGGAGCGCCCTTGTGTGGCCGACCTGGTCCCCCGCGACCGCTTTCCGGGACTTTTCCCGGTGGGTCGCCTGGACCGCGACACCACGGGCCTTTTGCTCTTTACCACCGACGGCGACCTGTCGCAGGACCTGCTGCACCCCAGCAAGCACGTCTACAAGACCTACCAGGCGCTCGTCGACGGGCAGCTTTCCGATCGTGATCTTGCGCCGCTGCGTCGCGGCATCGAGCTCGACGACGGCCTGTGCCAGCCGGCAATCTGCCGTGTCATCAACGCGCGCGAGGCCGAGGCCGTGGCCCCGCAGGGCATCAAGCCCGGCACCACTGCCGTTGAGGTCATCATCCGCGAGGGCCGCAAGAACCAGGTCAAGCGCATGCTGAGCAAGATTCACCATCCGGTGATCCGCCTGCATCGCTGCAACTTTGCCGGCCTGGAGCTCAAGGATGTGGCCAAGGGTTCATGGCGCGAGCTCACCGATCGCGAGGTGCAGATCCTCAAGGCCGGCGGCATCCCGCCCAAGCAGGCCAGCTCCAAGCACGGCGCCGCGCCGGCGACCAACACGGCGAGCCGCACGCGTCACCACGGCAGCCACGGTTCCGCGCCCAAGCGCAACACCTACCGCGAGCGCTACACGGGTTAGCCAGTACACCAAGCAACAGCGCTCGCGTCCCATACCAGCACGTCAACCACCGAAAGGAAGCATTGCATGATCGTCGCCATCGACGGCCCCGCCGGTTCCGGCAAGTCCACTATCGCCAAGGAGATCGCCCGCCAGCTGGGCTTTAACAAGCTCGACACGGGCGCCATGTATCGCGCCGTCACCTTCGCCGCGCTCGACCGCGGCATCGACCTGGACGACGAGGCGGCCATCGACGCCCTCGCCAAGCAGATCGAGATTCGTTTTACCAACGGCACCGGCGAGGACACGCGCCTGACCATCGACGGTAAGGACGCCTCAGCCGCCATCCGCACCCCGCAGGTCGACGCCAACGTATCCAAGGTCTCGGCCTACCCGGGCGTGCGTGCCGCCATGCTCATCCACCAGCGCCGCGCCGCCGAGGACCGCGATATCGTCGCCGAGGGTCGCGACATCGGCACCGTCGTGTTTCCCAACGCGCAGGTCAAGGTGTTCCTGACCGCCGACCCGCGCGAGCGCGCCCGTCGCCGCGTGCTGCAGCGCCACCAAAACGACGCCCAGCCGCTCACCGAAGAGCGGCTCGAGGCAGAGGTCGACGAGACCCTCGACGCCCTCAAGCAGCGCGATAAGCTCGACAGCAGCCGCGAGGTCGCGCCGCTCGTTCCCGCCGAGGACGCCGTGCACGTCGACTCCACCGCTCACACCATCGATGAGGTCGTCTCGATCATCGAGGACCTCATCAACCAAAGGAGGTAGCACATGCGCCTGTTTAAGCAGACGCCCGAGGATTACTACAACGCCCCCTACGCCGAGTTTCCAGCGCTCATCCGCGGCACCGTCGTCGTAGTCATGGCCATCCTTTGGGCCTTCTCCAAGCTCATGTGGCGCTGGAAGGTCGAGGACGCCGATCTTCTGTTTGAGCGCCAGGAAGGCCGCGGCAGCGTGGTCATCTGCAACCACACCTCGATGGCCGAGTTGCTGGCCGTGGAGACGGCACTGTTCTTTGGCGGCCGCCGCATCCGCCCCATCTTTAAATCCGAGTTCGCCAAGACCAAGATCGTGCGCTGGGCCTTTAGCCGCGTGGGCGGTATTCCCGTCGAGCGCGGCACCGCCGACATGAAGTGCCTGCGCGCCGCCCAGCATGCGCTGCAACGCGGCGAGGACGTCCTGATTTTCCCCGAGGGCACGCGCATCCGCTCGCGCGAGATCAAGCCCGAGGTCCACGGCGGATTTGCGCTCATCGCCCAGATGGGTAAGGCACCCGTCAACCCGCTCGCCATCTGCGGCTGGTCCGATATCACGCCTGCAGGCAAAAAGCTCATGCGCCCCAAAAAGTGCTGGATCCGCGCCGGCAAGGCCGTCTCGCTATCCGATGCTCCGGCCGAGCTCAAGCGCAAGGAGCGCCTGGCATGGTTTGAGTCCGAAGCCATGAACCGCGTCTACGCCATGCGCGACGACCTGTGCGCCGAACACCCGGGCA
>DAWEIC010000236.1:0-2291 GCA_052364855.1 Collinsella sp.
GTGCCAAAGGTCTCGACGGAATACTCGTGCGTATAGGGTTCGTCGGTAACGTGCACGTTGATGAACCAATATGCCTTGGCGCGCTTGGGGTGCTTGTCCAGGATGGAATAGAGCACGTCGCGGTCGAGTGTGAGCGGGTCGGGGCTGTTGGTGAGAAATACCAGATTGTCGGCGAGCACGGGATAGGTCTCGTCGTTGCGCAGGCGGTTGAGCTGATCGATGTACTTGGAGACGGGCAGCAGGATCGTCTGCGTGCGCTCGATGGCGGTGCCGCGGCGCCACACATACATAAGGCCAAACAGCAGCGCGGCCAGGAAGATCATGACGTAGCCGCCGTCAAAGAACATGGTGAGGCATGAAGCGAAGAAGCACAGCTCAATGGCGCCAAAGAGCAGTGCGAAGACGCAGGCACCCAGTTTGTGCTTGAGGATGCCGGCGATGTAGCTCGTCAAAAGCGTCGTGGTCATGAGCATGGTCACGGTGATGGCGAGGCCGTAGGCGCTCTCCATGCGCTCGGAGTTCTGGAACAGCAGCACGATGAAGATACAGCCGACCCACATGATGTTGTTGACGAGCGGAATATAGAGCTGGCCCTTGGTGTCGCTGGGGTAGTGGATGCGCAGGTGCGGCATGAGGTTGAGGCGCGTGGCCTCGGATACCAGCGAGAACGAGCCGGTGATGAGCGCCTGCGAGGCAATGATGGCCGCCACGGCCGAAAGCACGATGGCAAAGGGGCGCAGGGGCTCAGGGAGCATCATATAGAACGGGTTGACGATATCCATCGCGAGCATCTGGGGATTGGAATTGTTTGCGAGCAGCCAAGCGCCCTGACCCAGGTAGTTAAGGATAAGCGCCGCCTTAACAAACGGCCAGGATGCGTAGATGTTGGCCTTGCCCACGTGGCCCATGTCTGAATAGAGCGCCTCGGCGCCGGTCGTCGACAGGAAGACGAAGCCGAGCACCATGATGCCCGAGTGGTTGATGGGCGAGAACAGAAACATGACGCCGCGGATGGGGTTGAGCGCGCGCAAGATGGACAGGTTGCCGAGCATGTTGAACAGGCCGGCGCCTGCCAGGAACAGGAACCACAGCGTCATGAGCGGACCGAACAGCTTGCCGATTGACGAGGTGCCAGCGCGCTGCATGGCAAACAGGCCGCAGATAATGATGATGGTAATAATGATGACGTTAGTTTGCCCGTCACCCAACAGCGCGTGGCCCCACTCGATGGTGCGCAGACCCTCGATGGCTGTGGTGACCGTGACAGCGGGGGTGAGGATGCCGTCGGCGAGTAGCGCCGCACCGCCGATCATGGCGGGGAGAATCAGCCACGGTGCCACCTTGCGCACCAGGCTAAACAGGGCGAAGATGCCGCCTTCGTTGTGGTTGTCGGCCTTCATGGCGATTACCACGTACTTGACCGTGGTCACGAGCGTCATGGTCCAGATGACGAGCGAAAGCGCGCCCAGGATCATGTCCTCGCTGACGGTACCGATGCCGCCGTTGTTGGCGACGATTGATTTCATGGTGTACATGGGGCTCGTGCCGATGTCGCCATAGACGACGCCGAGCGTTACGAGCAGCATGCCAGCGGAGAGGGGGATGGCTCCGTGCCCGCCTTGACCACGCTGGTCTTGGGGGCTTGCCTCCAGTTTGTTGTGTGCCACGTGGACTCCCTTTGACATCCGGTTATCTGTCTAGGACAGATAATCTTTATGCCGTCTTTATACATACAAGAGCAGTTTGGCACATCAGGTTATTTTAGACAATAATCCCCAGCTGGGGATTATTTATGTACGTAGGTAGCATTTCAAAACAGGGGCTTTTAAGCACGTGCTGTCTGGGCTATGCCAGCCTTGGCGCTTGCGCGTTTGCCGGCGAGTTCGCAAAAAATCGCGCCGCCGATGATAAGCGCGGCGCCCATCAGACGGACCGGTGTTATGGCTTCGCCCAAAAGGACGGCCGAGAACACGACCGCCGAAAGCGGCTCGAGGTAGCCGACGACCGCGACGGTCTGGACGGGCAGCTTGGCGACAGCGCTAAAGTAGAGCAGGCAACCGATGCCGGTGTTGACGACGCCGAGCATGACGACGGCGCGCCAATCAATACTGGCGGCGACGCCGGCGGGCAGGAATGAGGGAGCACCCTGCGTGATGAGCGTGAGGACCAGCGCGGTCACAAAGGCGGCGCTCACCTGGAGCGTGGAGTTCTCGAGGCCTTCGATGTGCGGCGCACCCTTGCTAGCGATGACCATCAGCGCATAACAAAATGCCGAGGCGATACCGCAGACG
>DAWEIC010000237.1:0-2279 GCA_052364855.1 Collinsella sp.
TGTAGACATGCTCGAGCACGGTGTAGTCGATGCCGTCGGGATCCTCGACCCAGCCATGGGTGTCGGAGCAGGCCAGCACCTTGCCGCCGAGCTGGGAGACCTTCTGGACCGCGTAGATGGCGACGTTACCGGAGCCGTGAACGACGACGTTCTTGCCCTCGAAGGAGTCGCCGCGGCTCTTGAGGTACTCGTCCACAAAGTAGGCCAGACCGTAACCGGTGGCCTCGGTACGGGCGAGCGAGCCGCCAAAGGAGAGGCCCTTGCCGGTAAGGACGCCGGTCCACTCGTTGGTCAGGCGCTTGTACTGACCGAACAGGTAGGCAACCTCGCGGCCGCCAACGCCCAGGTCGCCGGCGGGAACGTCGGTGTTGGGGCCAATGTGGCGATAGAGCTCGGTCATGAAGGACTGGCAGAAGTGCATGATCTCGTTGTTGGACTTGCCCTTGGGGTCAAAGTCGGAGCCGCCCTTGCCGCCGCCCATGGGAAGGGTGGTCAGGCTGTTCTTGAGGATTTGCTCCAGGCCCAGGAACTTGAGCATACCCAGAGTGACCGTCGGGTTAAAGCGCAGGCCGCCCTTGTAGGGTCCAATGGCAGAGTTGAACTCGACGCGGTAACCGCGGTTGACCTGAACCTGGCCCTGGTCGTCGACCCAGGGAACACGGAACATGACGATGCGCTCGGGCTCGACGAGGCGCTCAAGCAGGGCGGCCTCCTCGTACTCGGGATGGGCGTCGAGCGCCGGCTGGATGGTGCCGAGAATCTCGGTCGCGGCCTGGATGAACTCAGGCTGCTCGGGATAGCGGGCCTTGAGCTCTTCGAGAACTTTCTGCGTGTAGCTCATGCTTCCTCCAATTGATGGAAAAGAAAAGTGTCGTTCGAGGCGCCCCATGCGCCGCGAGCTTTATCGAGTATGGATAATATCGCACTGTTGCAGCGAAGTTTCGCATAAGCCGACGAGCAGATGTTTCGTTTTGATTACGATGCAGGTAGAAGCGTTTTTGAGTGCCCAACGCGCAAATCGCGTGTTTCGAAGCTGTTTCGTCCACATGTTCCAAACCACCACATTGGGCACCTTTGTGGTGGTGTTGGTGGTTAGAGGACGAGCTGATGGTAGTCGGCAGGGGTTATGCGGCCCTCGGTGGCGGCGCGGAAGGCGGCGAGCGCATCGCCCGAGAACGGCATGGCCCAGCACAGGCCGCAACCTGCGGTAATGGAGCCGGGCAAAGGCATAATGCGCCCGGGCACGCCGGCATCCAGGCAAAGCTGCTCGCACTCCATCACATCGAAGGTGCTGTCGAACGAAACGATAATCTTGCGCTCGTGGTCGAGGGCATCACCGGACGGGCCTTCGCGATGTGCCTCGCGATACGCCGCGGCGTCCGCTTCCTCTTCCGCAGTATGTCCACAGCCACCGCAGCCGCAGGTACAGGGCTCGGAACCATCGCAAGTGCAAGGCTCTCCCGTGTCGGGACAAATATCGTGAGACATGGCAACTCCAATCGTCTAGGCGAGTAACTCGGCCGCCGCAAACTCCTCGGGCGTATTGACGTTTTCGAAGCAGAGCGTCGAGCCCGCGGCCTTAACGATCTGCGGTTCATCTATATAACCAGCCTGAACGCGATTGATCAGGCAGCGAATGCGTTGGCGGTCGCAGGAGAGCAGCTCTTGGGCAACTGGCGCACATGCGTCACGGCGCCAGACGGCGCAAAGCGGCTCAATGCCACGCTCCTCGCGCGGCACGCACACGTCGAGCGCCTCAGCCTCAACACGATCGGCGAGCGCGCCGATGAGTTCCGGCGAGACAAACGGCATATCGCAAGCGACGATCGCCACGAACGGCAATCGCGCCGCGGCCAACGAGCTCGCGATGCCGCGCATGGCACCGGCGGGACCGTCGACGTCCATCACCACGCGGGGGCGCAGGCCATCAAACATAAGCTCCTCAAGGTAGGCAAGCTCGCAGGGGCGCGACGTCGTCACGACCAGCTCGCCGGCAACTGGCGCCAGCCGACCCAGCACGCGCTCGATGAGCGGCTCACCGCAAAACGCCATGCGCGCCTTATCGCAGCCCATGCGCGACGACATCCCGCCCGCTTGAACGACACAAGAAAGATCGGCCCGTCTTACGGTAGTCATACGGCAAACCACCCCCATCGGTATGCTCAAAACTCGACGCACGAAGCCAAATACCGTCGCCGATAAAGCGGGCGGCACGGCAAACCCATGCAAAAACAAAACAGCGCCTTTGCGGCACGCAGCAAGACCGCGAGCACAAAAGC
>DAWEIC010000238.1:0-847 GCA_052364855.1 Collinsella sp.
CTGCGCAAGACGAAGGCCACATTAAGTGGCCTTCTTTGCGTGCGGAACTCGCGATCAATCAAATATATTGCGGGCGGGCACGCGGCCCTCTTGGGTTCGGGGCGCGGCACACCGGACTGGTTGTCTGAATTAAAGAAAGAGAAGGCCCCTTTCGGGGCCTTCTCTTTTAGAGGAATTCGCCTACTCGGTGGACTTCGGGTTCTAGGTCTACGCCGAACTGGTCCTTAACGGTTGCCTGGATGTAGCGGATGAGTTCGTCGACGTCGGCGGCGGTGGCGTGGTCGGCGTTGACGATGAAGCCGCAGTGCTTCTCGCTCACCTGCGCGCCGCCAACGGCGTGTCCGCGCAGTCCGGCATCCATGATGAGCTTGCCGGCAAAGTGGCCCTCGGGGCGCTTGAAGGTGGAGCCGGCACTCGGCATGTCGAGCGGCTGCTTGTCCTCGCGGCGCTGGCGGTAGTCGTCCATGTCGGCCTTGATCATCGCGGCGTTGCCCGGGGCGAGGTTAAAGGTGGCAGAGAGCACGATAAAGCCGTCGTCGGCGATGCGGCTCTTGCGATAGCCCAGGTTAAGCTCGTCGACATCGAACTCAATGATATTGCCGCTGCCGCGGGTGCCGTCGTCGAGCACGCGGGCGGGCTTATAGACGCGCACAGACTCCAAAACATCGGCCATACAGGCGCCGTAGGCACCGGCGTTCATATAGCAGGCACCGCCGACCGAGCCGGGGATGCCCGGGAGGGGCTCCATGCCGGTGAGGCGGGCTTCGGCGGCAGCCGCGGCGACATCGGAAAGCAAGGCACCGGCTGCCGCCGTAACATGCGTGCCGTCGACGGTGATGTTAGAGAG
>DAWEIC010000238.1:857-2279 GCA_052364855.1 Collinsella sp.
AGGCCTTTGCCCAGTGCCACGACGACACCGCGGATGCCCTTGTCACCGACGAGTAAGTCGGAGCCGTTGCCCACGATGGTGAGCGGCAGATCGCAGCGGTAGCAGGTGTCAAGCGTGGCGACGAGTCCCTGCTCGGTATCGGGCGTGACAAAGACGTCGGCCGGGCCGCCGATCTTAAACGTGGTGTGCTCGCGCATGGGCTCGCTCATGAGCACGTTGTCCTCGCCGGCAACTCCAGCGAGCGCGCAGAGCAGGTCCTCGTTAAAAAAGTCGTTCTCGTGCATACGAATATCCGCCTTATGGTGGTCGTTTTCATTAATCGAATGCAATATACCCCACCCGGATGGATTTGGTGCAAAGTAACCTGACCCCAATGCATCACATGGCGCAAAGGGGTTAGGTTGCTTTGCGCCAATCGCGGCGATAAAACAGCCGTCTACCGGATTGGTAAAGTGTTTATCATCAAGGTAGAGGGACGGTCGCTATACTTTCAAGAGATTGCGCGAATACTCGGAAGGAGCGAGATGGGCAACAAAGTTACTCTCAAGCAGATTGCCCAGGAGGTGGGGCTTTCCCCCTCGTCGGTCTCGCTTGTCCTTAACAACCGGCCCTGTCGAATCTCGGAAGAAAACCGCAAGCTCATCAAAGAGGTCGCGGCGCGCAACCACTATGTCCCCAACCAGATTGCGCGTAGTCTGGTCATGCGCGAGTCGCGCACACTGGGCCTTATCGTTCCCAATATCGAGAGCCGCTTTTTTGCCTCGCTCGCCGGCAGCTTGGAAAAGCGCTGCCGCGAGGACGGCTACGCGCTCTTTATTACCAGCTCGGGTGGAAGTGCCGAGGACGATCTGGAGCTCCTGCGCCAGCTGGTGACGCGCGGCGTCGATGGCGTCTTTCTGGTGGTGGGTGACGAGTTCTCCGACGACCGCGCCCTGCGCGAGGAAGTCAGCCATCTACCCATCCCGGCGGTAATGGTCGACCGTGCCATTGAGGGGCTCGAGTGCGACAAGGTGATGTTCGACCACGAGATGGGTGGCTACATGGCCACCCGCTACCTGATCGAGCAGGGCCACCGTCGCATTGCCTGCTTGGTTAATGCGCGCCGTTCCAATACGGGTCGTAAGCGTCTTGCCGGCTACGAGCGTGCGCTGCGCGAGGTTGGCCTGCCTATTGACGCGCGTTTGGAGTTTGAGAGCGAGTACTACATTCCGAGCGCATACGAGGCCTCGGAGGCAGTGCTCGCAACTGACGCCACTGCCGTGTTCGCAAGCTCGGATAACATTGCCCTCGGTTTGCTCAAGCGCTTGCACGAGATGGGGAAGAGCATCCCGGGCGATATCTCGGTGGTGAGCTATGACAACTCGGCGGCCGACGTTCTCTTTGAGCCGGCGCTGACCGCGATTGAGCAGGACCCTGGTGTCC
>DAWEIC010000239.1:0-463 GCA_052364855.1 Collinsella sp.
GTACTTCCACGGCCCCTTCGAGGTGACCGAGCCCGGAGTCTTCTACTTCCTGCAGATGTCTTCCAGTGAGTGCCGAGCCATGGATGAGCGCGCCCTCGCATTCCTCGAGACCCATACCGACACTCTTATGGTGCTCGACGCCATGGAGTACGGCATGGACCAAGTACCGGCAAGCGTTCGCGCGTTCCTTGATCCAATCCTGTTCTACGCGATGAACTGTGAGCTGCGCTCCGCTCGCGGCAAGGTGTTCGACCATCACCCGGACGTGCGTCGTTACATGGGCATCGAGAAGTACTAGCGATTTTAGAACGGGGCGCGAAGCGCGTTGAGACGTGCGAATCCTCGCGCCTCTTCTGCTCGCCGTAGCCACGGCGGTTTACCTGAATGGAGATAACCATGGCAGCCTATCCTATAAGCGTGCTCGGCTTTGGAGACAACGTTGTCGATAAGTACGAGCATATCA
>DAWEIC010000239.1:473-2255 GCA_052364855.1 Collinsella sp.
ATCAAGACTATGTATCCCGGCGGCAACGCAGTCAACTTCGCCGTCTTCGCCAAGAAGCTCGGTGTCGATCGCAGCGCCTACATGGGAATCTTCGGATCAGATGAGGAGGCCGAGCACGTTATAGCATCGCTTGAGGACGAGGGCGTCGAGCTTCTTCGCTGCCAGCAGGTCCTGGGCGTCAACGGCGCCGCTCGCGTGACCGTTGACAAGACCGGGGACCGTATCTTCCTGGGCTCCAATGAAGGCGGCATACGTGGCGACATGCGCTACGTGATAGACCGCTTCGCCGCCGAGTACGTCAGCGGCTTCGATTTGGTGCACAGCGGCAACTACTGCTTCACCGAGCGCGAGCTCCCCAAGATCAAGGCTGCCGGTGTGCCTATCAGCTTCGACTTCTCCGATGACTCCACCGACGAGTACTTCGAGCAGATTGCGCCATTTGTGACGTACGCCTTTATGTCCATGGGCGACGCTTCCCTGGAGGATATCAAGGCGAAGCTCGAGTGGGTGAAGGCCCTTGGCCCTCAAATCGTATGCGCGTCGCGCGGGAGCAAGGGTTCCGTCGCCTATGACGGCGAAAACTTCTACGAGCAGGGCATCAAGCCCGTGGCGCCCGAGGAGCTCAAAGACGCTATGGCGGCCGGCGATTCACTGCTGACGGCGTTTTTGGTCACCTATCTTTCCAAGAAGAAGGCCGGCGAGTGCGGCGAGGCCGCAATTCGCGAGAGCTTGGACTTCGCTGCCGGTTTTGCGGCGCAGACCTGCAAGATCGAGGGCAGTTGGGGCCACCCGCTGGTCTACGAGAACTAGTTTTTTGTCGTGGCGGGGTGTCTTGGGGCGCCCCGCATTGCGTTGGGAGTCAAGATGTCCGTTCGTGCCTGCGCGGCAGGATTTTGCTGTGCCGATGTCTACCAGAATCTGGATCCCCTGGGTTGCATCCAAGGGGGCCTCTCAGGAGCGCTTCGAGGGGTGCTTCTTGAGTATATGAAGGCAAAAGGGATATGCAATCTTCATATACGGCCTTCTTTTAGAGGGCGTTGTCCTTACTCTTTCATCTCCTTGCTTCTGGACATTTTGTCTATAGGCAAGAGTCCATGGTCGAGACCATGGTGAAGTTCTGCGGCTAGTAATTACTGCATCACATATCTGTTGTTACCTGAGAGGCTCGCTTTTGCGGGCCTCTTTGCGTTGCTATGGAGCCCTGGCCTGTCGATAAATAACGCGCCCGCTTGCTGGGGAGCAAGCGGGCGCCGTTGAGCGAATATGTTTGCGGCCATAGCCGCTGCAGGTGATGGGTTGTCGACTAGTTAGTCGTCGTGTCGGAATCGTCACCCGAGGCAGAGCCAGAAAGCGAAACCGTCAGCGTGATCGTGCTGTCGGTGGACTGCTTGCCGGTGGGGGAGACGCCCGTAACGGTGGCGTTTTCGTTGCCGCTCACGGGGTTGCCGTTCTGATCGCAGAATGCGATGTTGTAGAAACCGGCGTTGTTGAGCGCGGTGACGGCGGCGGAGATGCTCTTGCCGTACAGGTTGCCCGGAACACTGGCCTTGCCGGACTTCTTGGCAATGACGACGGTAATCGTGGCGCCGGGCTTCTGCTTGCCGCTGGGGTTCCAGCTGATCACGGTGCCCTCGGTAACCGAGTCGTTCTCCTGGTAGCTCACGTCGACGCCGAAGCCTGCCATATCGAGGGCGTTGCGCGCCTGGGCCTCGGTCATGTCGGTCAGATCGGGGACGGACGTGGTATCCGGGCCGCTCGAGACCTTGTACGAGATGGTCGTGC
>DAWEIC010000240.1:0-2217 GCA_052364855.1 Collinsella sp.
CCCACGTCGGGTCGGGAAAACGGTTGAAGATCTCGAGGGACTTTAAGCGCAGGTCGAGCATCCACTGCGGCTCGTCCTTTTTGGCGCTAATCTCGCGCACGATGTCGGGCGTGATGCCGGCGTCGAGACGCTCGAATCCCTCCTCGCCATAGGTGAAGTCGTAGAGGCTGCGGTCGATGTCCGCGACCTCGGTGCGGTTCTTGGTCATTGCGTCGCCCCTTTACGCCTGCTGCTCGGCAGCGGCGGCCTCGGCCTGGGCGCGCTGCTCGGCGGCCTCGCGCTCGAAGGTCTCAAAACCGTTCTTGTCGATCCAGGGGATCAGCGAGGCGTCGTCCTCGCGCACGATGTGGCCCTTGACCATAACGTGGACGCGGTCGACATCCAGGTGCTCCAAGATGCGCGTGTTGTGTGTGATGATGAGCATGGAGCCGTCGCAGCTCTTGCGGTAGGCGTCCATGCCGTGGCTGACGGTGGACAGGGCGTCGACGTCTAGGCCCGAGTCGGTCTCGTCGAGGATGGCGAGCTTGGGCTGCAGCAACAGGAGCTGGAGCATCTCGACCTTCTTCTTCTCGCCGCCCGAGAAGCCCACGCCCAGCTCGCGGTTGAGGTAGGCGGTATCCATGTTGAGCTCTGCCGCGAGCTCCTTGACGCGACGGCGGAACTCCTTGCCCTTCATCTCCAGGCCGGGGCGGCCGGCGATGCTGGCGCGCAAAAAGCTCGACAGCGGCACGCCCGGAATCTCGACCGGGGCCTGGAAGCTCAGGAACAGGCCGGCGCGCGAGCGCTTGTCGGTGGTGAGTTCAGTGATGTCCTGGCCGTCAAAGACGATGCGGCCGTCGTTGACCGTGTAAACGGGGTCGCCCATGACCAGGTGGCCGAGGGTGGACTTGCCGGCGCCGTTGGGTCCCATCAGAACGTGGGTCTCGCCGGCGGCGACGTTGAGGTTGACGTTGTGGAGGATGGTCTTCTCGTCCACGGAGGCGGTCAGACCTTCGATGGAAAGCAGCGGATTTGCGCTCATGCTGTCCCTCTCTGTATATGGTGTACTCATAGGTGTACTAAACCCTAGGAATCTTCTCGGAATAAAGTTACTATGGGTTCGGCGTTAGTCAAGGGAAAACCCGACTAATCCACTCGACTTTTTAGATGTGGGACATAATAATCAGGCTTGTTTGCCCCGCGTGCATAAGATTTGGGACAAACAAGCCTGGTATTTTGTCTCGGCTACGATGAGAGGGTAGGTATGCTCATTTCTTCTAAGGGCCGCTATGCCCTCCGTCTGATGATCTATATCGCAGCGCTTGGTGACGCCGAGGGCAAGATTGCCCTTCGCGAGGTCGCTGACCGCGAGCATATTTCACAAAAGTATTTGGAGCAGCTGGTTCGTCCGCTCATGAAGGCGGGCCTGCTTAGGAGCGTGCGCGGTAAGGGCGGCGGCTACATGATGGCGAAGGACCCGGCCGAGGTGCGCGCCGGCGACATCCTGCGTGCCGTCGAGGGCAGCACGGCTCCGGTGGCGTGCGATGGCATCGACAACAGCTGCACCCGCAGCGATTTGTGCTCGACCGTCAAGTTCTGGCGCGGTTTGGACGACGTGATCGAAAAGTACGTCGACGGCGTGACGTTGGCCGACCTGGCCGCCGTCCCCGAAATCAACTTTGACATTAAGCTGTAGGGGTGCAAATGGCATCTCTCGACAAGGTGTACAAGCAAATCGAAGTTTTTGCTCGGGAATGTGACGCCGAGAAGGTCGTGTTGTTTGGTTCTCGTGCTCGAGGCGACAACTTGCCCAAGAGCGATATTGACATCGCCGTAGCAGGTTGCCGGGATTTCGGCCGTTTCTCATATTTGATCGAGGAACATCTTGATACTCTTTTAGATGTAGATGTCGTCAATCTCGACGAGTCCCTCTCGCAGCAATTGCTCGATGAGATTGCCAGGGATGGTGTGATTCTGTATGAAAAAATATGAGAACTTTGTTAGCGCCTTGGCGAATCTTGAGGATGCGCCCAATCAGGATCTCAACAATGATTTTGTTCAGAGTGGATTGATTAATAAGTTCAATCTTCAATTTGAACTGAGCTGGAAGCTCCTTAAGCGTCTGCTCGAGTATGAGGGCGCCACGCTTGCCGCGTCGGGGTCTCCTCGCGCCATCTTGAAGGAGTCCTACCGATTCTACGACTTTATTGATGAGGCAGCCTGGCTGGATATGCTCAG
>DAWEIC010000241.1:0-2205 GCA_052364855.1 Collinsella sp.
ACCTTGCACTTGATATAGCGCGTGGACTTGGTGACCTCCTCGTGCGTCAGGCAGCTCTCCTCCATCTTGCTGGCGCCCAGGCCAAACACCAGACGGGGGTTGTAGAGCACGTGGGGCTCGCCGGCATCGTCCAGGTAGACGCAAACCTTCTTGGTAACGCCAATCTGGTTAGCGGCCAAGCAGCCGGCATCGTCGAGCGACTTGATGGTATCGATCAGGTCCTGAGCAACCGACTCGTCCTCGACAGTCGCAACCTCGCAACGCTGGGACAGGATAGCCTCGTCGTGGCAAAGCTCTTTAATCATACGTTCCTCCATAGGGGTCGTTGTAACCGCTTAAGTATACGGTACCTACACAATTTCATGCGAAAGATACCGCCCGTCCGTTACAAACCGCCGAACATCAACATGCGAGGAACACCAACTTCACAAAGGCGATATAGTGGGTGAGTTCGTGTCAATCGGCCTAAACTCGGGGCCGAACAAGGAAAGGGTATGCATGGACGAACTATTTCACGTCAGTGAGCGCAAGTCCACAATCGGGACCGAACTCCGCGCTGGACTGACAACATTCCTGGCGATGGCCTACATCATCGCCGTCAACCCCGCGGTGCTCTCGGGCGCTGGCATCGATGCGGGAGCGCTCGCCTGCGCCACCTGCCTGGGCGCCGGCATCATGACCATCTGCATGGGCATCTTCGCTAACCGCCCGCTCGCCTGCGCGTCGGGCTTAGGCGTCAACGCGATGATCGCTGGAATCACCACCACCGTCTGCGGCGGTGACTGGCACGTGGCCATGAGCGTCATCTTCCTCGAGGGTATCGTCATCTTGCTGCTCGTGCTTTGTGGCCTGCGCGAGGCCATCATGGACGCCATCCCGGTTGTCCTGCGTCACGCCATCTCGGTGGGTCTGGGCCTGTTCATCGCCATGATTGGCCTGTGCGACGCCGGCATTATCACCGCTGGCGCCGGTACACTCGTCGGTCTGGGCGACATCAGCTCCCCCACCTTCATCGTCGGCATCATCTCCATCCTGGTGACAGTCGCCCTCGCCTGCCGCAACGTCCCCGGCTCGCTGCTCATCGGCATCGTCGTCGCCGTCATCGCCGGTATCCCCCTAGGTGTGACCCAGGCTCCGACCGGTATCATCGCCCCGCTCGACTTCTCGAGCATCGGTGGCCCCATCGCCGACGCCGGCGGCGTGCCTGCCATCGTCAAGGTCCTTACCGACCCCGCGCTCCTCGTCATCTCGTTCTCGCTGCTCATGAGTGACTTCTTCGACACCATGGGCACCGCGATGGCCGTGGCCAAGCAGGGCGAGTTCCTCACCGACGACGGCAACGTCGAGAATATCAAGGAGATCCTGATCGTCGACTCCGCCGCCGCCGCTGTGGGCGGTTTCATGGGCGTCTCCTCCATCACCACCTTCGTCGAGTCCACCTCTGGCGCTGCCGACGGTGGCCGCACGGGCCTCACCTCCGTCACCACCGGCGTGCTGTTCATTCTCGCTGCGTTCTTCTCCCCCATCGTCACCATCGTTTCCAGCGCCGCCACCTGCGGCGCCCTGGTCTACGTCGGCTACCTCATGATGAGCGAGGCCTCCGAGATCGACTGGTCCGACGTGTCGCAGGGTTTCCCGGCGTTCATGATTGTCGCCGGCGTGCCCTTCACCTACTCCATCTCTGCCGGCATTGGCCTGGGCTTTATCGCCTACGTGATCGTCGCGCTCTTTAAGGGCGAGGCTTCCAAGATCAAGCCGCTCATGTGGATCGCAGCCCTTGCCTTCCTCGTCTACTTCTTCGTGGCGTAACAGCATAGTCTGCTAAAGCAAAACAACAAGGCGCGGAATCGCATCGAGCGGCTCCGCGCCTTTCTTTTAGCGTCTGCCCCCGTGCCAGCGTGCGACAATTGGGACTGCCAATATCACAACACTGAGAGAAGCCTGCCTTGGAAGCGCATCAAAAGCAGATAACCGTCTATTCGAATCATGCGGAAAGCGCACCTGCCATCTACCTTCCCGTGGTCATGGGCGACGGCAGCGAGGTTTATGACCGCTGCCGAGAGCTCGACTGTCTGCCATTCACCCTCGTCGCCATTGGCGGGCTCGATTGGAATCGCGAGCTGAGCCCTTGGGAATGCGACGGAACTGTGCGCGATGCCGAGCCTTTTGGCGGACAGGCTGCCGCTTTTCTCGATGAGCTGCTGG
>DAWEIC010000242.1:0-2186 GCA_052364855.1 Collinsella sp.
CTTCTTGCGCACGTCGATACGGAAGGCGCGCTTGCCCACGCCGTAGTCATCGCCGCGCTCCAGATCCTCGTCGATCTGCTTTTCGCCGCGCAGCACCGCAGCTGCCAGCGAAATGCCCTCGCTGATCTTCTTGTAGCCGGTGCAGCGGCAGACGTTACCGCGAATGGCGTACTTGATCTGTTCCTCGGTGGGCTCGGGGTCCTCGGCGATGAGCGCTGCACCCGCCATGACCATGCCGGGGATGCAAAACCCGCACTGTACGGCGCCCACGGCGCCAAAGGCGTATACAAAGGCCTCGCGCACGTCCTCGGGCAGGCCCTCGACGGTCACGATGTTGCGGCCGGCGGCAAGAGCGGTGGTCAGCACGCAAGCCTTGACGGCCGCGCCGTCCACGTGGATGGTGCAGGTGCCGCAGGCACCCTCGGAGCAGCCGTCCTTGGCGGAGTGAATGTGCAGGTCGTCGCGCAGGTAGCGCAGCAGCGGTTTGTTTTGGGTCGTCGTGCGCTCGACGCCGTTAACGGTAAAAGTGAATTCCTGTGCCATGGTGATTCCCTTCTACACGCCGGCGGCGATGCCGGTGCGGTCGTGGATGGCGCCATGCGGGCAGATGACGGCGCACATGCCGCACGACAGGCAGTCCGCGCCGTCGATATGGGCGCAGTTGTCCTCGATGCGGATAGCGCCGGCAGGGCACTTTTTGGCGCACATGCCGCAACCGATGCAGCTCGTGTCGCAGATCTTGCGGGCGATGGCGCCCTTATCGGTGTTGTTGCAGCGCACCAGGATGTTCTGGTAGCCGGGAACGAAGGCAATCACGCGCTGCGGGCACGCCATGCTGCACAGGCCACAGCCCGTGCACTTGGAGCGGTCCACGCGGGCGATGCCATCGACCAGCGCAATGGCGCCGTGGGGGCAGGCCGTGACGCAGGCGCCACAGCCAATGCAGCCTTCGCTGCAGTGGGCGTCGCCGCCTGCGGAGGCGCAACCGCTTCCGCAGGCAACGTAGGCCACGTTATGTTGAATGGATTTGGCCATAAGAGACTCGCCTATTTCTTAAGAAGGTACGAATAGTTGTCGCGCACAGCCCTGATGGTCAGGCGGACGGCCTCGGGAAGACCGGTGTTGACGGCATCGACCGAGACGGTGCGGACCGTGCCGGCGACGCGAACCTTAAAGTGGTCCTCGTCCACGGCCAGGAAGCCCTCGTTCTCGGAGTTCTCCATGCCCTCCTCGCTCCAGAACAGGGTGAGCTTGTCCTTGTAGGGACGACCCTCCTGGTAAGGGCAGAACACGGCGCAGTTGCCGCACTCGTTGCACATGCCGTCGACATGGACGACCTGATGCTTGGCCAGGCCCGGCACCTTAATTGCCACGTTGGCGCGGTTGGGGCACACGTCGCAGCAGACCTCGCACACCGAGCCGCAGCCCAGGCAGCGAGTCTTGGTGCAGTTGCGCTTGTCGCGGCACAGCGACCCCTTGCGCTCGTAGCAGGTATCCTCGCGACCGGCCTGAGCATTCTGGTCGGCGTACTTGTTAAAGTCCACGCCGGCGATGGCACGGGCGACTTCGGCGGCGTCGGCGATAGCCTCGACCACGGTAGCAGGACCGCGACGGCAGTCGCCCGCAGCCCAGACGCCCTCGACGCCGGTGGAGGTGGCGGCAAGACGGCCGCGACGGTCGTGCTCAACACCCGCGGCGTCGTACAGGCTGGCATCGATGCCCTCGCCCACGGCACAGATCACCGTGGTGGCGGAAAGCTCGACGGTCTCGCCCGTGGCGACGGGGCTACGACGGCCGCTTGCATCCGGCTCACCGAGCTCCATAACATCGCAGGTCAGCACGGCGCCGTTGAGTGCCTTGGGCCCCAGCAGCTCGCAGAACTCAACGCCGTCGGCAAGAGCAAGATCGAACTCTTCCTCGTCGGCGGGCATCTGCTTCTTGGTGCGGCGATACACCAGGCGCACGTTCTTCACGCCGGCCAGGCGCTTGGCCACGCGAGCCGCATCCATGGCGGTGTTGCCGGCGCCAATGACGACGACGTCCTCGCCCAGCTCGAGCTTCTCGCCCTTCTTGGCGGCCTCGAGGAACTCCAGCACGTCGAGCTCGGCGCCCTCGCCCAAGCCTGCAGAGCCGGGCATCCAGGCACCGGTGGCCACGACCACGTCGGTAAAGCCCTGGGCCTTGAG
>DAWEIC010000243.1:0-2176 GCA_052364855.1 Collinsella sp.
TCGATGGCAGCGGCGTAGGCATCCATGATCTGGTCGCGGGTGGCAAGCGCGCTTACGAGCATCATGAGCGTGGAGCGCGGCACGTGGAAGTTCGTGATCAGCGCGTCGACCACGTGATAGGTCGAGCCGGGCATGAGGTAAAGCTGCGTCGTGGCGTTCTCGCGCACCACGATGTCACCGCGGCCAAGCGTATCGGCCCCGTCCTCGCGGCCTTCAAAATAGCGCGCCGTCACGGCCGGATCGGACACCGGCGCGTCCGTGTCAAACGCGCTCTCGAGCGAGCGCACCGCGGTAGTGCCGACGGCGATCACGCGATGACCCTCGGCCTTGGCCTTATGCACGGCGTCGACAACCTCCTGCGACACGTGGTAGCGCTCGGTGTGCATGACGTGCTGCGTAGGGTCGTCCTCCTCCACCAAACGGAAGGTATCGATGCCCACCTCGAGCTCGACGGCGGCAAACTTCGCGCCCTTGGCCTCGATAGCGGCCATGAGCTCGGGGGTAAAGTGCAGACCCGCCGTGGGAGCAGCGGCCGAGTGCTCCTCCTTCATGGCGTACACGGTTTGATATTTCTCGGGATCGCCCTCGTAATCGGTAATGTAGGGCGGCAGCGGCACGTGGCCGGCAGCATGGATGGCCTCGTCGAGCGTGCGCGGATCGCCGGCGGCATTGCAACCGGCCGGCTCAAAACGCACCAGGCGGCCGCCGCGGCTATCGGTGACAAAGTCGACAACCTCGGCCGTCAGCACCACGGGAGCCCCCTCGGGCGCATGGGCGCCACAGGCGCGATACTCAATATGAGCACCGGGCTTCAGGCGCTTGCCCGGCTTGACCAGGCACTCCCAAACGTGACCAAGCGGATCCACGTCCTCGCGGCGCTTGAGCAGCAGCGTCTCGACCACACCGCCCGAGCCGGCCTTGCGGCCGATCAGGCGAGCCGGCATCACGCGCGTCTGGTTGATGACGAGTACGTCGCCCGGCTCGATATAGTCGATGATGTCACGGAAGATGCGGTGCTCAACGGTACCGCCGTGCTCCAACGGCGTTCCCGCCTGGGAGCCCTTGCGATCCACCACCAGCAGGCGACAGGAGTCGCGCGGCTCGGCTGGAGCCTGGGCGATCAGTTCCTCAGGAAGGTTGTAGTCAAAATCATCGGTACGCATAGACACGTCGGATACTCCTTATATAGCTAAAGTCCGCTCTACATCCTAGCAGGCCGCCAGCCCAAAAGAACTACTTTTTGGACGCTTTGCGCTCGTCGCGGATGCGGGCGCGGTCCATGGCCGCCTCGACGGCCGAGAAACGGCAGCCGCAGTAGTTCTGCCGATACATGCCCAGCTCGCGCGAACGACGCGTGGCCTCGGGGTAATACGGGCGAAAATCGCGAATCACCGGAGTGAGACCGCGGGCAGCAGCCAGACGCTCCAACACATCATTGCAGGTTTCGAACAACTGGTACGGCGAGACGGCGAGCGTCGTGCCCACAAACTCAAACCCGCGCTCCTGGGCCACAC
Organism: Collinsella sp.; assembly: GCA_052364855.1. Classification (GTDB taxonomy): domain Bacteria; phylum Actinomycetota; class Coriobacteriia; order Coriobacteriales; family Coriobacteriaceae; genus Collinsella. The sequence goes on from DAWEIC010000243.1 coordinate 1,515, forward strand.
GGCATGCCTCGGCCAGACGCAGGGCATAGCATGCGCGACAGCGACGGGCTCGATCGGCGCCCAGCGGGGCCACGCCGGCCTCCCAGCGCTCCCGGTCCTCCCCCGCCTCGATAAGCTCGATGTCGCCATCGGCACACCACCGGCGCAGCTCGTCCAAACGCCGCTGCCATTCATCGTGCGGCTGAATATTGGGGTTTGTCCAGCAGATTGTGGGCTCAAACCCTTCCTCGCGCAGCAGGCGAACCGGCTCAAGCGAGCACGGCGCGCAGCAAGCGTGCAACAACAACGGCTTCATCAACATCTCCTCACCCGAAAAAGCGCACGCCGAAGGACGTGTCCTCGCAGGCGACAATGCGGCGGTCGCGCAAAATGGTCCGCACGTAATACCAGTCGCCCACACAGCCCGACAAATGCAAGCCGGCCGCCAGGTAGCACAGCAGCGGATAGCCCGAGAACGCAAACCCCAGGGCAAACGCTGTCGTCACAACAACCGTCGGCGCCAGGCAAATTGCCATATACCGCCGGCGCGAATACACAATCCCCTCGGCGCAGGCATAGATCATCGCCGTCTCGCGATTCGCCCCAAAGGTCACCTTCGCGCCCGCAGGCGCCAGCAGCTTAAAGAACACCGCGTGCACCAGCTCGTGCACGGCGAACGACGC
>DAWEIC010000244.1:0-2151 GCA_052364855.1 Collinsella sp.
CAGGCTATCAACCGGCAAACAATATTGAAATATGCTGGTTGACCTGCTGTTATTCCATTAAAACTGCTATAGTACGTGGTGTCTGGTTACAACTAATTTCGAGTCATTTATCCGGCAGGTATCATTATGGCAATGGGAGCGCGCAAACAACCTCTGTACGATCAGCTCGTCGATTTGCTGACCGATAAAATCGATCACGAACTTCGACCCGGCGACTATTTGCCGTCTGAGCGTGACCTGTCGGAACGCTATGGGCTCTCGCGTACGACGGTTCGCCTTGCCCTACAGGAGCTTGAGCGCCTAGGCTTGGTGGTTCGTCAGCGCGGCCGTGGAACCATGGTGTGCGACCGCTCTCTGCAAACGGCAAATCTCACGCAGACCTATAGCTTTACCGAGCAGATGAAGGCGATCGGCCGTGTGCCCAAGACGACGATTCTCGAGTTTACCGAGGTCGAGGCTGACAAGAATATTGCCGTAGAGATGAACGCGCGCCTGGGCGAGCGTCTGTACAAGATCAAGCGCCTGCGTATAGCCGATGGTGTACCGCTGATGATTGAGTGTACATATCTGCCAAGTCGCAAGTTCTTTGCGCTTAAGCGCCCCATGATCGAGAACAAATCGCTGTACGACATGATTGAGCAGGACTTTCACGAGAAAGTTCGCGTGGCAGAGGAAGAATTCTACGCGAGTATCGCCCGCCATTCCGACGCTCGTCTGCTCGAGATTACCGAAGGCGCGCCGGTGCTGGATTTGATTCGTACCACATATGACATGAACAACGAGGTTATCGAGTATACGCGTTCGGTTGCGCGTGCCGACCAGTTTAAGTACAAGGTCTACCACAACCGCGCAGTCTAGAGTTATTGGGTATAAACGGCTTGGCGTGTTTTGCGGCGGGTGCAAATTATACCAAGCGGTAGAAGGCAACGAACAATCGCTCGAATTAACAATGCAGTGGTTTTTGATCCGCCCTAAAACGCACTGCGGGTACGGGAGCATAGATGAGCACGTATGCTATCAAGGCCGACAAGTTCTTTTTGCCGGCGGGGCCGCAGCTGGGCGGCTACCTCATGGTCGAAGACGGCGTCTTTGGCGTTTGGCAGGCCGATGAGCCCGCTTGTGAGATCAAAGATTATTCGGGTACATGGATTGCGCCGGGCATGGTGGACACCCACATTCATGGCTTCTATAACCATGCCACGACCGATAACGATGCCGAGGGCATCAACATCAGCTCGACCGAGCTCGCACGTCGTGGTACCACCAGCTGGCTTCCCACGACCTTTACCGACGGCGTGGAGCAGATTAAGGACGCCTGCGCCGCCATTGCACAGGCGGAAGAAGAGCGTGGACCCGAGTTCTGCGGTGCTCGTATTCAGGGCATCTACCTGGAGGGCCCGTTCTTTACCATGAAGCACGTGGGCGCCCAGAACCCCGCTTATCTGATTGACCCGTCCGAGGAAATTTTTGACGAGTGGCAGGAGGCCGCCGGCGGTCGTATCGTCAAGAGCGCCATGGCGGCCGAGCGCGATGGCGCTGCCGCTTACGCCGCGGCTTTGAGCGCAAAGGGCGTCGTGACCTGCATTGGCCACTCCGATGCCACCTATGATGAGTGCGCCGCCGCCATCAATGCTGGCGCCAGCTGCTTTACGCATACCTACAACGGCCAGCGCGGTCTGCATCACCGTGAGCCCGGTGTCGTCGGGGCCGCTATGACCACGCCCAACACCTATGCCGAGATCATCTGCGACGGCAAACATGTGAACCCCGCTGCTATCAAGGCCCTGCTGCAGGCCAAGGGCTGGCAGCACACGGTGCTGATCACCGACTGCCTGGGTTGCGGCGGCATGCCCGAGGGAAAGTACACCAGCGGTGGCATGGATGTTATTATGAAGGACAACCTTTGCTGGCTTGCCGATGGCTCTGCTATCGCCGGCTCGGTGCTCACGCTCGCGCAGGGCGTCAAGAACATCGTCGACTGGGGTCTTGCGAGCGCCGATATCGCCATTCGCATGGCGACCGAGGTACCCGCGCGTTCTGCTCACGTCGAGGATAAATGTGGCAGCATTATGCCTGGCCGCGATGCCGACTTTGTTGTGTTCAATCCCGACCTTACCCTGGTCGAGACGTATGTGGGTGGCAACAGCGTCG
>DAWEIC010000245.1:0-2144 GCA_052364855.1 Collinsella sp.
GGGCATACAATGGATGTCGTTGTGTTGAGCTTACCGGGAGGTTGCTATGTGGGCATACGAGACGACGTTCTATCAGATCTATCCGCTGGGCTTTTGCGGGGCTCCGCGCGAAAACGCCGCACCCGTTGCCGAGGACGAGCTTGCCCAGGCCGTCAACGTTGCTCCTAACCCCGATGCTCCCATTATGAAAATCGCCAAGTGGGCCGACTACATGCAGGAACTCGGCGTTGGCGCTGTGCTCATCAACCCACCGCTCGAATCTGATAGCCACAGCTACGATACACGCAGCCTGCGCCATATCGACCGTCGCCTGGGTGGGGACGCCGACTTTGCCGCCGTATGCGACACGCTGCATGCCCATGGCATCCGCGTGGTGCTCGATGCCGTCTTCAACCACGTCGGCCGCGGTTTTTGGGCCTTCCGCGATGTGCAGGAGCGCAAGTGGGACTCGCCGTACAAGGACTGGTTCCACATTAGCTTTGACGGCGATTCCTGCTATGGCGATGGCTTTTGGTACGAGGGCTGGGAAGGCCATTTTGAGCTTGTGAAGCTCAACCTGCAAAATCCCGCTGTGGTCGATTACCTGCTCGAGTCCGTGCGCCGCTGGGCCGAGGTCTTTGGCGTCGACGGCCTGCGCCTGGACGTTGCCTATATGCTCGACCGCGACTTTATGCGCCGCCTGCACGTCTTTACCCGTGAGCTCAAGCCCGACTTTGTGCTGATCGGCGAGACGCTCCACGGCGACTACAACCAAATCGTCAACGACGAGATGCTCGACTCCTGCACCAACTACGAGTGCTACAAGGGCCTGTACTCCAGCTTTAACTCGGTCAACATGTTCGAGATCGCCCATTCGCTGCACCGCCAGTTTGGCGGCGATCCGTGGTGCATCTACCGCGGCAAACATCTGCTGTCGTTTGTCGACAACCACGATGTGCCGCGCCTGGCAAGTATCCTCACCGACAAGTCGTGTCTGCGTCCCGCCTACGGCATGCTCTTTGGCATGCCGGGCATCCCGTGCGTCTACTATGGCAGCGAGTGGGGAATTGCCGGCGAAAAGGGTGGCCCCGATGGCGACTGGGCGTTGCGCCCTGCGCTCGATGGGCCTGCGCCCAACGAGCTGACGGCGTTCATCACGCAGCTTGCGCACCTTCGCTCGGCCGACGACGCGGCTGCCCGTGCTCTCAACTACGGTGCCTATCGCAACGTGGTGATCCAGAACAAGCAGCTGCTGTTCGAGCGCGCCGGTGACGGCGCGACGGTACTCGTGGCGGTGAATGCCGTGGGTGAGCCTTACACCTTTGGCGCCGGCGAGCTCAACGGGTCCTTCGTCGACCTGCTTGCCGACGATGCGCCCACGGTCGAGCTGACGGGTACCCTTGAGCTTGCACCCTACGAGGTGCGCTATCTGTTGAGAGCCTAGCCCATGGCCGTATCTGACGAGGGCTATCAACATATTGAGCATGGGTTTGAGCCTGTGTTCGACCAGCACTCGCGCGTTTTGGTGCTGGGGTCGTTTCCCTCGGTGCTCTCGCGTGCCAATGCCTTCTACTACGGCAACCCTCAGAATCGTTTTTGGCGCGTGATGGCCGCGTGCCTCGGTGTGCCTGTGCCGCCCAACGAGGGCGATCCTTTGGCAAGCGGTGAGCCCGCGACGCTCGACGCCTCGATTGCCGCCAAGCGCTCCATGCTGCTGAGCGGCGGCGTGGCCGTTTGGGATGTGATCGAGAGCTGCGACATTAAGGGCTCGAGCGACGCGAGCATTCGCAACGTTGTGCCGGCACATATCGAGCGCATTACCGATGCCGCGTCGATCGAGGTCGTTGTCTGTAACGGCGGTACGGCAGGGCGACTCTACAAACGCTACTTGCAAGATCGGACGGGGTTGCCCGCCGTCGTCCTGCCCTCGACAAGTCCTGCCAATGCCGCCTGGCGCCTGGAGCGTCTTGTCGAGCGTTGGCACGAAGCCGTTGACTGGGCTGTTATTTAATTTAGATTTTTGTTTGAGCGTGGGCGCCCAGACGTTTCAGAACGCCTCGCCAGATCGGCGCGGGCACGGCTGGCTCGGCGCAAATCATGCCGTCGGCGTCGACGTTGGCGGCATTGCCGCCGCCAAGTCGCTGTGCATGCTCGACGGAGCAGCC
>DAWEIC010000246.1:0-2136 GCA_052364855.1 Collinsella sp.
GAGTATTTCCTTCCGGCACGCGAGTACGGCCTCTCCTTTGAGACCGAGCGTACTCAGATTCCCCAGGGCGAACCGGAACGTCTGTGTGACAAGTTCTGCCAGACGACGAGACTTCTCGGCGCAGCAGATTCGCGTCTGTAGGCCTGATTGCGTGATATGGGCCAATGAGGCTCATTGCCATGTGATCGGCATCTTCCATCTTCTCTGCCGTTCCCCATCCCGGGCGTACGTGCGTCCGCGGATTTCAAAGGGGGAAGCGGGTTCCTTGCCCTCCCACGTCGACTACGGAGGCATGAAATCGATGCTATACCCCGCTCAGAAAAGGAGAATTCCATGAAATACCAGAAGCTTTGCGATGAAATCATCACAAAGGTCGGTGGTCGAGACAATGTGTTAGACGTGAGCCACTGCATTACGCGTCTCCGCTTCCGCCTCAAGGATGAATCGCTCGCCCAGACCAATGAGCTTAAGGCGACGAAGGGCGTCGTTGACGTCATCCAGGCCGGCGGACAGTATCAGGTCGTGATTGGTGCCACTGTCGAGGCCGTCTACAACGACCTTGTTCAGATTGGCGGGTTCGACTCCAAACCCGCACTCGATATCGATGAAGGCGACGACGTCAAAAAGGGCGATCCATTCTCGCGTCTGCTGGCCATCATCTCCGAGATTCTGCAACCGGTTCTTGGCGTGCTTATGGCCGGTGGCTTTATCAAGTCGATGCTCGCGCTCTGCACGGTTGCCGGTTGGCTTGCCAAGGACAGCAATACGTATGTGACGCTCTCGGCAATCGGAGATTCGGTCTTCTATTACTTTCCGCTAATCATTGGCTGGACGTCGGCCAAGAAGTTCGGACTTAAGCCCGTTATGGGAATGGCGCTCGGCGGTATCCTCGTCTACCCGACGCTCGTTGCCCTTATGGGTGGAGATCCGCTCTACACGCTCGGCGCCGGTACGGTCTTCGAGTCCAATGTCTACGGTGATATTTTTGGCATCCCGCTAATCATGCAGAATTACTCATCGACGATTCTGCCTGCGATCTTTATCGTCTGGATTGCCTCCAAGGTGCACAAGGCCCTTTCTAACGCGCTGCCCGCGCTTGTGAGCTCGTTCTTCTCCAACATCCTGACGCTCCTCATTTGCGGCATCCTTGGCCTGCTTGTGGTCGGTCCGGTCATGACGGTCCTCTCCAACATCGTTGCCCAGATCATCTTGATGCTCATCAACTTCCAGCCCGCCATCGCCGGCTTCGTCATCGGCACGTTCTGGAGCCTGCTCGTCATGTTCGGCCTGCACTGGGGTATCATCCCGCTGTGGTTCCTCGATGTCGCAACCTACGGCTATGACCTCATTAACCCGCTCGTGTATGCAGGCGGTTGTGCCATCGCCGGCGCTGTGCTTGGCATGATCATCCGAACCAAGGACTCCGAGGAAAATGCTGCCGTCAACATTCCCGCCCTTGTCTCTTCGATTTTCGGTGTCAACGAGCCTGCGCTTTACGCCATCTTGCTGCCGCGTAAGCGCCTTATGTGGGCAACCTTTATTTCCGCTGGTGTAGGCGGCGCCATTGCCGGCCTCATGGGTGCCAAACTCTATGCCTTCGGTGCCTCCGGCCCGCTCGGTTTCCCGAGCTTTATTAACCCTGCCGGCATCGACACGGGCTTTATCGGCCTTGTCATCTCCGGTGTGGTCGCTTTCGTTCTGGCTCTTGTCGCCGCTATGGTGATCGGTACCAGGAAGGACGAGGGCGGTAAGGCGCTCAACATCTCGGTGGACTAGTCTGTCTGCGCACTTTAACTAAATATGCCTCGGACGGCGACGTGCCGCCCGAGGCATATTTGTGTTTTGTGCCGTTGTCAGCGTGTTTGCGGACACAGGTCTGCGGTTGTGGAGCAGCGGGGATTATGACGGTCGTGCCGCGGTGGAAGACGCACGGTCGCCCTGCAGGAGCTGACGGTAGGGGAGGAAGCCGATGAACGAGACGACCGCCTGCGAGTGCGCGGCATTCCGCTTGAGGTAGAGCCTGACCTCGGAGGTCGTCGCGGGCTCAAGCGGCACCAGGGCTACCTTTCCGCTGGCAAGCGATTCCGCCGGCTTGCGCATGAGGAATGAGACGCCGGCGCCGCGCGCGACAAGGGA
>DAWEIC010000247.1:0-2136 GCA_052364855.1 Collinsella sp.
CGCGTCTACACCATCGCCAAGATCGCACGCTAGACCACGGTCCCGCGTAAAGGTATGTTTTCGCTCCCTGGGACCGAATCCTGGGGAGCGTTTTAGTTTGAGGAGCTAACTTATGGCAGAGAACCAGAACGCCGCCGATCAGGCATCGACGCTCAACGACGAGCGCGCCACCCGCCTGGCCAAGCGCGCCGCCCTGTTCGAGGCGGGCCAGAACCCCTATCCCGAGCACTCTGAGCTTGAGGACTACGTCGCCGATATCGAGACTAAGTACGCCGACCTTGCCGATGGCGAGGACACCGAGGACGTCGTGAAGATCGCCGGCCGCGTGGTCGCCAAGCGCGGTCAGGGCAAGATCATGTTCATCGTCGTGCGCGATGCGACTGCCGAGATTCAGCTGTTCTGCCGCATCAACGACATGGACGAGGCTGCCTGGAGTACGCTCAAGGCCCTCGACCTGGGCGACATCCTGGGCGTGACCGGCGTGGTCGTGCGCACCCAGCGCGGCCAGCTTTCCGTTGCCCCTAAGAGCGCGACCCTGCTTGCCAAGGCCGTTCGTCCGCTGCCCGAGAAGTTCCACGGTCTTTCCGATAAGGAGACCCGCTATCGCCAGCGCTATGTCGACCTGATCGCCAACGACGACGTTCGCGAGACCTTCCGTAAGCGTTCGCAGATTCTCTCCACCTTCCGTCGCTTTATGGAGTCCGACGGCTACATGGAGGTCGAGACCCCCATCTTGCAGACCATCCAGGGCGGTGCTACTGCCAAGCCGTTCATCACGCACTTCAACGCGCTCGATCAGGAGTGCTACCTGCGTATTGCCACCGAGCTGCACCTCAAGCGCTGCATCGTCGGTGGTTTTGAGCGCGTGTTCGAGATCGGCCGCATCTTCCGTAACGAGGGCATGGACCTTACCCACAACCCCGAGTTCACCACGATGGAGGCCTACCGTGCCTTCTCCGACCTCGAGGGCATGAAGGCGCTCGCCCAGGGTGTCATTAAGGCGGCTAACAAGGCCATCGGCAACCCCGAGGTCATCGAGTATCAGGGCCAGACCATCGACCTTTCTGGTGAGTGGGCCAGCCGTCCCATGACCGACATCGTCTCCGACGTGCTCGGCAAGCAGGTCACCATCGACACGCCGGTCGAGGAGCTTGCTGCCGCCGCGCGCGAGAAGGGCCTGGAGATCAAGCCCGAGTGGACTGCTGGCAAGATCATCGCCGAGATTTACGATGAGCTGGGCGAGGACACCATCGTCAACCCCACGTTCGTGTGTGATTACCCCATCGAGGTCAGCCCGCTTGCCAAGCGTTTTGAGGACGATCCGCGTCTGACCCACCGTTTTGAGCTGGTTATTGCCGGCCACGAGTACGCCAACGCATTTTCCGAGCTCAACGACCCGGTCGACCAGGCTGAGCGCTTTGCTGCCCAAATGGCCGAGAAGGCCGGCGGCGACGATGAGGCCATGGAGTATGACGAGGACTACGTGCGCGCCCTCGAGTACGGTATGCCTCCTGCGGGCGGTATCGGCATCGGTATCGACCGCGTGGTCATGCTGCTCACTAACCAGGCTTCCATCCGCGACGTGCTGCTGTTCCCGCACATGAAGCCCGAGAAGGGTTTCCAGTCCGGTGCCGCTGCCGCCAAGGCTGCCGAGGCCGGCAACGCCGCGAGCCCGTTCGTTAAGTCGCTTAAGCCCACGCTCGATTACTCCAAGATCGCCGTTGAGCCGCTGTTCGAGGAGTTCGTCGACTTCGATACCTTCTCCAAGAGCGACTTCCGCGCCGTGAAGGTCAAGGCATGCGAGGCCGTCAAGAAGTCCAAGAAGCTGCTGAACTTTACGCTCGACGACGGCACCGGCACCGACCGTACCATCCTCTCCGGTATTCACGCTTATTACGAGCCCGAGGACCTGGTCGGCAAGACCTTGCTCGCCATCACCAACCTGCCTCCGCGCAAGATGATGGGTATTCCCAGCTGCGGCATGCTGATCAGCGCTGTCCACGAGGAGGAGGGCGAGGAGCGCCTCAACCTGATCCAGCTCGACGCCTCCATCCCCGCCGGCGCAAAGATGTACTAACTTGTTACGCGGTTCTACGAACCGCGTAACGGCTCGACGCTGCGCGCCGCCCAGAGCGA
>DAWEIC010000248.1:0-2124 GCA_052364855.1 Collinsella sp.
CGCATGACGCCCTCGAAGGTTTCGAAGAACGCAATATCCGGCACGTCGAAGAGCTTGCACGCGGCTATCTGACTATAGGCACCTTCCACGCCCTGGCAGGCAACGGTGGCCGTTTGAGGGAAGGGCGTGTCGGAGGCTGCAGCCGTGGCGTGTGCCTTTTGCGAGACGGTGATGCCCTTGAGCTCGTTGATGTAGCGCTGCTGCTCGGCCTTGCTCATGCTCATGAGGAGGCGGAACAGGGTGATGGTCTGCGCCTCGTAGCGCTCGGGCGCGCGGCTGGCGAGATTGTTGAGCTTGGAGCGCTCACGGGCGGGGTCGAAGACGGCCTTGCCCATCTCGATTTTTGACTTGGCGACCTCGGTGGCAATGTCCATACGCTCGACAAAGCTGTTGAGGAGCGTGGTGTCGATGCCATCGATGGCCTGGCGGATGTCAGCAAGGTCCATGGAGGCCCCTTTCACGTAATGGCAGAGTTGACGGGCAACCCAGGTGAGTCGGGTTAGAGCTGGGCGGCGTCTTCGAGGAGGGCGTCCCAGATGGCAAGGGCGGCGGCTGCCTCGGCTACGGGGACAGCTCGGGGGACGATGCAGGGATCGTGGCGGCCGTGGACCGAGAGCTCGGCATTTTCCATAGCGTCCATGTCCACCGTCTGCTGCTCGCGGCCAATGGAGGGCGTCGGCTTTACGGCCATGCGCCACATGACGGGCGCGCCGGTCGAAATACCGCCCAGGATGCCGCCGGCGTTGTTGGACTCGACCTCGATCTCGCCGGTCTCGGCATCGATGCGATACGGATCATTGTTCTCGCTGCCGCGCATGGCGGCCACGGCAAAGCCCATGCCAAACTCCACGCCCTTTACGGCGGGAATGCCAAACGCGATTTGCGCGATGCGGTTCTCGATACCGTCGAACATGGGGTCGCCGATGCCCGCGGGAAGCCCGTAAATGCCGCACTCCACGATGCCGCCGATGCTGTCGAGTTCGTCGCGCGCGGCTAGGATCTCCTCGCACATGCGGCCGGCTGCGGCGGCGTCAATGCACGGCAGATCGTTCGTAAGGATCGCCTTGCGGTCGGCCTCGCGATAGACCATATCGTCCATCGGCAGGTCGGAGATGCCGCCGATCTGCGCGACGTGCGCCATGACCTGAATGCCGCGGGCCTCGAGTGCCTGCAGCGCAATGCCGCCGGCGATGCACAGGGGTGCCGTTAGGCGGCCGGAGAAATGCCCGCCACCAGCGACATCGTGCATGTTGTGATACTTCACGCGCGCAGGGAAGTCCGCATGTCCGGGGCGGGGCTTGCGGCGCAGCTCGGAGTAATCCTTGGAGCGCGTGTTGGTGTTCTCGATAATCGCGGCGATGGGCGCGCCGGTGGTATGTCCATCGACAACACCGGCGATGATGTGGGCGGCGTCGGCCTCGCGGCGTTTGGTTGCGGTCTCGTCGCGACCGGGGGCGCGACGGTCAAGGAAGGCCTGCAGCTGCTCCTGGTCCACGGCGATGCCCGCCGGGATGCCATCGAGTGAGCAGCCGATGGCGGGGGAGTGCGACTGGCCGAAGATGCTTAAGTGCAAGACGTTGCCAAAGGTCGAGGACATGCTATTCCTCCTCGAGTGTGACCTTGCCGCCCAGCAGGCGGTAGTGGTCGAAGAAATCGGGATAGGACTTGTTGACGGCCTCGGCGCCGTGGATCACGACCTCGCCGGTGGCACGGCTCGCGGCGATGGCGGCCATCATGGCGATGCGGTGGTCGTTGTGCGAATCGACCTCGCCGCCGGTAAAGGCATCGACGCCCTTGATGATGAGGTCGTCGCCGGCAATACGCACCTGCGCGCCCAGCGCGGTGAGCTCGCGGGTGGTGGTGGCCAGGCGGTCGGATTCCTTGATACGCAGGCGGGCGCAATCGCGGATAAAGGTGCGGCCCTGTGCCAGCGAGGCCACGGCCGAGATGACGGGCACCAGGTCCGGAATGTCGTGGGCACTCATCTCAAAGCCGGCGAGCTTGTCGGACTGCACGGTGGCGGCGTTGGTGGAGCGCACGATGCGGGCGCCAAAGCGCGAAAGCGCGGCAAGCACGTTACGGTCGCCCTGTGCGGAGCTTAGCGACACGCCCTCGACGGTGATT
>DAWEIC010000249.1:0-2122 GCA_052364855.1 Collinsella sp.
AACGCCATTGTGTCACAACGCAGCCCCCGCGGCACGCTTGGTGCATTGGGGACAGGTTAATCTGCACCATTTTGGTGCAAAGGGGACAGCTCTGGCAGCCGGCACCTTAGAAGTGGCGGCGGATGGCGTCGACCATGCCCTGGGGCGTGGTCTGGCCGAGCACGTCGGCTGCGGCATCGGCGTCCATAAAGATGTTCATGAGCGCCTGCAGGGCCTCGACCTGACCGCCCGGCTCGGCGATGCCCAGATTGATGACGATCTGCGCCGGCACCGGAGCGCCCATGCCAGCCATAGCGTTAAATGTCACGGACGCGGCGGGCTTCACCACCGCGATATAGGGCTTGGCCACAAACCCCGGATCGGTATGCGGAATGGCAATGTTTGCCGCCGGCATGGCAAGACCCGTGGGGTAGGCATCCTCGCGCGTGCGAACGGCGTCGAGCCAACCGGACGCAATGTAGCCACGTGGTGCAAGCTCGCCCTCGAGCCGCGCAAACACCTCATCCGGCGTTGCACACCCCCAATCAAAAAACACCAGCTCAGGCGTAAACAGAGCTTCGTTATCCGCCATGCGCTCACCTCTCTCACCTAGTCGTTAAAGACCGTCCCCGATGACTACCCAAAACAAAAGGTGGCCACGCGCGCCTTGGCGCCAATGACCACCCTGACTACTCGGCTAAATTGTACTGTGCGCCGCTAGCCGCGAGGCGCGTCAATTGCGACCTTGCCGCTCTCCAGCACGTGGACGCGGCCGTCGGCGAGCATTTGCACGACTTCGGGATACAGCACGTGCTCAATCGCGTGGATGTGCTCCTCGAGCGTGTCGACATCCCAGCCCTCCTCAACAGCCAGCGCACGCTGGGCGATGATGGGACCGTTGTCGTAGATCTCGTTGGCAAAATGCACGGTCACGCCAGTTACCTTGACGCCGCGCGCAAAGGCGTCGTCAATCGCATGCGCACCGGTAAAGCTCGGCAGCAGCGCCGGATGCAAGTTGACCACGCGGTTGGGAAACGCCGCCAGCAGCGGCGTGTGCACCATGCGCATGTAGCCGGCCATGACCACATACTCGCAGCCGCGCTCGAGAAGCTCGTGCGCGATGATCTCGTCGGCGGCAATAGGGTCGGCATAGACATCCTTGGACAGTGTGAGCGTCTGGATGCCCGCGCGCTCAGCGCGCTGCAAACCCTTAGCCGAAGGACGGCTCGACACCACAAGCTCAATCGAAGCGTTGAGCTTGCCGGCAGCGATCAGATCGATCAGCGCCTGCAGGTTGGTACCCGAACCGCTGATGAGCACACCGATCTTGAGCGGCTCGGCCGTATCGGTGCCAGTCGGACGGGTATAGGGCACAAAACCCAGGCCCTCGGCAGCAGTCATCTGCTCGTTAGCGCTCATCGGAGTACACGACCTTACCGGAGCCCTCGACGCACTCGCCCACGCGGAACGGCTTCTCGCCCAGCGCGACCAGGGCCTCGGTCACGGCGGCCTCGTCCTCGGGGGCGACGATCAGGCACAGTCCAACGCCCATGTTGAAGGTCTTGCACGCCTCGTTGGGCGCAAGCTCGGCCTGGCGCGACACATATGTGATGACGGGCGGAACGTCCCAACCCATCTCGGCACCGTTGCGGGTGACCACGGCGTCGACGTCGTCGGCGAGCGCGCGGTTGAGGTTCTCGGTAATACCGCCGCCAGTGATGTGGGCGATGGCGTGCACCGGAGCGCCGCCGCGGAGCAGCTCAAGAACCGGCTTGACGTAGATGCGCGTGGGGGCCAGCAGAGCGTCTGCCAGCGATGCACCACCAAGCTCCTCGAGCGGGCGGCTCAGCTCCTCGGCCTTAGCGGCGGCCTCGGGCGTGCCCGGCTTAATACCGTCGACGCCGATGACCTTACGCACGAGCGAGTAGCCGTTGGAGTGCACACCGGTGGAAGGCAGGCCCAGAATCACGTCGCCGGGGCGGACGTTCGCGGGGTCGAGCATCTTGGGACGATCGACGACACCCACGGTAAAGCCGGCGAGGTCGTAGTCGGCAGGCGCCATGACGCCGGGGTGCTCGGCCATCTCGCCGCCCACGAGCGCGCAGCCCGCGAGCTTGCAGCCATCGGCCACGCCCTTGATGAT
>DAWEIC010000250.1:0-1971 GCA_052364855.1 Collinsella sp.
TTTTGCAGCTGGCGGGCGCCGGCATGCTCGCGCTGACGGGGACCGCGCTTACCGGTTGCGGCAACTCCACCAGCGGCGAGGGCTCCGACAAGGGCTCTAAGCTTGCGGCCATCAAGTCGCGTGGACATCTGAATGCCGGCGTTAAGAAGGATGTTCCCGGCTACGGCTATTACGACACCGCCAAGGGTCGCTTTGAGGGCATGGAAGTCGATTTGTGCTACCAGATCGCCGCTGCCGTCTTTGGCGTGAGCTACAAGGAGGCCCGTGCCCAGGAGCTTGTCGAGTTTACCGATGTAACGCCCAAGACGCGCGGCCCGCTGATCGATAACGGCCAACTTGACGTGGTCGCGGCGACCTACACCATCACCGACGAGCGCAAGAAGAGCTGGGATTTCTCGACGCCGTACCGTACCGACTACGTGGGACTCATGGTCAAGAAGCGTTCGGGCTTTACCTCGATTGAGGATCTGGACGGCAAGGTCATTGGCGTGAGCCAGGGCGCTACCACGCAGAGCCTGATCGAGCAGATGATCAAGGACAACGGCTTTAGCTGTAAGCCCGAGTTTAGGGCCTTTAGCGGCTACCCCATCATCAAGAGTTCGCTCGACGCTGGCAATATCGACGTCTTTGCCATGGACCGCTCCACGCTGGCCGGTTACATGAACGAGACCGTTGAGCTGCTGCAGCCCGAGGTCAAGTTTGGCGAGCAGGGCTACGGCGTGGCGACCAAGAAGGGCTGCGACCTTTCGGCCGTGGTCGATCAGGTGATTTGCGATCGCCTGGCCGATGGCTGGCTCGACCAAGAGGTCAAGACCTGGGGTCTTGTATAGGCGCATCGTCCAAGGAAGGAATCAAATGCTCGAAGGATTATTTGACGCCGACCGTTGGTCGACGACATTTCAAAACATGGGGCCCTTCTGGGAGGGCTTTGGCGTGACGCTGCAGGTGGTCGTTGCCGGTCTGCTGCTGTCGCTGGTGCTGGGCACGCTGCTGGGCGTGTTCTCTACCACCCGTTCGCGCGTGCTGCGCGCCATAAGCCGCGTGTACGTGGAGTTTTACCAGAACACCCCGTTGCCCGTGCAGGTGCTCTTTATGTACATGGCCGGTCCGCAGTTTTTGCAGGCCATAACCGGTGCCGACCAGCCGGTGCGCATCGCGCCGTTCGTGCTGGGCTTCTTGGGTGTGGGCCTGTATCACGCGGCCTACATTTCGGAGGTCATCCGCACTGGTATCGAGGCGGTTCCGCGCGGTCAGATGGAGGCGGCCCAGAGCCAGGGCTTCACCCGTGCGCAGGCGTACTGGTACATCGTGCTACCCCAGACGTTCAAGATCATTCTGCCGCCGCTGTGTAACCAGGCGCTCAACCTGGTCAAGAACACGTCGGTGCTGGCGCTCGTGGCCGGCGGCGACCTTATGTACCGTTCCGACAACTTTGTGAGTCTGTACGGTTACCTGCAGGGATACATCGTCTGCTGCCTTATGTACTTCATCATCTGCTTTCCGCTCGCCATACTGGTGCAGTGGCTCGAGCGCCGCTCCAAGGAGCGTCCGCGCGGTGTGAGCCTGGCCGAGCTGGGGCTCGACAACGTAGAGGAGGCCTAGCGCATGGAAATCTTCAACGCGACCAACCTGCTCTACATTTGGGGCGGCTTTGTTAAGACGATCGAGATCTCGGCGCTGTCGATCTTTTTCTCGCTCATCTTTGGCACGGTGCTGGCGCTCGTTAAAAGTTATGCGCCCCGTCCATTCCGTATTTTGGTGAGCGCCTATATCGAGCTGTTCCGTTGCACGCCAAACCTGCTGTGGATCCTGTTTATCTACTTTACGGTGCAGGGTTTGGACATTGTGATTTCGACCATCGCCTTTACGCTGTTTACCAGCGCTGTTATGGCCGAGATTGTGCGCGGAGGCCTCAACTCGATTCCGCGTGGCCAGTTTGAGGCGGCGCAGAGCCAGGGCTTTGGCTTCTTT
>DAWEIC010000250.1:1981-2116 GCA_052364855.1 Collinsella sp.
TTATGTACTTCATCATCTGCTTTCCGCTCGCCATGCTGGTGCAGTGGCTCGAGCGCCGCTCCAAGGAGCGTCCGCGCGGCGTGAGCCTGGCCGAGCTGGGGCTCGACAACGTAGAGGAGGCCTAGCGCATGGAAA
>DAWEIC010000251.1:0-2075 GCA_052364855.1 Collinsella sp.
CCAGACCGGAGGGGCGCCGTGGGCGGGAATCTGGGCGTACACATTTCCTACACATATAAGTACTCTCGGTTGGCTGGTTAAAAACAGGAGAGGACCTCGCATCCGAGATCCCCTCTTTAGCCCATCTATAGCTATAGACTCTTAAATACCTTATGCCAGCAGCTTGCGACCAGACTCCTCAATCGCGTCAAGTGCGGCATCAGCCTCGGCGGCATCCGCGCCCTTAGCGAAGATGTACAGCTTAATCTTGGGCTCGGTGCCGGAAGGACGAACAATACCCTTGTTGCCGCCCTCAAGATCGAACTCAATGACGTTAGCCTTCGGCAGGCCGTTCACGCAGGTGTTGTAATCCACGACAGCCTCAATCTTGGAACCGGCGAGCTCCGCGGGCGGGTTCTCGCGCAGACCAGCCATGATGCCGGCCATCTTTGCCGCACCCTCAGCGCCCGGATAGCTCAGCGAAATCGTCTTGTTGTGATAGTAGCCATACTTCTCGTACAGCTCGTGCATCGCATCTGCAAGGTTCTTGCCCTGGAGCTTGTAATACTGCGCCATCTGGCAAATCAGAAGAGAAGTGCTCACGGCGTCCTTGTCGCGCACGTGGTCACCGGCCAGATAGCCGTAGCTCTCCTCAAAACCGAAGATAAAGCGATCGACCTCGCCAGCATCGGAAAGAGAAGTAATGATGTCGCCGATGTACTTGAAGCCCGTCAGGCAGCGGCGGAGCTCAAAACCGTACTCGTCGGCCAGAGCGTCAACCATGGCGGAAGAAACGATAGTAGTGACAGCAACCTTCTTAGTGAGGTCCTCACCGCGAGCAGCGCGGGTCTTGCAGATATAGTCAAGCAGCAGAACGCCCATCTCATTGCCGGTCAGCAGCAGATAGTCATCGCCATTCTTAACGGCAACGCCAACGCGATCGGCGTCAGGATCGGTTGCAAGCAGCAGATCGGGGTGAACCTGCTCGCACAGGTCAATGCCCTTCTGCATGGCCTGACGAATCTCTGGGTTAGGATACGGGCAGGTCGGGAAATCGCCGTTAGGCTCCTTCTGCTCGGGAACAACCGTGACATCAGTGATGCCAGCGCGCTCGAGCACCGTCGTGACGGGAATGAGGCCAGTGCCGTTGAGCGGAGTGTAGACGAGCTTAAGCGGAGCGCCAGCGATCTCCTCGGCAGAAAGGTTAGTCACGCCGCGGGCGAGAACGGCGTCGTAATAACGCTCGAGGCACGAATCATCGATCCATTTGACCAGACCCTGCTCAAGAGCCTCATCGAAGTCCATGGACTTCACGCCGGTGAACGTATCGGTCTCGGCGATAGCCCTAGAAATTGCATCGGCGGCCTCGCTGGTGATCTGGCAGCCGTCGGGGCCATAGGCCTTATAGCCGTTATAAGGCGCCGGATTATGACTAGCGGTCATGCAAATGCCACCGGAGCACTTAAGGTCGCGGACGGCCCAGGAGAGCGTCGGCACGGGAGAAATCTTGGGATACACGAGGGCAGTCACGCCGTTTGCCGCAAGAATGGCAGCCGTAGTCTTGACGAACAGCTCACCCTTATTGCGGCTATCGCGAGCGATGGCGACCGTCGGATGCTCGAAGGTCGCATTGAGGTAGTCAGCGAATCCCTGGGTCGCGCGACCGACCGTATAGATATTCATACGGTTAGTGCCCGCACCGATAGTGCCGCGAAGGCCGGCAGTACCGAAGGCGAGATCCTGGAAGAAAGCGTCGGTGATGGCGTCCTCATCACCCTGCTCCTTCATCGTGTTGAGCTCAGCGAGGAGCTCCTCGTCCTTGACATTGGCAATCCAAGTATCAAGCAGCTCATGAACATCTGCCATGTGAGTCCTTCCGTCACAATCAATAAAACAACCCGTGTAAAACAGGACAAGCGCATCAGCGCGCTAAAGCAAATATTAGTCCATTGAGAACAGAGAACCGACCACAGAACGGTGAACGTCTATATTCAGCGGTGGATGATTAAACTGATTTAATTGCATAAGGAATGCTGCCCGCAAACGCAAAAAAGGGGAGGCCGCGAGGCCTCCCCCTTCTAAGTTCAAGCGTACGG
>DAWEIC010000252.1:0-2050 GCA_052364855.1 Collinsella sp.
GCTTTCTGTGTGCTCAAGGTCGTTGCCTCTGTCTTCAAGCCCTCAAGCTCGTGTAATGCCTCGGATAGGCCCGTCTCGGTGCGGTTGATCATGCAATAGGTGCTCATCGTGTGCTTAAGGCCGTGTGTCAGGCGTTCGGCATCTGTTGTGGCAATGCCGTAGTGGGGGAGGTCGATATCCGCCATCAGGGCTGTCTCAGGCTCTTGCTGCGCTGCAAGGGCTGCCGATGCGCCTGCGACGCGTCCGAATACGATGCCGTTGGCACTTGACAAGCCACCAATGCGGTCGGCGCCGTGCATGCCGCCTGTCGCCTCGCCGCAAGCGTAGAGGCCCTCAACGCCCGTGTGCGCAGTCTTATCGATCTTAATACCGCCGTTAGCGGCGTGGGCGTACATCGCAACGCGCATCTCGTCAGTCGGGGCGATGCCGTGCTCGTCTTGCAGCCAGTTGGCAAAGGTCTGCACAAACTCTGGGATATCCTCGCGGGGGAAGTCGTAGTGGAGTGCCAGACCTTCGGCACCTGCCTGATCGATGACGAGATCGATAGCGCGGGAGGCCAAGCGTGACGTGAAGGGACCATATCCAGAGCGCTGCTCGAGCAGGTCGTCCAGCTTGTCGTCGGTAATATCTGCCGGCTGGTCTACATGTACGTAGCGCCAGGTTTTCTCGTTGAAGACCAGGTTTCGCTTGGGCTCGATGAGGCCGGGCATCATCTGCATGAACTCTATATTGGTAAGCGATGCGCCGTGCGCCAATGCGATGGCTTGCGAGGAGCTGAGCACATCGGCCGACGTAAGGCTGCGCTCGAACAGGCCGCCTGTGCCACCGGCTGCGATAATCGTGGCCTTGGCAGCAAAGGGCACGATTCGATTTTCGGTGAGGTCGTAGAGCACGGTTCCGGTTATTCTGCCGTTCGTGTCCTCAACAAGGTCGATAAGCTCATGGCGGGGGAGCAGACGAATGCCGAGCGACTCGATCCTAGCCGTCAGAGCGTCCTCAAGGGGCTTGCGGGTGAGGCCGCGCCACATGCGCGTTTTGTGGTCAAAGCAGGGGATAAACTGCTTTTGCTGAGCGCTCTCAGCGCTTTGCGGACGCTGGAGCTCAACGCCCAGGTCTTGCTCGAGCCATTCAATTGCCTGGGGAATGCCGTGCACAAACGTCTGGACAAGCTCGAGGTCGGCGACACCGCCGCCGACGGTCTGGATGGTGCCGATGAGGTCCTGCTCGTCGTCTTCGTCGACGGGACCGATGAGGCCGAGGCCCCAGGTACCCGGGAAGAAGCTCGATCCACTCATGGTCTTGCCGGCGCTTGCCACAGTGACGGCTGCACCTGTACATGCCGCTTCGATGGCGGCGCAAAGGCCCGCAATGCCAGATCCAATTACCAGTACATCAGTCGATTCCATTGGCTTCCTTTCTCGTCCGGCGCATTGTCGCACGGGTGATCGGCAATGGGGTCGCAAAGACTCGGCAAATCGGTAAAGGGCAAATATGGCAGGTGGGCGTCATGGACGCTCTGACGCTCCATCTCATCACATCTCGTATTTCGCCGCAACTGACATATCGGCATTAGCTATCCTGCGTCGGTGTAAACAAAAAGAGCCGCCACCTCGAGAGGTAGCGGCTCCAAGCTCAACTATATGAGCATCGCGCGGGCGCGATTAGGCCTTGAGGGCCTCCTCGACGGCGACAGCGCAGGCGACGGTGGCACCGACCATGGGGTTGTTGCCCATGCCGATGAGACCCATCATGTCAACGTGCGCAGGCACGGAGGAAGAACCGGCGAACTGGGCGTCGGAGTGCATACGGCCCATGGTGTCGGTCATGCCGTAAGAGGCAGGGCCGGCGCCCATGTTGTCCGGGTGCAGGGTACGGCCAGTGCCGCCACCAGAAGCGACGGAGAAGTACTTCTTGCCAGCCTCGAGGCGCTCCTTCTTGTAGGTGCCAGCGACGGGGTGCTGGAAGCGCGTGGGGTTGGTGGAGTTACCGGTGATCGAGATGTCGACGTTCTCGTGCCACATGATGGCAACGCCCTCGCGGACGTCGTCGG
>DAWEIC010000253.1:0-2034 GCA_052364855.1 Collinsella sp.
CCGTCGGTGGTAAAGAGCAAAAGGCCCGTGGTGTCGCGGTCCAGACGGCCCACCGGGAAGAGCCCCGGAAAACGGTCGCGCGGGACCAGGTCGGCCACGCAAGGGCGCTCCTGCGGATCGCTCATGGTGGTGAGGTAGCCTGTCGGCTTGTAGAGCATCAGGTATACGGCGCCCTGGTTGAGCTTGACGGGCATGCCGTCGACCTCGATATGGTCGCGATCGACATCGACCTTGGTGCCCAGTTCGGTCGCGACCTGCCCGTTGACGGTCACGCGGCCGGCGGTCATCAGGTCCTCCGAGCCGCGGCGACTCGCCACGCCCGCGCGCGCCAAAAAGCGCTGCAGGCGCATCGTGTGCGGGTAAACGGGCTGGGCGCCGCCTGCGGGCGTGGTGGTGTCCGTGGCGCCCGCGATGCGCGTCTCCCCTGCTTCGTTAGTCCTCGTCATGTATATCCTCCGAGGTATCGACGGTGGGTAGAAGCTCCTCGCCATCGGTATCCTCAACATCGGTGTCCTCAGCATCGGTATCGATCAGTTCGCGCTCTTCGTCCAGGTCCTCAGCCTGCTCCTCGAGCGTAGACTGAATGCTGCGGCCGCTCAGGCGCTCGCGGATAAACTGGCGCGACTGCTCATCGGGGGCAAACTGCTCCAGATCGGGCAGATCGCGGGTAGAACGCAGGCCGAACTTTTCCAAGAAGGCGTTGGTCGTGCCGTAGATGATGGCCTGACCGCGCTCGGGGTCGCGACCGAGCTCGCGCACCAGGCCCTTGTCCACGAGCGACGCGATAACGCCGTCGGAGTTGACGCCGCGGATGCCCTTGACCACCTCACGCGTGACGGGCTGGTGATAGGCGATCACGGCCAGGGTCTCGAGCGCCGCCTGCGACAGCTTTTGCGTGTCCCAGCTCAGCACATAGGCCTCGACCACATCGTGGTAGGCGGGGTGTGTAAACAGGCGCCAGCCACCGGCGACCTCGCGCAGCTGAAAACCGCGGTTGGCCTCCTCGTACTCAACCTTGAGCTCGGCCAAAAGCGACGCGCACTCGCCCGGGGCGATATCCAGCGCACCTGCCAGCGCGGGTGCGCTCACGGGGTCGCTCGACACCAGCAGCAGCGCCTCGAGGGCGCCTTTAAGTCTGTTTGCCTCCAGCGTGGAAAGGGTTGACATGGTTGGCGCTCCTATTCGGTGAGCTCGGGGCCCTCGCCGGGCACGTATGCCTCGGCGCCCTCGACGCGGTTGATATGAATGGTTCCAAAGATCTCGTCCTGGCTCAGTGTGAGCGAGCCGCGCTTGGCGAGCTCCAGCATGGCCAGGAAGGTGACAACGAGCTGCTCGGTGGTGGCGTCGCCGTCCAGCAGCTCGCGGAAGGTGCAGGCTTGGTGTGCCATGGTAAAGCGGTCGACCGAGGCCACCGTCAGGTCGAGCGGCACGCGATGCGGTGCCACGTGCTCGGCCTCCAGCAGGAAGGTCTGGCGTTTGCCGTCCAGGTCGGCGCAGATGACGGCGAGGCCGCGCAGGGTAATGCCGGCCAGATAGTCGGGCATAAGGCCTAGGAACTCGGGGTCGGGGCCGGCCACGCGCGGATGCATGCGGCTCTCGGCCTGCATACGCGCGCCAAGGGCTGCCGCCGCGCCCTTAAACTGCTTGTAGGCGATCAGACGCTGGATCAGGACCTCGCGCAGGGCGTCGCCGTCGAGCGCACTGAGTTCCTCGAGGTCTTCGTCGTCCTCGTCATCGTCGACTGTCTTGCGCGGGGCCTCCTGGGGCACCAACGAGGCGGCCTTGATGTCCAAAAGAGTTGCCGCGACCAGCAAAAAGTCGCTCGCCACGTCCAGGTCCAGCGCCTCGATGCGCTCGGCCTCGGCAAGGTATTGCTCGGCTACCTCGCTGATCGAGATGGCACCGATATCAACTTTTTGGCGGGTTACCAGCTGCAGCAGCAGGTCGAACGGTCCGCTGTAGACCTGCGTCGACACGCGATACGACATATTCGACCTCCTTTGACGGCGCCTTCGCGGCGCGGTTTGGGTGCAT
>DAWEIC010000254.1:0-2030 GCA_052364855.1 Collinsella sp.
TTGGAGAGAGGCGCGAAGCAGATGGGAAGCAAAAAGCGAGCCGCCTGGTCAAAGGCCAAAAGCGAGTTTTTGGGCGCTGCCACCGGCGGCGATATGAGCGACCTGTTTGCGCGCGAGGACGAGCGCCGCGACGCTCTGGACGCCGAGCGCGATGAAGCCTGGCGCTACAAGTCGTGCGAGCGCAAAAACCGTTACGACACGCGTGCCGAGGCCGAGGCCGTTATGGCCGACTGCGAAAACCGCGGCAGGCGCGGGCTTGCCTGCTACAAATGCGAATACTGTGGCGGGTGGCATTTGACGTCGCATCCCTGGAAGTAAGCGTCGCATCGGCGCGGTGCTGACGCAGCGCGAGCCATCATGAACGTGTTACGGACGCGGCGACACCAGAACGTCGTAGCGCACGGCCTTGCCCGCGAGCTGATAGCTCGGCTTCATACCGGCAAGCAACGGTCCCTTCACCGGCCGCTTGATAACGACCTTGCGCGGGTGCACCGCAAGCGCAGCTTCGACCAGCGTCTCCTCATCGGCACACGGCTGTTCCAGATGATGCAAGAGCTGGAACTTCTTTTTAACCGCCGCGCTCTTGGTGCGCTCGGGAAACATGGGGTCCAGATACACCACGTTGGGAGCCACGAGCTCGCCCTGCCCGATCAGCTCGGCTGTATGGCGAAGGCCGGCAACGCTATCCTCGCCCGCATGTAAGCGCATGCGCGCCACGGCTGCCGCAAGCGCCGGATCATCTGCCGCGCGATCCAAGGCATCCTTGAGGAGTTCCGCGATCACGCAATCCTGCTCATACAGATCGACGGTAAAGCCCGCGGCAGCCAGCAGCAGCGAATCCTCGCCAAAGCCTGCCGTGGCGTCAATCGCCCATGGGCTCTCGATGCCTTTTGTGCGCGCAGCCTTTACCAACAGCTCTTGCTGCAGACGGCCCTGCTTGAGCCGTGGAAGCATGCGGGTGAAATCGGCACGCAGCTCCATCGTGCCGTCGGTGAGCGTGAGGCCCTCGGACTTCCCGGTCAACTCAAGCCCCGCGGCCCGAGCAACAGAAAAGGGATCGACGACGCCCATGGACACTCCTTAACAAGCAAAACGAATACGCGGGGCGCCGTTTATGCCAGCACCCAACCGTCCGCTATTGTCCCACATGCGACATGGCCCACAGCATCGCAATGCAAAGCACCGCCATCAATCCCGTGCACACAGCAGCGATCACGGAATCACTCATGCGCCTTCCCAACGACCGCGGCTCACGCACTTGCCCTGCTCCGTACATCATGGCTCCTCCTTCGGTCCAGCTCTTACCATGGCCCCATCATCGCAGCGCCGCACATGAGCTGCCATCGATTTGGCTTACGTCCAGCTTTCCTTTTTGAAAGGTTGGACCGTACAGGTAAGAGACGCTTTCAAGCGCATGCATCGCCCCGTTGAACTACAATGTGCTTCACCATATGTGCTGTACATGGGGCACGACGAGGTCGTCCTGCCCACATCGAAAGGACCAGTTATGAGCACCGCTCGCAAGACACTCAAAATCCTTGCCCTGATTTATTTTGTTCTGGGCATCGCCAGTCTCGTCATTGGAATCGCCGGCATCGCGACCGGCAAGCTCGAGTCCACCTACGGATCGAATGCCATGCCCGCCGCGGTCGTGATTATCGCCAAGGGCCTCATCGATCTCGCCGCGGGCGTTGCGGGCATCAAGGGCGCCAACAAGCCTTCGCAGGTGGATGGCGCGTTTAAGCTCGGCATCGTTGCCGCAATCGCCACGATTGCGCAGGCCGTGCTCACGCTTCCCGCGCTCGGCGGCAGCTCCGTCAATATCGTCGCCTTTGTCATCGTGGTGTACGACCTGTTCTTTGTTCAGCAGGCGCACGCCGTTAAGGCCGAGAACAAGGACCGCCTGTAAGCGCTCGCTTCTCATAACCTCTGCAGCCAAGCAACTAAAAAGGGCCGAT
Source organism: Collinsella sp. (assembly GCA_052364855.1). GTDB lineage: Bacteria > Actinomycetota > Coriobacteriia > Coriobacteriales > Coriobacteriaceae > Collinsella. The sequence goes on from DAWEIC010000254.1 coordinate 1,959, forward strand.
CGCGCATCTCCGCGGTCGGCCCTTTACGTTTGCCCAGATAAAACCTACCAAAATAAACCTGTCCCTTTTTGG
>DAWEIC010000255.1:0-2026 GCA_052364855.1 Collinsella sp.
TCAAGGACAGCTCCCTCACCATCAAGAAGTACGCTGAGCAGGTCTCCAAGGAGCTTGGCGACACCATTACCGTCGTTGCCTTCGACCGTCTGGTCCGTGGCGAGTAAATAAGCTCTTGTAGCTGGTAATGAGCAGGCTGTGGGTTTTACTCACAGCCTGCTTTTTCATGGCTCTCCGTTAAGCCTTTGATATCATATTGAGAGTCTAATTAAAGGAGGATCGCTTTGTCCGACATCCGATATAAACGCGTGCTTCTTAAGCTTTCCGGCGAAGCACTGATGGGCGACGGCCAATATGGCATTGACCCCAAGGTTACCGACCATCTTGCCAAGCAGGTCAAGGAGCTGCTCGCCGTTGGCCATGAGGTCGGCGTCGTTGTCGGCGGCGGCAATATTTTCCGCGGCATGGCAGGCGCTGCCGGTGGCATGGAGCGTGCTCAGGCCGACTACATGGGCATGCTGGCAACCGTTATGAACGCGCTCGCCCTGCAGGATGCCTTCGAGCACAACGATGTTCCCTGCCGCGTGATGAGCGCTATCCAGATGAACGAGATCTGCGAGCCCTATATTCGCCGTCGCGCCATCAACCACCTTTCCAAGGGCAACGTCGTTATCTTTGCCGCCGGTTCGGGCAATCCGTACTTTACGACCGACACCGCCGCGGCTCTTCGTGCGTGCGAGATCGGCGCCGAGATTCTGATTAAAGCCACCAAGGTTGACGGCATCTACGACAAGGATCCCGTCAAGTGCGCCGACGCCGTCCGTTTTGACAAGATTACCTATCACGAGGTTCTCGTCCGCGGTCTGCAGGTTATGGATTCCACGGCTACGGCACTGTGCCAGGACAACCGTATGCCGATTTTGGTCCTCAACATCGATGGCGAGGACACCGTCAAGCGCGCGCTTTCGGGTGAGCCCGTCGGCACGCTCGTCTATCAGGAGGATTAAGCATGGCAGAGAACATCACCGCCCATATGGACAAGTCGCTCGAGTCCCTCAAGCATAACTTCTCCAAGGTCCGTACCGGCCGCGCCAATGCCAACATTCTGTCCGACATCACCGTCGATTATTACGGTGTTCCCACGCCGGTCACGCAGGTTGCCGCCGTCAAGACCCCCGAGGCCCACATGCTGCTCATCGAGCCGTGGGACAAGGCACTCATCAACGCTATCGTCAAGGCCATCGGCGCTTCCGATCTGGGTATTACCCCCAACTCCGATGGCACCGTCGTTCGTCTGCCGTTCCCGGCTCCCACCGAGGAGCGCCGTCGCGAGCTCGTCAAGGAGTGCCGCGAGTACGCCGAGCAGGCCAAGGTGTCTATCCGTAACATCCGTCGCGACTTCAACAACAAGCTTGAGCGCGATGAGGAGCTCACCGAGGACGATGTCCGTCGCGAGCAGGCCAAGGTCCAGAAGCACACCGATGAGTATGTCGCCAAGGTCGAGGAGCTTCTGAAGGAAAAAGAAGCCGAGGTCATGGAGATCTAAGGTGCAATACGACGAGCATAAACTGGTCGAGTACTTTGCCGACGCCCCTGCGGGCGTCGGTTTTTCCGACCTTGACCTCAATAACATTCCGCACCATATCTCGTGCATCATGGACGGCAATGGTCGTTGGGCCACATCGCGCGGTCTTGCACGCACCGAGGGCCACAAGGCGGGTATCGTCTCCCTTCGTGAGATTATTACCGCCTGCGTGCGTCTGGGCGTCGACGTGCTTTCGGCCTATGCGTTTTCTACCGAAAACTGGAACCGCCCGCAGCATGAGGTCAACGTCTTGATGCACCTGTTTGCCAAGACGTTTATCGACGAGCTGCCGCTTCTGAAGCGCGAAAACGTGCGCGTTGTCTTTTTGGGTGACATTTCCGCGCTGCCCAAGAAGACCCGCGACGTTTTTGAACGCGGTCTTGCCGAGTGCGCCAATCACACCGGCATGACGCTGGCGCTTGCCGTCAACTACGGCGCGCGTGCCGAGATTACCCGCGCTGTCCGTCAGATCGCACTCGACGTTGTCGCCGGTAAGATTGA
>DAWEIC010000256.1:0-1675 GCA_052364855.1 Collinsella sp.
GTACGAGGAGTTTTGGGAGCCGTTTGTTGCCGAGGGTAAAGACGTGCTGCACCTGGCGCTGTCGTCGGGTATTTCGGGTACGTATGGATCGGCCTGCGTTGCTGCGCAGATGCTCGCGGATCGCTATCCCCAGGGCGGCAAGGTGCGCGTTATCGATTCGCTGGCGGCGTCTTCGGGCTTTGGCCTGCTGGCGGAATGTGCCGCCGACGTTCGCGATAGCGGCGCTTCGCTCGACGAGACGGCCGCTTGGATTGAGGAGCATAAACTCAACCTTCACCACTGGTTCTTCTCGACCGATCTGTCGAGCTACCTGCGCGGCGGTCGCATTTCGGCCGCGAGTGCAATCATCGGCACGGCGCTCAAGATTTGCCCGCTTATGACGGTCGATTGCGAGGGCGAGCTGGCGCCGCGTGAGAAGATTCGCACCAAGAAGCGCGCGATCTCCGAGATGGCCAAGACCGTGATGGCGCATGTGCAGGACGGCGCGAACTATTCGGGCAAGTGCATCATGTCGCACTCGGCGTGCCGTGAGGACGCCGAGGCCGTTGCGGCACTGATAGAGGAACAGGTTCCGCAGCTCAAAGGCAAGATTGAAATCAATAGCATCGGTGCTCTGATTGGCTCGCATACCGGCCCTGGCACGGTGGCCGTCTTCTTTATGGGCGACAAGCGCGTGGACTAACGTTCGTGGGCTGGCTGACGGTTTTAACGGCTGCGCCTGTCCCTCCTGACATTCGATAACAGAAAAAGGCCCGTCCCGTTGTTTGCGGGACGGGCCTTGCTGTTGCGGCTAGCGTTTCTTTCCGCGGAAGAAGAAGCCGTGCAGCGAGGGTTTGAGCCCGCGGTTAGCGCGACGCTCCTCGATATGGTCGTGGATCGAAGCGACGCGTTCGATGACTTCGTCGGGGATCGGCACGTCGGGATTCATGTTCTCGACCTGGCTGACCTCGGCGGCGGCGACCTGGTCGATAATGGGCACATCGTCGCGCGAGATGACAGGTGTGGCGTCTTCCTTCATCTTGCGATAGCGCTGCATCATGTCGGTCTGCAGCTGCTGGGCCGATGGCGGCGTCCAGATGATGGCGTTGGCGCCGGCGGCGATGGTCTCACGGATGCTCTCGGGCGTCTTGCCGCCCGGTGCGATGAGCGGCAGGTTGGGATAGTGCTCGCGCAGCTCGCGCAGGACCTGGGGCGTGTTTTTGCCGGCGGCGATGTTGAGAATCTTAGCCCCGGCGCGCACCTTGGCGTGAGCATCGTCGTCGCAGCGAACGACCGTGGCGATTACGGGGATGTCGGCGATGTTGGTGATGTGCTCGACCATCTCGGCGGTGGCGGGGGAGTTGACCACGCAGCCCGCCGCACCCTGCATCTCGGAGACGGCCGCCATCTGCACGGAACGCTTACCGGTGGTGGTGCCGCCGCCAACGCCCACAAAGACCGGGCACTCGGCAACGGTCAGCAGCGCCTGCGTAATGGCCGGCTGCGGCGTGAAGGGGTAAACGGCAAACACGGCGTCGGCATTGGAATTGCGGATGACCGCCACGTCGGTGGTGTAGATGAGCGATTTGATGCGGCGACCAAAGAGCGTAAAACCGCTGGCCTCCTCGATCTCATCGGGCATACGGAGGGCCGCCTTGCGCAGGTGCCCGTCGATGGGCAGCGGCTCCATGGGCAA
>DAWEIC010000256.1:1685-2008 GCA_052364855.1 Collinsella sp.
AAGCAGTCCGTTGGGGGTCACGGCTACCTGGGGCTCGGTGAACTCGTCTGCGAGCTCGACCTCGGAGAAATCGACCGAGGCGACGATGTCCTCGTGAACCTCGGCGGGAACATCGATGGGGGCTTGGTCGTTCGTCGCGGCAGGCGTATCGAAGGAGCTGGTGGCGACAAAGGCGTCGACGCGCTCGTTCAAATCGTTGAGAGAATCCATGGCGGTCCGTTTCTATGTTGTGCGGTCGGCAGTGTATGACCGGCGCTGCGAGTGCTAAATCGTTTGACGAGTTGATTTTTCCCCGCCACTCCATCCGTTAGACTGAAGGCCGG
>DAWEIC010000257.1:0-1984 GCA_052364855.1 Collinsella sp.
GAGGCCATTCGCCTGGGCGAGGTCGAGGTCGAAGGCATTCGCGCTCGCTTGGCGCAGACGCCGGCTGAGGCACTCGAGATTACCCAAGCGGGGGATGTCGCCGTCGTGGTGGACCCTCAGGCCAAGATGCTCGACGAGCTTAAGCCCGCCGCCGTGGTCGATGCGATCCTCGCCAAGCGCAACTTGGGCACCACGCGCGATATGGCGCCTGTCGTCATCGCCGTGGGGCCGGGCTTTACCGCGCCGGTCGATTGCGACGCCGTGGTCGAGACCATGCGCGGTCATTTCCTCGGCCGCGTCATCACCCAGGGCTCGCCCCAACCCAACACGGGTGTGCCGGGCATTATCGCCGGCTATGGCAAAGAGCGTGTTATCCACAGCCCCGCCGCCGGCGTGTTTCGGTCCGACCGCGCAATCGGCGACATCGTGAGTGCCGGCGATGTGATCGGGTATGCGGGAGATACTCCCATGGTCACGCAGATTGACGGCTGCTTGCGCGGTCTTTTGGCGAACGGTGTGCAGGTGACTGAGGGCTTTAAGTGCGCCGACGTCGACCCGCGCGGCGATGCCAGCTATATCAACTATATTTCGGACAAGGCGACGTCGGTCGGCGGCGGCGTGCTCGAGGCGCTCGCCATGCTCACCGGTGTATTCCAGGGATAGGAAATTGCAATGGAAAAGCTCGATGTGGTGAATGCCGCGCTTGGCGCTCTGAAGGCTGGTAAGACGTGCGAGCTGGTGGTAGTTGCCGGCACGGCAGGATCATCGCCGCGCGGCGTGGGCGCCTGGATGGCCGTCTTTGCCGATGGCAGCCAAGCGGGCACCATCGGCGGCGGCAAGATTGAGCTCTTTGCGCTGGATGAGGCGCGCGAGCTCCTGAGCGCGGGACAGTCGCGTCTGGTCCGCTACACCATGGGCGGCGAGAACTCCGATACCGGCATGATCTGCGGCGGAGCCATCTGCCTGTGCTACCTGCATCTGGATGCGACTCAGGCACCGTTGTTCCAGGAAATTGCCGACGTCTTGGCCTATCGACGCATCGGCGACTTCGTCATCGACTTTGAGCCGTTTATCGCAAATGCGCTCGAGGGCGATGTGGCCGAGTACCATGGCGAGGAATCGCGCCGCACCATTGCGGGCTGCCCCGGGCTTTCGCTGGTGGAGGAGGGGAGTAGGGTCACCTACACCAACGCGGCCTCCGAGATTCCCGCGGCGCACATCGAGACGCTCTGCCCCGAGGGCCTGACCTATATCTTTGGCTGCGGCCACGTGGGCGCTGCGACGGCGCGGGTGCTCACGGCGGCGGGCTTTGCCGTCGTGGCTTGCGACGACCGTCCCGGCACGCTGACCCCCGAATGGGTGCCCGGTGTCTACGACCGTCGTCTGGTCGACTACAAGAACCTGAGCAAACAGTGCCCCATCGGCCCGCGCGACCTGGTGGTCGTCGCCACGGCGGGCCACAAGTCCGATATCGACGTGGTAATTCAGGCGATGCGCGCCAAGCCCGCCTATTTGGGTTGCCTGGGCTCGCGTCGCAAGACGGCCTTTGTGCGCGCCCGCCTGGAGCAGGAGGGATTTACGCAGGAGCAGATTGACGGGCTACACCTGCCGATCGGCGTCGCCATCGAGGCCGAGGACCCCGAGGAGATCGCTATCTCCATCGCCGCCGAGATGATCCACCTGCGCCGCACCAAACTCGTTCCCCGCAAACGCTAGTCCCTCTTTCTAAGTTGCGGTGAAATACGGACTGTTTAAGCCTATTAAGCCGCCAAACAGTCCCTATTTCACCGCAACTGCTTGTTGGGACCCATTTGTGCGGGGGAGTTGTGGAGTTGTGCAGGCAGACGAGGTTTTTCTGGAAATACGCTCACGATGCGCGTATAGTACCGATTGTTTTGTCGGCTCCTGCTGCGTCGAGTCCAAACCGCAAAATGCCATGAGCGGCGCGGATGCAGCCAGGAGGCACGAGGACAACCCATCGTGG
>DAWEIC010000258.1:0-1975 GCA_052364855.1 Collinsella sp.
TCTTGCCCTCAAAATCAATCTTCTCGCAGGCCTCGTAGGCAAGGTTGCGAGCGTTCTCGAACGTGTCGCCCAGAGCGGTCACGGCAAGCACGCGGCCACCATTGGTCACGAGCTGGCCGTCCACCACGGCAGTGCCCGCGTGGTACACGGTCACGTTCTCCATGGCCTCGGCGTCGGCGATACCGGTGATGACCTTGCCCTTCTCGTAGCTGCCGGGATAGCCCGCGCTCGTCAGGACAACGGCCACGGCCCACTCGTCACGCCAGTCAAGCTCAATCTGATCGAGCTCGCAGTTGGCGCAGGCGAGCATGACCTCGACCAGGTCGTTCTTAAGGCGCGGCAGCACGACCTGCGTCTCGGGGTCGCCAAAGCGAGCATTGAACTCCAGCACCTTGGGGCCGGCAGGCGTGAGCATAAAGCCGCCGTACAGGCAGCCGCGGTAGTCGATGCCCTCGGCAGCGAGCTCGGCCACGGTCTGCTCCATGACCGCCACCATGGTGGCGTGCTCCTCGTCGGTCACGATGGGCACCGGGCTGTAGACGCCCATGCCGCCGGTGTTGGGGCCAAGGTCGCCCTCGAGGGCGCGCTTGTGGTCCTGCGAGGTGGCCATGGGGCGCACGGTCTTGCCGTCGGTAAAGGCGAGCAGCGAGCACTCGGGACCAACGAGCATCTCCTCGATAACCACGGTGTTGCCGGCATCGCCAAAGGTGCCGCCAAAGCACTCGCGCACGGCCTCCTCGGCCTGCTCAAGTTCGGTCGCCACGATAACGCCCTTGCCCGCGGCAAGGCCGTCGGCCTTCACGACCAGCGGAGCGCCCTGCTCACGCACATAAGCAAGAGCCGAAGCCTCGTCGGTAAACGAGCCGTAGGCTGCCGTCGGAATGCCCGCGCGCTCCATGAGCTGCTTGGAGAACAGCTTGGAGCCCTCCATCTGAGCGCCCTCGGCACCCGGGCCAAAGCAGGGAATGCCCGCCGCGCGCACGGCGTCGGCCACACCCGCCACGAGCGGAGCCTCGGGGCCAATTACCACGAGTCCGCATCCGTGGCTCTGCGCAAACGCCGCCACGGCCGCAGGATCGCAGTCGTCGAGAACAACGTTCTCGCCGCAGCTCGCGGTGCCGCCGTTGCCCGGCGCGATGTAGAGCTTGCCGGCGCGCGGTGATGCTGCGAGCTTAGCTGCCAAAGCATGCTCACGGCCGCCGCTGCCCAACAACAGGATGTCGATGGTTTGAGTGTCCGCCTTCAAGGGTGCCTCCTCTATGGATGAATGGCCCGCTCCGCGCGAGCCCTTTGCAAGCAAATATACCCCTCGGCCGCCCGCTTGGGCTGCAAAGGGGTATATCGCAATAACCAAATAGTCCCGATTACTTCCAGAATCGGTTGATGATCTGCTCGCGACCGGCGCCGACGCCAATGAACGTCACGCGGGTGTGTGCCAGATCCTCGATAAACGCCACGTAGTCCTGAGCCTCCTGCGGCAGCTCATCAAAGCTGCGGCAACCGGTGATGTCGCACTTCCAGCCGGAAAGCTCCTCGTAGATGGGCTTGGCATGCTCAAAGCGCACCTGATGCTCGGGCACGCTGGTGTAGCGCTCGCCATCGACGTCGTAGGCCACGCACACCTTGATGGTGTCGAAAGCCGAAAGCACGTCGAGCTTGGTCAGGGCGATATCGGTGAGGCCGTTGACGCGTGAGGCGTAGTTGGCGATGGGGCCGTCAAACCAGCCGCAGCGACGACGGCGACCGGTGGTCACACCGTACTCATAGCCCTCCTCGGTCAGCGTGTGACCGGCCTCGGACTCATAGGAAAGCTCGGTGGGCATGGGGCCCGAACCGACGCGGGTGATATAGGCCTTCATGACGCCCAGCACGCGGTCGACGTTCTTCATGCCCACGCCGGAGCCGGTGATGGCGCCGCCGGCGGTGCAGTTGGAAGACGTCACGTACGGATAGGTGCCGTGGTCGATGTCGAGCA
>DAWEIC010000259.1:0-1527 GCA_052364855.1 Collinsella sp.
ATGGTCATCGTGAGCCGTCGAGAGCTCAATACCCTCAAGACGATCGTGCGCGAGCGCGATCCTCACGCCATTGTGACGGTCGCCGACGTTACGGAAACCTTCGGCGAGGGTTTCAAGGACATTAACGCGTAGGGCCGACTGCGTTCCATCCAAAAGACGTTCACATTGGTAAACCGTTTCATCAGCGATTCTGCCTGCTCAATTGTTCAAATAATGATAAATACTCTGGTAAAGCTTCCGGTTTCCAGCATAATGAATGACGTACGTGCATCGCGGCTGGGTTGGGACGACCTTCTGTGCCGTGCGCATCTTGTCTAAAGAGGATGAAAGGAAGGCACAATGAGCGACGAAGAGCTCAAAAAGGTTGCCAACGAGGTAAGGAAGGGCATCGTCACCGGCGTGCACGCTGCCAAGTCCGGCCATCCGGGCGGTTCGCTCGGCGCTGCCGACATCATGACCTATCTGTACTTTGAGGAAATGAACGTCGACCCGGCCGACCCCCGCAAGGCCGACCGCGATCGCTTCGTGCTTTCCAAGGGTCACTGCGCGCCTGGACTGTACGCCGTGCTCGCTGAGCGCGGATTCTTCCCCAAGGAGGATCTCGAGACGCTGCGCCACATCGGCAGCCACCTGCAGGGCCATCCCAACATGAACGATACCCCGGGCGTCGACATGTCCACCGGTTCGCTCGGCCAGGGCATCTCCGCCGCCGTCGGGATGGCGCTCGCCGCCAAGCACTGGGGCGACGACTATCGTACCTACGCCCTGCTGGGTGACGGCGAGAGCGAGGAGGGCCAGGTTTGGGAGGCAGCCATGTTTGCCGGCAACCAGCAGCTCGACAACCTCTGTGTGATCGTCGACCACAACGGCCTGCAGATCGATGGCCCCGTCGAGGAGGTCAACGACCCCATGCCGCTCGCCGACAAGTTCCGCGCCTTCAAGTTCCACGTGGTGGAGCTGGCTGACGGCAACGATTTCGACCAGATCCGCGCCGCCTTCGCCGAGGCTCGTGCCACCAAGGGCCAGCCGACCGCGATTATCGCCGAGACCACGAAGGGCAAGGGCGTCTCCTTTATGGAGAACCAGGTGGGCTGGCACGGCAAGGCCCCCAACGATGAACAGTTTGAGCAGGCCATGGCAGAGCTCACGGCCGCCGGAGAGGAGCTCTAGGATGGCAGACGTCAAGAAAATCGCCACGCGCGTAAGCTACGGCGAGGCCCTCGTCGAGCTCGCCAACGAGCACGACGACTTTGTGGTCCTCGATGCCGACCTGGCTGCCGCAACGCAGACCGGCAAGTTCAAGGCCGCCTGCCCCGATCGTTTCTTTGATGTGGGCATTGCCGAGAGCAACCTGATGGGCGTCGCCGCCGGTATCGCGACCACCGGCCGCGTTGCCTTCGCGAGCACCTTTGCCATGTTTGCCGCCGGTCGCGCCTTTGAGCAGGTCCGCAACTCCATCGGCTACCCGCACCTCAACGTCAAGATCGGCGCCACGCACGCCGGCATCTCGGTGGGCGAGGACGGCGC
>DAWEIC010000259.1:1537-1963 GCA_052364855.1 Collinsella sp.
GGCGCCACGCACCAGTGCTGCGAGGACATCGCGCTCATGCGCGTCATCCCTGGCATGACCGTTGTCGTCCCGGCAGATGACGTGGAGGCACGAGCCGTGACGCGCGCCGCCTACGAGTGCGACGGCCCCGTGTACATGCGCTTCGCCCGTCTGGCCTCGCCGGTCATCAACGACCCCGAGACCTATAAGTTCGAGCTGGGCCGCGGTATCGTCATGCGCGAGGGCGCCGACGTGACCATCGTCGCCTGCGGCCTGATGGTCGGCGAGGCCCTCGAGGCCGCCGAGCAGCTCGCCGCCGAGGGCATCGACGCCGAGGTCATCAACATGCACACCATCAAGCCCATCGATGCCGACCTGATCGTCAAGAGCGCCACCAAGACCGGCCACGTCGTGACCGTCGAGGAGCATTCCGTGATCGGCGGCTTG
>DAWEIC010000260.1:0-1530 GCA_052364855.1 Collinsella sp.
CCAGAAGGTCCTTATCGTGACGGATCCCGGCATTGCCCGTCTGGGGCTCACGGCATCACTCGAGCGTGCGGTTACGGCTCAGGGGATTGGTGTTACGGTCTATGCCGAAACGCGTGCGAACCCTACGGTCTCAAACGTGGAGGAAGCGGCGTCCCTGTATCGAGAGAACGACTGCCAGGCCATTATCGGCTTTGGCGGAGGATCGGCCATGGACTGTGCCAAGGGCGTGGGGGCACGTATCGCGCAGCCAAACAAGCCCATCAACAAGATGCGTGGCCTGTTGCGCGTCCACCGTCTCCTGCCGCTGCTTATTGCGGTTCCCACTACCGCCGGTACGGGAAGCGAAGTCACGCTCGCGGCGGTTATCACCGATGACGAGACGCACTATAAATACCCCATCAATGACTTTGTGCTTATCCCGCGCCTTGCGGTGCGCGACCCCGAGTTTACGCGCGGCCTGCCCGCCTCCATTACGGGGCAGACGGGGATGGACGCCCTGACGCATGCCGTCGAGGCCTTTATCGGGCGAAGCACCACGCCCTATACGCGCAAGATGGCGCGACAGGCGGTTCAGCTCATCCACGACAATTTGCTCGAGGCCTATGAGCATGGCGACAACATGCACGCACGTCGCAATATGCTTGCGGCGGCGTATAAGGCGGGTGTTGCCTTTACGCGCTCCTATGTTGGATACGTTCATGCCATCGCACACAGCTTGGGCGGGCGTTACGGGATTCCGCACGGCTTGGCTAACGCCATTATCCTGCCGCATATGCTTCGCGCCTATGGCGAAGCTGCTGCTCCCAAGCTCGCCGATCTCGCCCGCATGGCCGGCATCGCGCCGGTTAACGCGCAGGACAGCCTGGCGGCCGAGGCCTTTATCGATTGGGTCGATCGAATGAACGCCGCCTTGGACATTCCCAAGTATGTGACGGGTATTCGCCGCTCCGATATTCCGCAAATGGCGGCACATGCCGATGCCGAGGCCAATCCGCTGTACCCCGTTCCGCTTTTGATGGACCGCCTGGAGCTCGAGCATATGTACGAAGTTGTTGCAGGTGGTATGTTTGAGGACGAGAACTAGGAGGGTCCATGAACACCGAGGAAATTGCGCGCATCGTCGGCGATCAGCGCACCTACTTTAAGACGCACGCTACGTTTGATGTCGATGCTCGCCGCCGCGCACTGGTGCGCCTGCGCGATGCGGTGCGGGCCCACGAGGCCGATATTGCCCATGCGCTCAAGACCGATTTGGGAAAGTCGCATGACGAGGCCTATATGTGCGAGATCGGCACGTCGCTTTCCGAGATTCGTCATCACATCGCTCATGTGGCTCGATGGAGTCGTCCGCGCCTGCGTCCGTGTGACCTCGCTAACGCCGTGAGCGTGTGCAAAACGCAAGCCGTGCCCTATGGCGTCACGCTCATCATGGCTCCGTGGAACTACCCGTTTTTGCTAACACTCGAGCCGCTCGCCGGCGCCCTTGCCGCGGGCAATACCGTGGTCATCAAGCCGAGTGCCTATGCTCCG
>DAWEIC010000260.1:1540-1959 GCA_052364855.1 Collinsella sp.
CCGGCATCGAGCGCGGTGCTCAAGCAAATCTGTGAAGAGGCATTTGATCCGCGCCTGGTGACGGTTGTCGAGGGCGGGCGCGCCGAAAACCAAGCGCTGCTCGATGAGTGCTGGGACAAGATCTTCTTTACCGGTAGCGTTCCGGTCGGCAAGTTCGTCATGGAGCGTGCAAGTAAAAACCTCACGCCCGTGACGCTTGAGCTGGGCGGAAAGAGTCCCTGCATCGTGGATGCGACGGCTAACTTGAAGGTCGCGGCACGCCGTATCGCCTTTGGTAAATGGCTCAACGTGGGGCAGACCTGCGTGGCGCCCGACTACCTGCTGGTCGACACGCGCGTGCACGATGAGCTGCTGGGTCTCATCAAGGAAGAGGTCCGCCGTATGTTTGGCGAGCATCCGCTTGATAACGAAGATTACGG
>DAWEIC010000261.1:0-1942 GCA_052364855.1 Collinsella sp.
TCGACCGCGTCGCCGAGCGCGACCGCTCGCGCATCCGCATGGTAGACGGCGAGGCGCCTTCATTCCCCAACCCTGTCCCGAATGCACCCAAGGAGCGTCCCGTCGTTGTCGGCGCCGGTTGCGCCGGTCTCTTCGCCGCCCTGACCCTTGCCGAAGCGGGCCTTAAACCCCTGCTCATCGAGCGCGGCGACCCCGCACTTCGCCGCTCTGAAGCGATTGATCTCTTTCTTAAGGAGCGTATCCTCGACCCCGAAAGCAATATCCAATTTGGCCTGGGCGGCGCAGGGACCTTCTCGGACGGCAAGCTCAACACGGGAACCAAGAATCCTGCCCATCGACTGATTCTTGAGACCTTCGTCGAAGCTGGCTCACCTCGCGACATCCTGTGGGACGCCAAGCCGCACATTGGCTCTGACATCCTCCCCACCGTCGTCACCAACATTTCTCAACGCATCGAGCAGCTCGGTGGAACCGTCCGCTATCGAACAAAGCTCGTCAATATTCGAACCGATGGATCTGGCGCCATCACCGGCGTCGATGTCCAACCGCCCCAAGAAACCACAAGCGAGACAATCGCCACAAAGCACCTCATTCTCGCCTGCGGCCATTCCGCCCGCGACGTATTCGAGCTTCTCAAAGAACATAATGTTGCCCTCGCGCAAAAGACCTTTGCCATGGGTGTGCGCATCGAGCATCCACAGCGCGACATCGACCGTGCCCAATATGGCCCTTCGGCGGGGCACCCGGAACTCGGAGCAGCCCCCTACAAGCTTGTCGCCCATCTCCCCAACGGCCGCAGCGTGTTCTCGTTTTGTATGTGCCCCGGCGGACAGGTTGTCGCGGCTTCTTCCGAGCAGGGCCATCTGTGCGTCAACGGTGCCAGCCTCAATGCCCGCAACGGGCGCAACGCGAATGCCGCCCTACTCGTTAACGTCACACCTGACGACCTTCCCGGCGATGATCCGCTCGCAGGCATTGAGCTCCAGCGCGCCTGCGAGCGAGCCGCCTATCGCCTGGGTGGCTCCAACTGGAACGCGCCGGCACAGCTCGTCGGAGATTTCCTTGCTAGACGCGCCAGCACGGCACCCGGAAAGGTAAAACCAACCTATCCACTTGGTGTGACCTGGACGGCGATCGACGATGCCCTCCCGCAGCATATCGTCGAGTCGCTTCGTTTGGGAATCCCCCTGCTCGGTAAGAAACTGCGTGGCTATGACCGCCCCGGTGCGGTCCTCACTGGCGTGGAGACGCGTTCGAGCTCACCGGTCGCTGTCACCCGAGACCGAGCGTGCCATGCCGTGTCGACCCCGGGCCTCTACCCTTGTGGTGAGGGAGCTGGATATGCCGGCGGCATCATGAGCGCGGCCACCGACGGCATCCGTTGTGCTGAAGCCCTGATCGCAGACCTCTAACGCACAAATTCCAGCGCGCAAAAGACATAGGCCCCGAGCTCCACAGAGAACTCGGGGCCTGTTCGCTATTTCTTAAACCGTGCACCCTGGCGTTTTCTGCCCGATGCGAACGTGGAACCCTTGCGGGCCTGCGAGCGTAAGCGCTCGATCGTCTCGTCCTCAGACGCACCCTCGAGCATCGCCCGAATCTGAACGACGGCATCGCGCAGGCGCGCCGCCTCCTCAAAGTCCATGGCGGCAGAAGCGTTACGCATATCCTCTTCCATGGTTTCGACGATCCGCACAAGCTCGTCATGCGGCAGTTCTTCCAACTGCTCCGCAAGTGTCTGCTCGGGCGCCACCGTTTCCGGCACACCGCCCTCGCCCGACTCATCGGGCGTATAGAATGCGCCATGACCAAGAGAATCGCCCTTCGAGCGCCCCTTGGAACCCACGGTTTTTTCGGCCTCGGCAATAAAACTTGAGATGTCGTTGATGGCCTTGCGCACTGTCTTGGGCACAATGCCATGCTCTTCGTTATATGCCATCTG
>DAWEIC010000262.1:0-1930 GCA_052364855.1 Collinsella sp.
AACTCAATGCTCTTCATGGTGGGGTGGACCTGGAAGCCGTCCTCGACGGTCTCGATGCGGGCGCCGAGCGCCGTGAGGCAGCGGACCGTGGCCTCAATATCGGCGCAGGTGGTGTTGCAGGTCACATGCGTCTCTCCGTTGGCAAGGGCAGCGCAGATGATGAGACGGTGCGCCATCGACTTGGACGCGATGGCAGGAACGGTGCCCTTAAGCGGGGACGGGGTGATGCGGGCTAGCATGCGGATGCGTCTCCCTTCTGGCCGAGGCCCTCGGCAATGAGTTCGTGGAAAGTGGAAAGCGGCGTGCGGTCGATGCTGCAGCGGCCAATGCCGTGCGGAATCACCAGGTCGATGGTGTCGCCCGCGCGCTTCTTGTCGTGGAGCGCCTCGGCAAAGACGGCATCGGCATCTAGGTCGCAGCGGGTCTTGAGGCCGTGGCGGGCGCAGAGCTCCTCAATACGGCCGGGCAGTGCAGCATCGCAAACGCCGTGCAGGGCCGCGGCGCGCGTGATGATGCCCATGCCGATCGACACGCAGTTGCCGTGCCCGAGCTCAAAGTGCTCGCAGGCCTCGACGGCGTGCCCGGCGCTGTGTCCAAAGTTGAGGAGCTTGCGCTGGTTGTTTTCGCGCTCGTCGGCGACGACCACGGCGCGCTTGATGTCGATATTGCGGGCGATGATGAGCGCTACGCGGGCCACATCGCGGTTGAGCAGCTCCAGCGTGAGCGGGGTCTTCTCCAGCTCGGCGAAGAGCTCCGGGTCGGCGATCACGGCGTGCTTGACGACCTCGCCGCAGCCGTCGGCGAACTGCTCGGGAGTGAGGGTGGCCAGGCACCCCACGTCGGCGATAACCACGCTCGGCTGCCAAAAGGCGCCGGCCAGGTTCTTGCCGGCAGCCAGATCGATGGCGGTCTTGCCGCCCACCGACGAATCCACCATGGCGAGCAGGCTCGTCGGGATCTGCACAAACTTGCAGCCGCGCATGTAGGTGGCGGCCACAAAGCCCGCCACGTCGCCCACGACGCCGCCGCCGAGTGCCACGATCACGTCGGAGCGCGAAAGCTCGTGCTCGGCCACAAACTCCAAAATGGCAACGTAGGTCTCGGCGCGTTTATGGGCCTCGCCGGCCTCGAAGGTGCAGATGCTCACCTCGTAGCCTGACGCCTCCAGGCTCTGCTTAACGGGCATCTGGTAGAGTGGGCCCACGTTGGTGTCCGTAACGATGACGGCCTTGGTGCCGCCGGCAGTGGCGCGCACGAGCGGTCCCGCCTGCTCCAGCAAAAACGTGCCAACATGCACCTGGTAGGGGCGTGCGGTGTCGATATCGATGGTAATCGCCATAAGCTTCGGTCCTTTCGACCTGGCGTGATAGGTGGTCTAGTGGGAGGCCTCGTCGTCGAGCGCGCGCTTAATGCGGTCGCCCTCGGCAAGAAGATTCTCCAGATAGCGCTGGTCGCGGTTCTTGAGCGCTCGGCTGTAGGCGCCAAGCGACTCGATCAGATGGTCGATCTCGAAGGCGAGCGCGTCAGCGTCGTCGATCATGAGCTCGGACCACATTTGCGGGTTGAGGTGCGCCACGCGGGTGAGATCGCGGTAGCTGCCGGCCGAAAAGCCGTGGTGGACCTGGGCAGTGGGGCTTTTGACGTAGGCGTTGGATACCACGTGCGCAAGCTGGCTCGTGAAGGCGATGACGCGGTCGTGCTCTGCGGCGCTGGTCACGCTGAACTTGCCAAAGCCCAAGGGGCGCACCATCTCGCGCACCTGGCCCAAAAGCTCCAGCTTGAGCGCATCGTCCACCGCGGGCGGCACGAGTACCAGCGGCGCGCCCTGGAACAGGTCGGCACAGGAGTGAGCGTAGCCCGAGAACTGGGTGCCCGCCATGGGGTGCGCGCCCACAAAGTAAAAGCCGTGCTCGCGGGCAAGCTCAAAGGC
>DAWEIC010000263.1:0-1920 GCA_052364855.1 Collinsella sp.
TCGCCGTGGTCGACAGCGGCGTCGAGGTCTTTGTGGTGCTCGAGGGCAAGGTCGATCTTTCGGCCGAGAAGGCGCGTCTTGAGAAGGAGATCGCCGCGGCGCAGAAGGAGCTCGCCGGCTGCGAGAAGACGCTCGCCAACGAGGGCTTTGTGGCCAAGGCCGCGCCTGCGGTGGTCCAGAAGAAGAGGGACCGTGCAGCTGAGCTCAAGGAGATCCTGGCGGCGCTGACTGCTCAGGTTGCTGACTTCTCGTAAATTGCGCTGAGGGGCGCGTCCCGACGCTTTGCTCGCTACTGCGGACAGTCCTGCGCAAGACGGACAGCACATTAAGTGCTGTCCTTTGCGTGCGGAACTTGTATCGAGCAAAGCGTCGGGCCGCTCCTAGTGCGGTTACATGGCTGCTTGCAACTGGTAGGTTAGGGCCACCTGGTTGTGGCCTTGATCTTGCTGCAAGCGGATAAAGTCTGATATTGTCAACGCGAGGGGCTCATTCTTTTTGGTGGGCCTCTTTTTCTGTTATTGGGGGACTTTGGGTTATGGCTAAGCGTTCTGGGTCGTATGTCGTTCCTTTCTCGTTTGAGTTGCTTTCGTTTGGTGAGGCTGTTGGGCTGGCTGCTGATACGGGGCGGATTTCTGGGGATGCTGGTCCTCTGCTTGAGACGGTTGTCGATATGCTCGATGAGCTGGGGCGTCCGGACGAGTATTTCGATTGCATTCAGGTTGCCGGTACCAATGGCAAGACTTCGACTACGCGTTTTTCGGCTGCCATTCTTCGTGGTGAGGGGCTCAAGACCGCGCTGTATACGTCGCCACAGCTGGTGCGCTATCCCGAGCGCATGGAGGTTGACGGGCGCGTTGTGAGCGACGAGGCCTTTGCTCGTGGCGTTTCTGCCGCTGTTGAGGCGGGGCGTCGGGTGAATGCGCACCGTGTGGCGGCGGGGGAGCGCGCCTATACCATCACGCCGTTTGACCTGCTGACGGCTGCCGCGCTTGTAGTGTTTGCCGAGGCCGCGGTGGATGTTGCCGTACTCGAGGTTGGCATGGGCGGACGCTGGGATGCTACGAGTGCGACCGATCCCGTGGCCGTTGCCATTACGGGCATTGGGCTCGATCACACACGTATTTTGGGCGATACGCTCGAGGCCATTGCGGGGGAGAAGGCTGCGGTCATTAAGCCCGGACGCCTGGTTGTGCTGGGCGAGGGCACGCACGAGGCGAGTGTTCAGCGCGTGATGGATGCCCGTTGTCGCGAGTGCGGCGTCGTGCCGCTCGTGGTGAACCATGCCACGACCAAGGTGCCGGAGCATGTGGGCGACACGGTTGAGTTTAGCTGCACCACGCCGCGTGCGATCTATACGTCGAGCATGGTCAAGCCGGCCTATCAGCCGCAGAATGCTGCGTGCGCGATTATGCTGTGCGAGGGGTATCTGGGTCGAGAGCTCGATCATGATAAGCTCGATGCGTCGCTTATGGGCTGCCCCACGCCGGGCCGATTTGATGTACTGGGAACTGAACCGCTCAAGCTGATCGACGCCTGCCATAACCCTCAGAGCTGCGAGAACTTTGTGAGCGCGCTGGACGAGATCGATCCGTGCGTGAAGAACCGCCCCACGCTGCTGTGTGCCGCGCTGGCTGACAAGGACGTGGCGGGTATCGTTGACGTTTTGGTTCCGGCGTTCCCCCGCGTGGTCGTGACCCAGACCGATTCCGATCGCGCCCTGCCGGCAGAGGAGCTCGCCGCCCTCGTTGATGCCGACAAGCTCGTGGGCGTGTACCCCAGCGTATCCGAGGCCCTCGCGGCCTTCGATGCAGCCAACGAGCCCTTCGTAGCAGCCGGCACCATAACCCTTGCCGGCGAAGTAGCCGGCCTGCTGCGCTGTTAGCGCCGGAATAATTTAGCCAAATATAGTCGGCCGAGATT
>DAWEIC010000264.1:0-1911 GCA_052364855.1 Collinsella sp.
CCTCGATGGCCGTCAACAGCTCGTCTTGCGAAACACCGGCAGGAAGCAACACGCGACGCGCCTCGATGCCAACCTTTTCGCAGCGTTTAAGGGCGCCGCGCTCGTAGGATAGGTCGTCCTCGCGTTCACCCACACGCACGATAGCAAGCGTCGGAACAACACCGCGTTCGCGCAGCGCAGCGCAGCGGGCAGCGAGCTCCTCAGTCAAAGCGCGGGCGACGGGAGCACCCTTCAGTAGCTCAGCCATGGCTATCCCCTCTTTCTTGCAGCGTCGGAGGCGCGGCGCGCCAGCGCATCGGCGCGCGGCAACCATGTGTCGAGCAACTCATCACACGCCGTCTCGAGCTCCTCGGCGCGTGCACGATCCTTCATAGACGTGGTGTTCGCAAAGAGCGTCAAGCTCGCGCCCTGCATGGCGGCGCGGCAGAATACGGCGCCGCACGCCACATCGGACAGCAGCTGACGCGAACCCTTGTCGGCCATGTCCTCGAGTAGCGCCAGCGCACGCCCGCAGGCATCCATAATGCGATACGGCGGCATAGCGGCCACATGCAGCGCATCCTGAATCGCCGCAGGTCGAGCCGGATCATCACGAGGAATACCGTATGCCGCAGATACCTGGCCGTATGCACGAACATCCTCGGCAACCAGGCCCACAAGCTCCTGCGCCAACTCATCCGCCTGGGCAAATGCGCTCGTCAGGCCATCCGCACGATCAGCAAGCGCGGGATTGGCCGCACCGTAGCGGGCAACCATTCCGCACAGCGAGGCGCCCAGCGCGCCCACAAAGGCGCTCGCGCTGCCACCGCCGGGAACCGGCTCGCGCGCGGCCAGCGCCTCGGCAAACCCGCGGCAGGTCTTGTCCATCATCTCTTGGCTCATACGCATGCACCTTCAAGTCGTATGCATCGGTCGGGTGGCAACCGCCGACCGACCGCATCGATCACATAATGGTGCTAAGTCTAGCCCATAAGTACTCAAGCGTCAGCGCACCTGGCCATCGCGGATTTCTATGACGAACGATAGGCGTCGGCACCGCAAACATGGAACACATGGCCCACCTTTCGAGACTTCCGGACGTCAAAAACTGAGGCATATCTATAAACAAGGAACCTGTTGGGGCAACGCCCACGCACGCGCGCCCCATTAAATCAACGGGCACCTCACCCCGGGGAGGGCCGACAGCATCGGCCCTCCCCTCTTTTGCGACCGCACATATTGCCACTTGTCGGCGCAATTCCAGCCCCCAGAATGGGACACATGGCCCACCCTAGCGAGCCGTCCACGCGTACAGTAAAGGCAGGTAATCCATGGACGATTACAGATCGAGGAGGACACGACCATGAAAAAGAAGGCCTTTGCGATTCTCACCCTCTGCATCAGTCTCTTTGCCGCGGTTGCCCTGGTGGGTTGTGGCGGAAACGGCGGCGCTACCGGAAGTGGCGGTGGCGGCGGAGCAGAAAAACCAGCCGTGGATATGAGGACCGACTTCATTTGGTTTAAGGTCGAAGTCCCCGAGGGCGTCGAAATCACAGACGTCGCAGGCGACACGGCCGACAGGGCCCAGTTTAAGTTCACCGAGAGCGAGCACGCCAGCGATCGCTTCATCCCTGTCTTCGACTCTGACAAGAACGCTGACGAGCTGTTCGACTACGAGGCCAAATGGAAGGCCAACTCCGGATGGACCGAGAGCGATCCCGTTAAGTACAACGGCAAGACCTGGCGCAGCGCCTACTTTACGCACTCGGGCGGCGTGACGACCGAGTACTTCACCGACGTTGACGGCGGCAGCGTGTACGTGCGCATCGACAACGTCGAGGAACACAAGGACGCCGTCGAGACCATGATGAAGTCACTGGAGTTTGCCGACGACATCGCCGAGGCCAAGACCGAGGCCATGGACGTTAAGCT
>DAWEIC010000265.1:0-1871 GCA_052364855.1 Collinsella sp.
AGCCGCAAAAACGCGCTCGAGCACATCGACACCGCCTACCAGAACGGCTTCACCCCGTATGCCACGGGCTGTCAGATTATCATCGCCGACGGCCTCAAGGGCACCGATGAGGCACTCGTTCCGGTCGAGGGCGGTGAGTACGTGCACGAGGCCAAGATCGGCCAGGCACTCATGGACGCCGACATCGTGATCAGCCTCACCCACTTTAAGGGCCATGAGCAGGCCGGATTTGGCGGCGCCATGAAGAACCTGGGCATGGGAGGCGGCAGCCGTGCCGGCAAGATGGAGCAGCATGCCGCCGGCAAGCCGAACGTCGCGACCGAGCACTGCATTGGCTGCCGTGCCTGCGAAAAGATCTGCGCGCACAACGCTATCTCGTTCGACGATACCCGCGAGCGCGAGCTTGCCAACGGTAACACCCGCACGGTTCACGTCGCCGCTATCGACCACGATCGCTGCGTGGGCTGCGGCCGCTGCATTGCGGCATGCAACCAGGACTGCATCAAGCCCGGCTATGACGCCGCGGCCGATGTGCTCAACTGCAAGATCGCCGAGTACACGAAGGCTGTCGTCGACGGCCGCCCGAGCTTCCATATCTCGCTTGCTATGGATATCAGCCCCAACTGCGATTGCCATCCCGAAAACGATACGCCTATCGTCAACGACATCGGCATGTTCGCGAGCTTCGACCCGGTCGCCATCGATCAGGCCTGCGCCGACGCCGTCATGGCGTCCGAGCCGCTGCCCAACACCGAGCTCACCGATAGCGCGGCCAAGATGGAGCACAACCACGAGCATCTGGAGGGCGAGCAGGCGCACGACCCCTTCTGCATCACGCATCCCGATACCGACTGGCGCGCGTGCATCGCGCATGCCGAGAAGATCGGCCTGGGCACGAGCGAGTACGAGCTCATCGAGGTCAAGTAGCACCTGTCTATTGGACATATCAAGCGCTTTTGTGGCGCAACGTTAGCAAAGGCCGCCCGTGAGCACAGTGTCCACGGGCGGCTTTTCGGAAGTATGCGGCAAATTTCGAGATCGCCGAGCACACGACGTTTTTTGGCAACAAAACCCCTGATAAATTGTTGGTAAAACTGCGGTCTGGTCGGCAGTTCCAGATTTTGCCGCATACTTCCGAAAATAGGGGGCCAGATAAAGCCCCAGACGTTGCTTTTTACCTAAAAATACTCGTCGAGGAAGTTGTCGACTGTGTTCCAGTAGAGCTCGGGGTCAACTTGCGCACTCTTGGCGTGGGTGGCGCCATGGATGGTGAGCTTTTGCTTGACCTTGCTGGCGCACGCGTCGTAGTTTTGGTTGAGCATACTGTACGGTACAAAGGTGTCCTGGTCGCCGTGGATAAACAGCATGGGAACCGTCGCGTGTTTGAGTTGCTCCACACTGCTCGCCTTATGAAAGTCGTAGCCTGCGCGCACGTTGCACACCAAGTTTGCTACATCGAGCAAGGGAAAGCTGGGCAGGCCGAACACGTCCTTGAGCTGCAGAGAAAACTCGTCCCAAACACTCGTATAGCCGCAGTCCTCGATAATGCATTTCACGTTTGCGGGCAGAGATTCCCCCGCGACGTTCATGGCGGTTGCCGCGCCCATCGACTCGCCAAAGACCAGGATGCGCGCCTCGGGGTCAGCCTGAACGATTTGATTGATCCATGCGACGATGTCGAGGCGCTCGGGCCAGCCCATGCCGATATAGTCGCCGCCGGAGCGCTCGTGGGCACGGGCGGCGGGTGCGAGTACGTTCATGCCGCGGTCATGGAATCGTTTGGCGTATCGGGCCATACCGATGGGCTCGTTGGTATATCCATGCAGGCAGACGGCGTAGTCGTGCGTGCTCTCCGACGCAGCAAAATACCA
>DAWEIC010000266.1:0-1869 GCA_052364855.1 Collinsella sp.
AACCTTTATTCCTAGTATCGAATATACCAAGTGTTGAATCGATTCTAATGAGTGTCCAACGTTTGCAAAAGCTGTTGGCTCCAAGCGATTTGTTTGTAATGGTGTAGCTTCCAAGGCTCTAATTACCGTAAGAGCCTTATAGCTGTTCTTTATAGGTATTGAATTAATATTTGCATGTTCAGCTATAGCAATCCCCTTGGGGACGCTATCTTCGCTCGGCTCATATCTTAAAACCGGTTTGCCTATTGAGGCACCATAGTTTGTAACTGATCCATAATCGCCAATTACGATATCTGCGGCAATTATCGCTGCTTCCCAGCCTATTTCATGTGGAACGATATTTAGCCCTGCGTATAACTCCTTTTTAAAGGTAGTGTCGCGAATGTTGGTGTAGAGCTCGGTTCTCGAGGGTAGCCGCAGGCTGCCCGAGGAGCCGAGAATCACCTAGAATGCCGTCATTCTAGCGCATGCTACGCCGCCTTCCTGCCGGGAATCGGGTTGTCGGCCACCACGAGCGCAATTATCCTGTCCGCATGCTCGGCGGCGGTGCCCTCGTAGGCGGGCGCGGGCGCGTTCACCCTGGCGCCCTCCACGGCCCTGCCGATTGAGTCGTCGCTGAACCAGCGGCGGCCCGCCCAGTCCTCGTCCATCTCCGAGAACACGGCCCCCATCATCCTGATGAGGGACTTCCTGCTGGGGAAGACCTGCACCACGCGGCTGCGGCGCTTGAGCTCGCGGTTGGCGCGCTCCTGCACGTTGTTGGTGCGCAGCCTGACGTGGTGCTCGTAGGGGAAGTCAAGGTAGGCCAGCGCGTCGGCCTCGGCCTCCTCGAGCACCTCGGCCGCCTTGGGGCAGAAGCCCTCGATCTGCTCGGTGGCCAGTTGGTAGAGTTCGCGCACGAGGTCGGGGTCGCGCTCGGCGAACACGGCCTTCAGGATGCCCAGCACCGCGCCCCTCTTCTGCCTGGTCGGCGCGTTGCCGGCGGCGTTGCGCATCAGGTGCACGATGCAGCGCTGCCATGCGGCGCCGGGGAAGACCTCCTGTATCGCGCGCTTGAGGCCCTCGTGGGCGTCGCTGGTGACGCAGATGACGCCGTCGACCCCGCGAGCGCGCAGCGACAGCAGGAACGACTTCCAGCCGTCGTAGGACTCGGTGTCGATGGCGTCGAGGCCGAGCAGGCGCCTGTAGCCGCCCGAGCCGGCGCCGATGGCGGTCACGAGCGCGGTGGACTGCACGCGGCCGGCGTCCCTGCACTTGATGTAGGTGGCGTCGAGCCAGATGTAGGGGTAGGCGACGTCGGACAGGTCGCGTTCCTGCAGGTCGGCGACCGACTCGTCCAGCGACGAGCACATCCTCGACACCTGGCTGGCGCTCATTCGGTCTATGCCCATGGACTGCGCCACGCGCTTCACCTTCCTAGTGGACACGCCGTTGGTCACCATCTCGGAGACCGCGGCGACGACCGCGCGGTCCGCGCGCGAGTAGCGCTCGATCAGGTCCTCCGGGAAGTAGCTCCCCGCGCGCAGCTTCGGGATCCTGAGGTTGATGGTCCCCACGCTGGTGGTGAGCCTGCGCTCGCGGTATCCGTTTCTCTGGTTGCCGGCCTCGCAGGCCTCGTCGGCCTGGGCGTCCATGATCTCGTTGACGAGCGACTCGGCCATGACCCTGATCAGCTCCGTCATGTTCACCATGCCGTCGTCGAATCGCGGCATCAGGGCCGCATCGGCCGTCATTTCGTGTATCGTGTCCATATGCGGTTATTGCCTTTCTTCGAATCCTAACTTCAGCAATTAAGATTCTAGGCGATAACCGCTTCCTGCTTTCTACGGCCAGGGAAGCGGCCCTTACACCAACATTCGGCACGCGATC
>DAWEIC010000267.1:0-1852 GCA_052364855.1 Collinsella sp.
AAAGGCCAACGATCATGGGATAGATCATGATGTCACCCGGGATACGCGGGACCTTGAATTTCTTTTGCTCGTTGGCGGTCGCTTCCTGTGCCATGAAACCCCCATTTCCGCTGACGCAGAACAAAAGCCCACGTCACGCTTTGCTACAGTAAAGTTTGACCATGGTACCAGAAGAAATAGACCAGCTCGGTGAAAAATTCGATTCGTTAGGCCGGGACGATAACGCGTCCTGCTCCTATACGAGGCTCAAAACGATATAGAACACGATGCCCGAAACGCAGCACCACAACATCGACTTTGTCTTGATTGCCACCGCCACGACGCCGGTGGCCGCAATCCAGGGAACCAAGGCAGGCCAGAGTCCCGCGTCGAACGCGCCGGGGTTCACCAAGTCGTTGGCGACCAGCGCGGCAAAGGCAGCGGGCGGGATATAGCCCAGGGCCTCGGTAATGCGGGGCGACAGGGTCCGCCCGCGCAAGGCGAACGCCGGCGCGATGCGAAAGAACGCGATAGCAGCCCACGACGATAGCCACAGAACCAAGAACTCGTTAGCGGGCATCGCGGGCACCTCTTCCGTCAAATACAGCATCGCACGCCAGCGCAATGGCAATGCCGACCACGACGCTTGCCGGCACGGCAATATTCGCGAGGCCCAAGAACTTGCATACGGCGACGGACACCGCGCCCGAAACCGCCGCGACAACGTTACCGCGCGACAGCCGCTGCGAAAAGAGCAGGCAGATAAAGAGCGAGGTGCAGACAAAGGCTGCAATGGCGGTGGGAACATCGACAACGGCGCCGACGATGGCGCCCATCGTACACGAAACGCCCCATGTTGCGATGAGGATCACGTTGAGCACAAAGGACTCGCGCGGGCCCCAATCCTCCCCTTCAACCAACTTGGCAAGCGAGATGCCATATGCCTCCTCGGTAAGTGTCGCGGCAACAGCCAGCGTCTGACGCTTCGAGGCACCCCTCAGATGCGGTGCGATCGATGCCGAGTAAAGCGCAAAACGCGAGGAGATGGCGGCAACGCTCGCGACGATCGATGCTGCAGGCACACCCGCCAGCCACAGGTTGCAGATCATAAACTGGCCGCTGCCCGTCACAAACGTACTGCTTAGAGCAAAGACCATCCAGGGCTCCATTCCCGTCTGCCCCATGATCATTCCGCACGGCGCGCCTATTGCCACATAGGTAAGCATCACTGGCCAGACGGTTCTAACGATTTTGAGCACCATACGTTTCTCATCCTGACAAGGTCTCCGAGCCGCATGTAGCGACACGGCAGAATCATCATCCGGCAGCAACCGAGTTCACCTACAATTGCCACCGGATCGAAAGACACAACTTTTTAGGAAGTCATTATGACAGTTATCGATCGAGACCGGGCGCGCGCGGCCTTCAAAAGCTACACCGATGCCTACGACGCCACCAACCCACGCATCGCGCTCAAAATCGAGCATACGTACCACGTGGCCGAGGCATGCGATGCCGTAGCGCGCGAGCAGGGCTGGTCGTCAGAAGATATTGACCTGGCATGGCTTTGCGGCCTGCTACACGATATGGGCCGCTTTGAGCAGCTGCGACGCTGGGACACCTTTAAGGACGCCGAGAGCATGGGCCATGCGACGCTGGGCATCGAGGTCCTCTTTGGCGAGAATCCCGCCGATGCACCCGCCACGACAAACATCCGTGACTTTATCGAAACCGGTGCGCATGACGAGCTCATCCGAGCGAGCATCGCCTATCACAGCGACTTTCGCCTGCCGGCACAACTCGACGAGCGTACACGATGCTTCTGCGATATCGTGCGCGATGGTGACAAGATCGACATTATGCGCACCATCGC
>DAWEIC010000268.1:0-1833 GCA_052364855.1 Collinsella sp.
ACAATTTGAGCGGTATACAATAACCGTAACTGTTTCATCCTTAGCGGGATGCCGCATGATGGATATTACCTGCCATCGTGAGGTGTGTCGGTCGCGCACGGCGCGTTAGATGCTCGTGCTCGGTTTGAGGAGGCTGCTATGGCGGGCAAGGGTCGTGCGAGTGTCAACGATATGAAGCGTGTCGAGGTGCTGGTGTTGATGGAGATCGACCAGCAAACCGAAGACAATGGCGGGCCGTATGGTTTCTCGCGCAAAACGCTTGCCGAGCGCGTGGGGGTTTCGCCGTATCGTGCCCGCGCCGCAATCGATCGCTTGGATTCCGAAGGCATGATTGATGTCGTCTCGCGTTATAGCGACGACGGCGGTCAGCTTGCAAATGGCATTTGCCTCACCGAACGTGGCGAGTGGTATCTTGAGGGCGTCCGTACCGGCATGCTCGTTCAAGAAATGCTTGAGGACGAGGTTGCTGATCGATAGCAGCATGTAACCCTTGCCATAGCGACGCCGCCTGGGAAACCGGGCGGCGTTTTGTTTCAAGATTGAGAAATGCAATCGCACGCGAGAAAAATTGCGAACGGTCCGCGGCGCGAGTATTACAATGAAGACCCGTAAGATGTGGATAAACAACTTCTACGGGAAGCGCAGGTAACTCAATATGACCAAGCATGTGTTCGTAACCGGTGGCGTGGTTTCGTCCCTGGGCAAGGGTATCACCGCGGCCTCGCTGGGCCGTCTGCTCAAGTCGCGTGGCTACAAAGTAACGATGCAGAAGGCCGATCCGTATCTGAACGTCGACCCCGGTACCATGAGCCCCTTCCAGCATGGTGAGGTCTTCGTTACCGAGGATGGTTACGAGTCCGACCTGGACCTGGGTCATTACGAGCGCTTTATTGATGAGAACCTGACCCGCGATTCCAACTTTACGACCGGCGCCATCTATAAGAGCTTGATCGCCCGCGAGCGTCGCGGCGACTTTTTGGGCGGTACCGTGCAGGTGATTCCTCACGTCACCAATGCCATTAAGGACAAGTTCCGCCGCATCGAGGAGCAGACCGGCTCCGATGTAGTCATCACCGAGCTGGGCGGCACGATCGGCGACATCGAGTCGCAGCCGTTTGTCGAGGCCATCCGCCAGTACCGCAAGGAGGCCGGCCCCGAGAACGTCTGCTACATCCACGTGTCGCTCGTTCCCTATATCGCCGCCGCCCACGAGGTCAAGACCAAGCCCACGCAGCATTCCGTCAAGGAGCTCCGCAGCTTTGGCATCCAGCCCGATATCATCGTGCTGCGCTCCGACCACCATATCGATGACGCTATCCGCGGAAAGATCGCAAGCTTCTGCGACGTCGACACCGATTGCGTCTTTACCAACGAGGACTGCGCGAGCATTTACGATGTTCCGCAGCTGCTTGCCGAGCAGGACTTTGACCTGCGCATTTGCGAACGCCTGGGTCTGGATCCGCGTGAGCGCGACATGAGCGAGTGGAACGAGTTCCTGCGCAAACAGAATCACGCCAACCATCACGCCGACAAGGTGAAGATCGCCGTCGTGGGTAAGTACACGCAGCTGCCCGATGCGTACCTGTCGGTTATCGAGGCCCTGCACCATGCGGGCGTCTTCTACGATCGCCATGTGGACGTCCAGCTGGTCGACGGCGAGAGCCTCGACGAGCAGAATGTCTCCGAGGTTCTGGGCGACGCCTCGGGCATCCTGGTCCCCGGCGGCTTTGGCAAGCGCGCCCTGGAGGGCAAGATCCTCGCGGCCGAGTTTGCCCGTGAGCACAAGATTCCGTATCTGGGCATTTGCCTGGGTATGCAGGTGGCCGTGTGCGA
>DAWEIC010000269.1:0-1827 GCA_052364855.1 Collinsella sp.
CTTGTTGTAGCGAAGCTGACGGTAGGTCGTGTCGTACTCTGCTACGTAAAACGTGTCTCCAGAGAAGGCTTTGTACCGGTCCTTAACCGTCGAAGCCATGTACGCGGGTTCGACATCGCCTTTCTCCCCGTTGAGCGCATAGACGGGTGCCGCGATTCCGCATAAAGCCGTTGCCACGAGGATGGCGTAGACAGCCATGCGCGACGCATTGGGCTTCAGCTGTTCAAATAGTTTCATGTCATTCGCCTCCCTCGTATGTATCGAGGTATTCCCGCTTGAGCGTCTGCGAGGACGACTCGATCTTTTCCACGAGCGTGCCGGCCTCGATGAAGTAGAACGAGTTGGTGAGGTCTGCCAGGTCGTCGAGCAGATGGCTTGAGATGAGCACGCTGCGTCCCCGCGCCACCTCGCTGCGCATCGCGTCGCAGGAGGTTTTCCGCTTTCCCGGATCGAGGCCGTTCAGCGGTTCATCGAGGATAAGGTACGGGCAACCGGTCGCTATCGCCATGGCAAGCTTTACCTGCTGCTTCATCCCTGTCGAGAGTTTACGGGTCGGCTTGTCGAGATATGGGGAGATTCCGAGGGAGTCGCAGAGCGAGTCGATGTCGGCGGCCGATTTCCACGCCTCCCTAACGAAAGCAAGGTGCTCGATGGCCGATAGCGTGGGATAGAGATCCGCGCCGCCCGAAGAGCTCAGGTAGACGAGTTCTGCGAATTCGGCTGATCGACGTTGGCTGATTCCGTCTGCCACCAGGCTTCCCGAGCGGATGCGGGTGGGAAATTGGCCCGACAGCGCTTCAAGAAGGGTGGTTTTCCCCGAGCCGTTGGGAGCAATGAGGCCCGCCGCCGTTCCCGGGCTCAGGAAAAGCGACCCGATTGAAAGTATCGTCGTGCTTCCGTATCCCACGCTCGCGTCCAGAAGCTCGAGCCCATGGTGCTTTTTCGCGGGTCCAGGCTGTTTGGGGGAACGTGTCGCAACGGCGCCGACCGCGAAAAAGACCGCGACGTATGCCAGGGCCACGGCAAGCATCGACGCGCTGCCTGAACCGGAGCCAATGAATTCTGTCGGGAAGCATCCTACGTAGCCCGTTGCCTCGATAGGCGAGAACACGCCCAGCGGCAGGAGATTGAGCGCGGCGTTATGCCCTAGTGCCGAATCGGACAGTAACGGGAATGCCGGGGCCGCGACAAGCAGCGCGGAGGTAAGGGGGCCCGCGAGGACGCGCCTCGTTGCGGTCGATAGGACGGCGGAGCAAACGGATATCAAGGTTCCGCCCGCGAGCAGCGCGAGAAGTATGGTCGTGAAGACGTTTCCCGCGGTCGTGGTAGTGAGCGCGCCGTTATGGAAGAAGGCGATCGGGTACCCGATCTGCCCGAAGCCGTTTAGGACCAAGGCGTAAATGCCCCCGGGTGCGAGGCCGGCGAGGAGCATCGCGGTCCCCGCGGCGATTATCGAAAACACGATCTGGATAAGGCGCCGGAATTTGGGCACGGGCGCCTTTGCCGCCAGGGTCCCGGGCCTTGTGGCGCCGAGCACGAGTATCGACGAGAGAAGGAAGGGGATGAAGGGAAGGAAGGACGGCGCCTGGGCAATGGCGTAGGGCAGGAAGGAGAGGAACGGCAGGTCGTTTGCGGAGGCCGGGATATCCGTGATGCCGGAGCTGCTCAGGGCACGGCAATACGCGAGGTCTGCGTCATTGGTCTCTCGGTCTCCCACGATGGACCCGGATTGGAAGCCTTCGCCCATGAGCGCGTAGTAGCTCTCGGCAGAGTCGAGAAAGGCGGCGTCGGTTTGAGCGGCGAGGGCGGCGTTCGCGTATCTTGCAA
>DAWEIC010000270.1:0-1820 GCA_052364855.1 Collinsella sp.
TCGGTGTCAAAGCCCGAGCGGCCGGCGCGACCGGCAATCTGGTGGAACTCGCGGGCGCGCAGACGACGCATCTTGTAACCGTCGAACTTGGTGAGCGCGGTGAGCACCACGGTGTGGATGGGCACGTTGATACCGACGCCGAGTGTGTCGGTGCCGCAAATGACGGGCAGTAGGCCCTGCTGCGCCAGGCGTTCGACCAGTAGGCGATAGCGCGGCAGCATACCGGCGTGGTGCACGCCGACGCCGCAGCCAAGCAAACGCTTGAGGATCTTGCCGAAGGCCGTCGAGAAGCTCGTGCCCTTGGCCGCCTCCTTGATGGCCTCGCGCTGCTCCTTGCTGGCAATGCCAAAGTTGGCGAGCGACTGTGCCGTCGCAAGGGCGGCATCCTGGCTAAAGTGCACGATATAGAGCGGGGCCTCTCCGCCGCGCATCGCGAGCTCGACGGTGCCCTCGAGGGAGGTCGTCACGTAGTCGTAGCTCAGCGGCACGGGGCGTGGGGCATCGACGACCAGGTCGCAGGTAGCGCCGGTGTGTTCCTCGAGTGAGGCGGCGATGGCAGTGACATCGCCGAGCGTGGCGCTCATGAGCATGAATTGCGTGTGAGGCAGGGTGAGCAGTGGCACCTGCCAGGCCCAGCCGCGGTCGGGGTCGGCAAAATAGTGGAACTCGTCCATGGCGACGCAGCCCACGTCGGCGCCCTCGCCCTCGCGCAGTGCATCGTTGGCAAGGATTTCTGCCGTGCAGCAGATGACGGGCGCCTTGGTGTTGATATGCGTGTCGCCGGTGATCATGCCGACGTTATCGCGGCCGAGCACCTGCACAAGGTCGAAAAACTTTTCGCTGACCAGAGCCTTGATGGGGGCCGTGTAATAACAGCGCTTGCCCTGTGCCATGCCCATAAAGAGCATGCCTAGCGCGACAAGCGACTTGCCCGATCCGGTCGGTGTTCCCAAAATGACATGGTCACCGGCGGCTAGATCCATGAGGGCCTCTTCCTGGTGGTCCCACAGCTCAATACCGCGGTCGCTTGTCCATTCAAAGAAGCGTTCGAAGGCCTGATCGGGCGTGAGCCATGGTTCGGGCTCGCTACCATCCTCGGGCTCCCACCAGGTGGGGGAGAGCGCGCCGAGCGAGCCGAATTCGGCTTCGGTTCCCGTGCCGCCCGAGAACGAGCTGGCGGCGCCGGCGCCAGAAACGGTGCTGGCGGAAGTATCTGTCGTGGTCTGTGCCATGTGGTTGCTTTCTCTCGCCGTTTGTCCGCCAACTATTATGGCGTAGCAGCGGCGCGGGGTGCCAGCGCGCGAGAAAATGCAGGAAATGGGCGTTCTGCCCGGCCGTTTGGTGCGGTTGCCAGCTAAGTGAGTAGACTTTTTGCGATGTCGCGAGCACATGGCTTTTGCACAAGGGCTCTACCTGCGGTTTTATTTTTCGCTACGCGGGTTGTGCTTGGCTATTGCAAAAAAGTCTACTCACTTAGGCTTGAGGGTCGTTCGCCGGCGCCTATTCGCGCTTGTTTGCCGACGTCGCGACCATCAGAAGCCCCTAGGACTCTTGCGGCAGACGCTTCTTGCCCTTGCGGGCGCGGTTTTTAAAGTTCTCGACGGCCTCTTCCATGCCGAGGGGCACATAGGTAAGCTCATCGAGGTTATCGGGCAGGTAGCAGGCAAGGCTTTGCTCCTGCGCTCGGCCTGCTGCGAGTTGCTCTTCGGTAGGCTTTTCGCCGGGTGTGGCACAAATGCCGTAGGCGACAGCACCCATCTCGCGCGTGCGGCACTCGTACTCGGTCTCGGGATGCTCGGGATGGTCGCGGCGGACGTCGT
>DAWEIC010000271.1:0-1803 GCA_052364855.1 Collinsella sp.
ATTTCTAGGTTCAATTGTTGAATAGTCAACAGTTTGAAGTGTCGGTGTGGAAATCGTCAACTGGGGAAGAGGGATGCCGATGGAGGCGCTGGAGATATGCAAACGGCCGGTCGTGCTGTTTGATTTTGATGGCACGGTGGCCGATACGGGTCGGGCGGTGATGACCTCGACGCGCAAGACGCTGGCTGCACGCGGGTTTTCGGAGGCGCAGATGGGTGACCTGCGTCGCATGATCGGGCCGCCCCTGTGGAAGAGTTTTCACGACTTTTATGGCTTCTCCCGCGAGGAGTCGCTTGTGGTGGCCGACGAGTACCGCGCCTTTTTTGACGAGCTGGGACCGGAGGAGTATCCCGTGTTTGACGGGATCCCCGAGCTGCTGGATGGGTTGGTCGCCCAGGGCAAGCGCTTGGCCGTGGCGACGTCGCGCATGGAGGCAAAGTGCGTTGACATGGTGGGAGAGCTGGGACTTTCTCAGTTTGAGGCGGTGGTTGGCATGAATCCGCCGCAGGGGCGCGAGACCAAGGCCGATTCGGTCCGCGACGCGTTGGCGGCCTTGGGTGCGGCCGCGGGCGATGCCGTGATGATCGGCGATCGCTTTAACGACGTCGAGGGCGCGCACGCGATGAGCGTGCCGTGCATTGGTATCTATTCGGGCGCGGCGGCGCCGGGCGAGCACGAGGCGGCGGGTGCCGATGCAGTGGTGCACTCGGTGGCCGAGCTTGCTAAACTTTTCGCTATATAGGTATTTGATGTGAGGGGCGGGCACGCTCGCCGCTCATTGGTAAGGAGGTCGTCCATGAATCAGGTGGAGCAGAGCGTTGCCGAGTATGTCGACGAGGTCTGGGAGGATGTCGTCGCCGATATCGAGCAGCTGGTGAGTTATCCGTCCGTGGCAGTTTCTGCCGATGCGGAGCCCGGCGCGCCGTTTGGCCGCCCGGTCCGTGACGCGCTCGATTGCGCGCTCGGCATCGCGCAGAAGCTCGGCTATCAGACGAGCGACGACGAGGGCTATGTGGGAATCGCCGATATCCCGGGCCGCGGCGACAAACAGCTCGCGACTATCTGCCACGTGGACGTGGTTCCCGCCGGCCCTGGCTGGAACACCGACCCGTTCACCATGGAGCGCCGCGAGGGCTGGCTGCTCGGTCGCGGCGTGATTGACGACAAGGGCCCGGCGGTATTGTCACTCTACGCCGGCGCCTACTTGCTCAAGCACGGCATTGTTCCGCGCTACACCTTCCGCGCGCTGCTGGGCTGCGATGAGGAAGTGGGCATGTCCGACGTTCACCATTATCTGGAGAACAACGCAGACCCCGACTTTTTGTTTACGCCCGATGCCGAGTTCCCGGTCTGCAATGCTGAGAAGGGCCAGTTTGGGGCGACGTTCGTGAGCCCCAAGATCGACGGCGGGCGCATTGTGTCCTGGAGCGGTGCCGAGGCGAGCAACGCCATTCCGTCGCAGTCTATCTGCGAGCTCGCGATTGCCGCCGATGAGCTGCCGGCGCCGGTCGAGAATGCTGACCGCCTGGAGATCACGGCTCTCGACAATGGTCATGTGCAGATTTTCGCCCACGGTATTGGCGGTCACGCCTCGATGCCCGAGGGGACGATCAATGCCGTCGGCCTGATCGTGTCGTATCTGCGCGAGGCCGAGGACGCGTTTGGTGCACGCGACGAGCGCCTGCTGACGCCTGCCGAGCACGAGTTCGTCAAGTTCCTGGCCTTTGTGCATGCGGATGCCTATGGTCGCGGCCTGGGTATCGACGCGACGAGCCCAGCGTTTGGCCCGCTTACCTGCAACGC
>DAWEIC010000272.1:0-1794 GCA_052364855.1 Collinsella sp.
ACGATAAAGACCTTGGCGAACTCGCCGGGCTGGATGGTAAAGCCCGCGATGCGAATCCACAGCTTGGAGCCCGAGATCGTGGTGCCGATAAAGATAGGCAGCATCAGCAGGATGATGCCGATGATGCCAAAGGTGTACTTGTAGCGCATGACCACGTCGAGGTTTTTGACTAGTGCAAGCGTTCCCACCATGAGCGCCACCGAGACAAACAGGATGATGAGCTGTGAGATGGCGAGAGCGGGGGCGAGACGCGTCACGAACGTGATGCCGATGCCCGAAAGTATAAATACGATGGGCAGGATGGCGGGGTCGGCACCGGGCGCCAAGATGCGCACGGCAATGTGGGCCGCGGCAAAGGCGGCAAAGAGGCCGATCGGTACGGCGAGCGTCTCAAAGGAGATGGCAGCGCCCGCGGTGAGGACGTACAACGCATACAGCAGGATGACGGGGAACGCCGAGGCGATGAGCAAGAGCAGCTCGGTGTTGCGGCGACTCATAAGCGGCACTCCCTTTCTAGTTCTTATCGGAGGCTTCGGCCTCGGCGGACTGTTCGGCGGTTTTCTCGGAATCTGATTCGGAGGTCGATCCCTGATTGGTGTTGTCGCGAATCGTTTGCGCGTCGATCACCTGGCGGGTCTGCTCCTCGTCGATCTGGTGGCGGTACTTGGATATCGTGTCCTGCGCATCGTCGACACTTGTTTGCGGAATGCCCGCCTTGAGGCGGTTTTGCGTGTCTTCGGGCAGGTCGGACAGCTTGATACTGGTTTCGCTTTCGAGCCAGTGGAGCTTGAGTCCGAGTGGCTTGCCGGGCAGGCCGCGCCAGACGGCGACATTGCCCTGGTAGGTACCCAGGTAGTACGAGCCGGTGACACCCGTGTAGGCCCAGATGCCAGCTGCCAGCACAAAGACGAGGGCCAGGATGGCGGCGATAGTAACGTTGCGGCGACGCACGCGTTGCGCCTCGCGCATGACGCCATCGTCAACCAGGTCAACGACTACTACGGTCACGTTGTCGTGGCCGCCGGCGGCAAGCGCCGCGTCCACTAGGTTGTCGACGCAGATTTGCGCGGTTGAGGACTGCGTGGCGATGTTCTCGATATCGCTATCGGGAATCATGCTCGAGAGGCCGTCGGAGCACAGGATCAGGCGGTCGCCTTCCTCGATATGCAGAGTGAAGTGGTCGGCATACATGGCGGGGTCCGAGCCCAGCGCGCGGGTGATGACCGAACGGTTGGGGTGGACGCGAGCCTCGTCTGCCGTGATCTCGCCGGCGTCCACGAGCTCCTCCACGTAGGAGTGGTCGCGGGTCACGCGGATGAGCGTGCCCTCGTGGAGCAGGTAGGCGCGAGAGTCACCCACGTGGGCGATGGCGAGCGTGTCGTTTTCGATATAGGCGCAAGTGGCTGTGCAGCCCATGCCGGGCTTGCCCAGGCCATTCAGGGCCGCCTCGATTACGGCGGCGTTGGCAGCCTCGACGGCTGCGGCCAGGCGTGCTGCGTCGGCGGACTGTGGGGCCGTCTTGGCTATAGTCTCGACAGCGATAGAAGAGGCTACCTCGCCGGCGGCGTGACCACCCATGCCGTCGCATACGCAAAAGAGCGGCGACTGCACCAGGTAGGAATCCTCATTGTGCGGGCGCACACAGCCAACGTCGGAGCGGGCGCCCCACATGAGTTGCGTGGTGGTGCCGGCATCATAGGTCGAGTCGGTCTCGATGCGCTCCTCGGTCAGGGGCTCAAAGCTCATGGTCGAGCCGGGGTCTTTGAGCTTGGCCTCAACGGCGGCAACGTCGAT
>DAWEIC010000273.1:0-1785 GCA_052364855.1 Collinsella sp.
ACCGCAACCGTGCGCTGGTGGTGCCTGCGGTGCGCTTCGACCGCAACCACGTGCACGCATATGCCGACGTGATCGTGGCCGCCGCGCCCAACGTCAAGCGTGCCCGCCAGGAGTACCGTGTGAGCGACGATGCTCTGCTGGATGCCCTGCGCGACCGCATTCGCTTTGTGCTCGCCATCTGCGACGAGTTGGGTCGCGAGAAGCTCGTGCTGGGCGCATGGGGCTGCGACAACAACGGCTTTGATGCCGAGGCCGTGGCCGAGCTCTTCCGCAAGGAGCTCGCATCGGGCGACTTCAAGGTCAAGCAGGTCTTCTTTGCCGTGCCCTTTACGCGCTGGGACGAGGACTTCGCCAAGTTCGAGCACGTGTTGGCAAACTTCCCCGAGCGCAACGAGGAGTCCTATGCTCAGGTTGCCGCTCGCGCTGCGGCAGCTCGCGCCGCCGAGCAGATCCAAGCTGCTACCGAGGATGATGAGGACGAGGACGACTGGCGCAAGTACCTGTAATCGGTACGTGCTGACAGATGGGTCGAGCCGGCGGGAGAGGCTGCTTCCGTCGGTTTTTTACTGAGCGAGGGGCTTACGATGAAAAACGTTCTATGCTTTGGCGACAGCAACACCTATGGTTACGATCCGGCGGGCATGCGCGACGGCACCGCGGTGCGCTATGCGCAGGATGTGCGCTGGTGCGGCGTGGCCCAACGTGACTTAGGCGAGGGCTGGCATGTAATTGAAGAAGGCCTCAACGGCCGCACGACGGTACGCGACGACATGTGCCATCTGAACACCAATCTTAACGGCATCCGCGCACTGCCGATGCTGCTCGAGGCCCATAAGCCGCTGGATGCGATCGTTATTATGCTGGGAACCAACGATTGCAAGACGGTCTTTGGTGTGACGGCCTCCGATATTGCCCGTGGCACCATGGCGCTGATTCGCGCGGTGCGTGCA
The DNA here is from genome assembly GCA_052364855.1 of Collinsella sp. GTDB lineage: Bacteria > Actinomycetota > Coriobacteriia > Coriobacteriales > Coriobacteriaceae > Collinsella. Next base: position 951 of record DAWEIC010000273.1, read on the forward strand.
TTTCCCTGGACCAATGCTGCACCCTGCCCGCGTATTCTGCTGATGGCACCTATCAAGATCAAGCCGCAAATCGCCGATGTATATATGACCGATTTTGACGAGCGTTCCGTCGAGGCCTCGGAGCATTTTGCTGAATACTATGCGCACGTAGCCGAGCAGTTTGGCTGCGACTTTTTGAATGCAGCGGAGTTTGCCGAGCCGGGCGATATCGACTATCTGCATATGATGCCCGAAAGCCATGAGATCCTGGGTCACGCCGTGGCGGCCAAGCTCCAAGAGATGCTCGGAGAGTAGCGCGACCCCAAGCCACCGCAAAGGGGACGGGCGCCTTTGCGGTGGCTTTGGACTGCGAATCTTAATACTGCCACATGTGGTTGACGGGGCCGGAGCCTTTGCCCATGTCAAAGCCGGCGGCCAGAGCGCCTGTCAGGTATGCCTTGCCGGCGTTGACGGCGTCGGCAAGATCCATGCCCTGAGCCAGCGCGCAGGCGATGGCGGACGAGAGCGTGCATCCGGTGCCGTGCGTGTTGTCGGTCTCGATGCGCTTGTGGCGGAACCACGTGGTGAGTGGATCTCCCAGATGGTTGCCCTCGTCATCGAGTGGCGCGGGTTCGGCCAGTACATCGTTGGCCTCGTTGACAAGATGCCCACCCTTAACGAGGGATGCGCAACCAAAGCGGCGGGTGAGGAGCATGGCAGCATTTTGCTGCGTGCGCTCGGAGTCGACCTCGTAGTCGAGCAGGGCCATGGCCTCGGGAATATTGGGCGTGATAACCGTCGCTAGCGGGAACAGGCGGCGGGTGAGCGCCTCGGCGGCATCTTCGGCAATCAGCCG
>DAWEIC010000274.1:0-1777 GCA_052364855.1 Collinsella sp.
TCGACTACACCGAAGAAGTTGGTCTCACGGACTTCACCTGCCCGCGTCGATGGCGTATTATGTTCAACTGTTTGTTTGTAGTTGCAGCCTAAAGCTGCTTGGTTGGAGGAGTTTCCTTTGGCAGTCAAGATTCGCCTTGCTCGTCACGGCGCTAAGAAGCGTCCGTACTACCGTGTCGTCGTCGCCGATTCCCGCGCCCCGCGTGACGGTCGTATCATCGAGGAGGTTGGCCGCTACAACCCGATGACCGCCCCCAAGACCATCAACCTCGACCTCGAGAAGATCGCCGACTGGCAGTCCAAGGGCGCTCAGCTCACCGACGCCGTCGCCGCTCTGGTCAAGGCCGCCAACGAGGGCGAGAAGACCGAGACCGTCGTCAAGAAGTCCAAGAAGCAGCTCGCCAAAGAGGCCGAGGCCGCTAAGGCTGCCGCTGAGGCCGCTGAGGGCGCCGAGGAGTAAATCGTGCCTGAGGTTGACGCTGCACAGCTCGAGGGTGAGGCAATGCTCTCAGATCGCATCGCCGATCTCGTCGAATATCTCGTTGTTCAGATCGTCGACGACCCGGATTCCGTGAGCCTTGAGGTCATCGATGGTGACGACGCCTCTACGATTGAGGTTTCGGTCGCCGAGGATGACGTCGCTAAGGTCATCGGCCGTCGTGGCCGTACCATCAAGGCCATTCGCACGCTCGCCCGTGCACTGGCCGCTCGCCTCGACACTGCTGTCGAGGTAGAGGTTCTGGGCTAGGACCTTGAGGTCCCAGTACAAAAATATCGCCCGTGTGGTCAAGCCGCACGGAAGGAAGGGGGAGGTCCTCGCGCAGCCGCTGCGGGGGCTTCCTTCTGTATTGGAGCCGGGTATGCGCGTCGCCCTGACGCCGCCGGCGCTCAAACGCGACCGTTTTTGCACGGTCGTATCCGTCACCGATACGGGCGATGGCGATCTGGTCTCGTTTGAGGGCATTGACGACTTGACGGCCGCCGAGGGCATCACGGGATGCTACGTGCTGGCAAATCGTGACGACTTTGAGCTCGATTCGCTCGACGCTGCCTATACCGACCTGATGGGTCGCGAGGTGGTCGACGAGCGCTTCGGTTCGCTCGGCACGATCGTCGAGATCATGTCGACGCCCGCTAACGATGTTTGGGTTGTCGAGGGTGATCGGTACGGCGAGGTACTGATTCCCGTGATCGAGCAGGTTGTGCTCGATCTTCCCGACACAGGAACAATTTCCGTCCATGTTATGGACGGCCTGATCGATATGGACAAGTAGGGAGGACAACATGCTGATTGAGACCCTTTCGGTCTTTCCCGAGATGTTTGAGCCCGTCATGTCCACATCGATTTTGGGCCGCGCCCGCAAGGCCGGCCTTTTTGATTTTAAGGCGTATAACCTGCGCGACTGGACGCACGACCGCCATCGTACCGTCGATGACGAGCCGTACGGCGGCGGGCAGGGCATGCTCATGAAGGTCGAGCCTATTGCCGAGGCCATCGAGGCCATCAGCTCCGAGGGTCCCAAGCCCACCGTAGTGTTCTTCACCCCCTGTGGCGAGCCTTTTACGCAGCGTGTGGCCGAGCGCCTGCTCAAAAGTGAGCGCCTGCTGTTTGTGTGCAGTCGCTACGAGGGCGTCGACGAGCGCGCGTATGCGTATGCCGATGAGCGTCTGTCGATCGGCGACTACGTGCTCACGGGCGGCGAGCTTCCCGCTATGGTCGTTGCCGATGCCGTCGTACGCCTGATTCCCGGCGCCCTGGGCGACGAGATGAGCAACGT
>DAWEIC010000275.1:0-1773 GCA_052364855.1 Collinsella sp.
GTGGCGCATTCCGAGCAACAACGACGGGGGCGTACTGACGCTCATCGACGCCATCTTGGCGGCTCGTTAATCTATCCCGTCGCCATGCCCGGGGCCGACCGCTTGATTTTTGCTCGGTCAAGTCCTGGGCTCGCACGAAGAGCACATTTAGTGCTCTTCGGCTCGTGCGGAATCTACGAAAACCTTGCGCCTGGCCTTCGGCGGCGCGGCCTGCGGTGACTTTGGGGCAGCCCGGTTTCCCGTTGGCCGACGCCCCCACTCATAAGCCTTAAGTCGGTGGGCTGATATGTTGCGTCCCTGATGGCTACAAGGTTGAAATGAAGGTGGACAGGCGGCGGAGACCTTCGTCCAGGTCTTTGTCGGAAACGCAGTAGCTGAGGCGGATGTGGCCTTCGGTTCCGAAGCAGTCTCCCGGGACTAGGGCTACGTTTGCTTCTTTGATGGCTTTGATGCAGAAGTCTTCGCTGGTTAGGCCGAACTTTTTGATGCTCGGGAAAGTGTAGAAGGCTCCTGCGGGCTCTACTACGTCGAGGCCCATGGCGTTTAAGGCTTCGAGTACGCGCTCGCGGCGGGCTCGGTAGACTTTGAGCATGGGGGTTGGGTCGACGGTGAGGGCTCGGGCTGCGGCGTCCATCTCGAAGGAAACGGCGCTCGATACTAGGTATTGGTGGGCCTTTGCGATCTCGGCGATGACGGGCCCTGCCGCTGCGAGCCAGCCCAAGCGCCAGCCGGTCATGGCCCAGGGTTTGGAGAAGCTCTCGATAACCACTGTCTGCTCGCGTAGCTCCGAGTGGCGCTCGGCAAAGCGCTCGTAGCCATCCACATAGACTAGGCGGTTGTATACGTCGTCGCAGACCACGTAGATGCCCGCCTGCTCCGCCACGTGCGCCACGGCGCCGAGCGAAGCCGCGTTGAGGATACAGCCCGTAGGATTGTTGGGCGAGCAGATGACGATGGCCTTGGTCGCCGGCGTCACGCAAGCACGAAGTGCGTCCTCGTCAATCTGGAATTGCGCAGACTCCGTATCCAAAAAGACCGCTTTGGCGTGATTGGCCACGACAATGCTCTCATACAGGCCAAAGGCCGGCGTGGGGATAATGACCTCGTCGCCTGGGTTGAGCATAGCCATGAATGTTGCCGACAGTGCCTCGGTCGCACCGTCGGTCAGGATGACCTCATCGGCGGAAAACGCCAGGCCCGCGTCATCCATATATTTGGACAGTGCATCACGCAGGGCGGGGCGACCGTTGTTGGGCGGATAGTGCGTGTCACCGCGGTCCAGTGCGGCGGTCACCTCGGCGCTAATCACATCGGGCGTGGGAAAATCGGGCTCGCCGAGCGCGAGCGCGATACACCCCGGATGCTGGGCGGCGAGCGCGTTGATCCGGCGGATACCGGAGGGCTTGAGCGTGGCAAGCGAGGTATTCATGGGCAGTCGCATGGCGTTCCTTTCGTAAGGGTTGCACTAGGATAGCGCGGCGGGGCGCCACCAGACGGTGTAACCTAAACGGAAACGAGCCGGAAAGGAGATGGCATGGAGACAATCGCGCGTGGCGACGTACCAAAAACGCTGCAAACCATTGCGTATATCAGTATTCCCAAGAGCGCCGATCTTGATTTTTTGCTCTGGGACCTGCAGGATGCCATCGCGGCCTATGCTCAGCTTTCCGGCACCGCACTCCCCCGCCCGGTTGACTTAAAGGCGGATAATGCCGACGGCGTTGCCGATGGCATCGTGCTGGCCATTGAAGATGTGGCTGACGATGAGACGTT
>DAWEIC010000276.1:0-1768 GCA_052364855.1 Collinsella sp.
CGCCCGCGGTATCGCCCGCACCGATAAGCTCAAAGCCCAGCTGTGTAAACTGGCGCGAGCCGCCGGCATTGCGCTGGCACTCGCGAACCACCGGCGCCTCGTAGCGAAGGCGCAGGGGCAGGTCGGCCGCGCGCATGCGAGTCGAAACCAGGCGAACGATCGGCAGCGTGTTGTCGGGACGGACCACCAGCAGGCGACCGTCGTCATCAAAGAGCTTAAACGGCGTATCCGCGATGCGGCCGCCTTCCTCGAGCGAACCCTTGTCCTCGAGTAGCGGCGTCTCGACCGGCAGGTAATGATGCTCCCTAAAGCAGCCCTTCACCGTCAGCGCGATCTCCTCGCGCGCCTGAGCCTCCTCGGGCAATATGTCCCGGAATCCCCACGGTGTGGCCGTCATCTGGTGAGCCTCCTCATGCTGTGTTTCATATAGAGCAGAAGACCGGCATAGCTCCGCCGGTCTTCTGGGTACTTTAGCATACTAGAGTGTTTGCGGGGAGAATCGTCCTCCTCGGCTCATAGCGTATTCATTTGGAAACATAGGGGAAAGCGCGTCCCGCCCGCCAGCCAAAAACTGGGATGCGGTTTCCGGTTGAGGTCCTCAGCGGAAAGTGTGTCCCATTCTGAGCGCCTGTTCTGGGACGTGCTTTCCGCCAGAAGCCTCAAGCGGAAAGCACGTCCCGTTTCTCAAAAAGCGTCAAACGTCAACTCGGCGCCCTGTCCCACTTAGGCGCCAATCGCGCGTCGATACTCCGCCATAACCTGAGCGTCAGCTGCCGCGGGGTCGGCAAAATAGCGCCAGTCATAGGTCTCGGCCGAAACAACTCCGCGATAGCCGCGCGCCACCAGCCTATCCAGGTCGGCGCGCATATCGCGGTCGCCGTCACCCCAGGCAAGATGCGTCGTGCCATCTGCCGCAACATCGACAAAATGCACGTGGGCGACATCATCGCCAAGCAGATCGAAATAATCGTCGATGGTATCCCCCGCCACCGCCATAGCGCCCAAATCCAGACACGCCTTAAGTGCCGGATGATCAACTGCCTCGATCATGCGCTTCGTATCGGCCGCCGAGTTCACGATCATCGACTCAACCGGTTGTAGGGCCTCGAGCACCAGTCGCACGCCGCGCTCTCCCGCATGCTCGGCAATCGCACGCAGCATCGAGGCGCTGCGACCCCACGCGTTCTCGATCGGCTCGTTCAAAAATGCCCAGCCGCTCGAGACCATGACCTGCTCGGCTCCAAGTTCCGCCGCGATATCTACAACGTTCTTAAAGTACGCGAGCGTGCGGGCACGCGCCTCATTCCCGCGCGCCGCGATATTCCACGGCTTGGGGTTGTTCTGTTCGGGACAAAGCCCCACAATCCGAACCCCATACCGCTGTGATAGCTCCCGCACCTGCTCGAGCGAATCGTATCCATGGCAATCGACATACAGATGCATCGCCCCGGTCCAAAGCTCGCAACACGTGTAGCCCGAAGCCGACGCCGTAGAAAAGAACTCCTCAAGGTCAAAATAACGATGGCTGATATTCATGACGGCAAGCTGGGGATAGCTCATAATTACTCTCCAACCCAAGCGAGGCCCCGTTCCATATAGGAGCGAGGCCCAATTACACAAACGTTATTTGCTCTTAGTAGTCGAACTGGTGATAGTAGCGACGGTAGTTGAGGTTGTGCTTGGTGACCGTCTCGTAGTAAGCGGCAAGGCGATCGGTGATCAGCGAGGAGAGGATCCACGGAGACACGATGACGCGGAACTCGTCGTC
>DAWEIC010000277.1:0-1344 GCA_052364855.1 Collinsella sp.
GCGACCACGCCTGGGCCTCCAACCGAGGCGTAATACTTAGCACGCCCCAAGGCACCATCCGTCGCAAAACTCGGATGCTCGTCAACCCAGCCCTCAGGATCTTTGAGGATGGCAGCGAGATTCGCGCGCTTCCACGGCTTGAGGTCGTCAAGCGAAAAGTCCCCGGCGTCCAAGGCCGCTTGGAACTCCTTGGCCATCTGAACCAGGAACTCCTTATAGAACTTAGGCGCCAGGCGCACGTAGTTCCACATATACGAATCGTACTTAATGAGCTGATTGAACTTGAGCATGCGCGCGACGTCATCACTTGCGTGGTCGCGGGCATAATCCTCTCGAATCCAACGCTCAATCTCGGCATACTCGGTATTGACGCAAAAGACCTTAGCCGAAGAATTGACCGAGGAATTCTCGTTGTCCTGGCGATACGACAACACGGCATCATGCAGGTAAACAGCCTTATCGGCGCACGCGATCACCTTAAAGGCGAATGACGTGTCCTGAAAGGATGCCCCCGGAGTCGGCAGGAACGTAATGCCGTTGCGCTCAAGAAAATCGCGACGGTACACGGCCGACCAAATCGACGGCTTTTGCTTAAAGAACTGCGTCGTATCGCTCGGGTGCACTGGCTTGCCACAGTCCTTGGCTTTAAACATCTCGTGCAGCGAACGGCGCTCCTCGGGCTTAGACCAGTAGAAATCAAAGTTCGCCTTCGCAAAGTCGGCATTATTGCTATCGGCGGCCGAGACAAGCTTTTCGAGTGCGTCGGGCGCCATAAAGTCATCGGACTCCAAGATGCCCACGTACTTGCCACGCGCCATCTCCAGACCGTGGTTCATCGAGTCGCCGTAGCCGCTGTTGGCCTTGTCGATCATCTTGACGCGCCCATCGCGCTCCATATACTCGCGGATAATCGCCGGCGAGTTGTCGGTCGACCCGTCGTTAATGCAGATGATCTCAATATCCTTGAGCGTCTGCGCCAGGGCGGAATCGAGGCACTCGCGCAGGTAGCGCTGAACATTGTAAATGGGAATAAGCAGCGACAGAACAGGGCTGCCAGAGGCGTTAGTAGACAAATGTGCTCCTTAGGAAATACCTGTCGTTTCATGGTATCAAAGGGTCAGCGCGCCAGCGGGCGTTTATATAATCTATGGAGCCTCTTGCGGGCAAAGCAGCCCCACGTCATGCGGCGGGCCCATGGCAGGTTCCTGCGTTTTATTCAAAGCTTGCCGTCAAGGTGCGCCGACCCTTTACAATAGGACAGTCCCAAGGACGTATTCGATAGCTTCCGTGCGGCGCATAACTACCGCGCGTGAAAGGATATATTGCCCCATGCCTTCAACCCTT
>DAWEIC010000277.1:1354-1764 GCA_052364855.1 Collinsella sp.
GCCAATCTGTTCGACTCCATGGCCGAGCTCACGGCCGCGCCCTGGCGCATCGTGATCGTCGATAACGAGAATTCGCGCGAGACCGAGGCCATGTGCTCCGCGTTCGACGAGCGCCTGACCAACCTGTGGGGCATCGACACCGAGCAGCCTGACGCGCAGGGCGGCACCGACCGTGTCATCTACGCACCACAGCTCGAAAACGGCGGCGGTGCAGGTGGCTTCTCCGCCGGCACCAAATGCGCCTACGACCTGGGCGCCCAGTGGTTCTGGGTGATGGACGACGACGTGCTCGTCATCCCCGAAGGCATCGAGCGCTTGGCCAAGTGGACCGACCGCTACGATGTTATCCAGGGTTCGCGCCTGGACTTTGACGGCGGCGCCTTCTTTTGGCAGTACCAGCTCATCCTTTC
>DAWEIC010000278.1:0-1749 GCA_052364855.1 Collinsella sp.
GAGCTTCATGGCGGCGTCGTGGGCGGCGTGCTCGTAGGTGTCGTCGAGGGTTTTGAGCGGCAGCAGGGCCGTGGCCTGCGCATCGCCGCGGCGCTCGAGGGCGTGCGCGATCAGCCAGTCGGCGAGTTCGGGGTTCTTGGGCAGTGCCGGTCCGTGCAGGTACGTGCCGATGACGCCCTTGTAGATGAGACCCTCAAAGCCATCGTCGCCGTTGTTGCCGGTGCCCGTGACGACGGACGTTCCGAGCGGCGTGGCCTCGGCGTCCAAAAGCGTGCGGCCACCGTGGTTCTCGAATCCCACAAAGGGCTCAGGTGCCAGATCGGTTTTGACGGCTACGTTGCCGATCAGGCGGTCGGAGCCGCGTACGGTTTCGGCGGCAATGACGCCCAGGCCCTCAATGCGATCGTCGCCCATGTAGTACGAACGGCCGAGCAGCTGATAGCTGCCACAGATGGCAAGCAGTGTGCCGCCGTCCTCAACATAGGCCGCGACCTTGTCTTTTTGGGCGAGCAGCTCGTGTGCCACGGCTAGCTGGTCGCGGTCGGAGCCGCCACCCATCATGACGATATCGGCATCGGTGAGATCGAGTGACTCGCCCATACGGACCTCGTCCACGCGCACGGGAATGCCACGCCAGGCGCAGCGGCGCTCGAGGGCGATGACGTTGCCGCCGTCGCCGTAGAGGTTAAGGGCATCGGGATACAGGTAGACGATGCGCAGCGGGCGCGAAAGCTCGACTGGCGCGATGCTGACAGGAAGAGCGCTGCCGTCGGCACGGGCTACGGCGCGCCCGGCAACAGCGTCGGCGGTGGCGCCTTTCAGCCCGTCGAGCTCCTTGACCAGCGGCGGGAAGGCCGTGTAGTTGGCGACGGCGTAGAAGGTGTCATCGGCGGCCTCGTCTGCCACGGCGCCAATTGCCTGCGCGACGTCCGAGATAATCGCGGCATCGATGCCGGCGTACTTGAGGCGCACCTGCATGTCGTGCGCGCGCGTGCCTCCGGCAAAGGCGACAAGACCCGGCGTGTCGGCGATGCGCTCAAAGTCGACGTCGTAGATCCACGATACATCGTGGCCGTCGGCATCGTTGTCGTTGAGGAAGAAAGCGCAGAGCCTGCCGCCCGCCGTCTTAATGGACTGGATCTGGCGATCGAAGCCCACGGGATTCTTAGCCAGGTTGGCCTCGACGGTGCGGCCGGCGATATCCCAGCGGCCCATGCGTCCGCCGGCGGGCACATAGGCATCGAGCGTAGGCTGTAGAAGCGCCGTTCCCACGCCCAACTCGTGCGCGGCAAAGAAGGCGGCGGCAACGTTATAGACCATGTACAGGCCGTTGTAGCGTGTGGCGATGTGTACGGCAGCCGCGTCGGGCGCAGATCCAAAGACCAGGTCAAAGCCGTAGCCGTCGCAGCCGAGCTCCACGCCCGTCACGCGACGGACAAGCGCAGGGCGGGCCCAGCCGCACGAGGGGCAATGGTAGGCGCCGAGCTGGCCGTATTGCACGTAGTCATACTCCAGCGGCGCGTTGCACTGTGAGCAAAAACGTGAGTCGCTAATACGGTCGGACTCGGTGTTGGTGGCGCCGTCGATGCCAAAGGCAATACTCGCGTTGGGAACGCGCGCGGCAATCGAGGCGCACAGCGGGTCGTCGGCGTTGTAGATAAGCGTTGTTGTCGGCGAGAGCTCCAACGCATGGGCGATGACCTCCTGGGTGTGATCGATCTCGCCGTAGCGGTCTAGCTGGTCGCGGAA
>DAWEIC010000279.1:0-1746 GCA_052364855.1 Collinsella sp.
CCGACTGCTTCGGCCTGCGCCTGCTCAACCGCCGCGGCTGCTTCCCCAAGTTCGATCTGTTTATCGAGCAGACCAAGGACATCTGGAAGGACATGCTCGATATCCGCAAGCGCTTCGAGCCGCGCGCCGAGGAGCTCGCCAAGAAGTACGCCCTGGCCCCCTACACCATGTTCATCGGCTCCGGCGCCCTGTGGGGCGAGACCATCCTCTTCTCGATGTGCATCCTGGAGGAGATGCAGTGGAAGCGCACCCGCTACATCACCTCGGCCGACTTCTTCCACGGCACCCTCGAGCTCGTGGAGCCCGGCGTCCCGGTCTTCCTGTTCATGGGCGAGGACGAGAACCGCAAGCTCGACGAGCGCGTCCGCGCCTTCCTGACCCGCGGCGTGACCGGCGACACCGACATCAACATCATCGACACCGCCGAGTTCGCGATCCCCGGCCTTGACGACGAGTTCCGCGTCATCGTGTCTCCGTGGATTCTGACGGTGCTTGTTACCGACCGCCTGGCTCGCTACTACGAGACGGTCACCAAGCACAACCTCAAGTATCGTCGCTACTATCACCAGTTCGACTACTAAAGAAAACGGGTGCGGGAACGTGCCGGGCTATTGAGAGGAACACAGAATGAGACAGTACATCATCGCCAGCCATGCGCACTTCGCTACCGGCATCAAGGAGAGCGTCGAGCTGCTCTCGGGCGCTCGCGACAACGTCCACGATCTTTCGATGTTCGTCGATGGCCGCATGGACGTGGCCGAGGAGGCCCAAAAACTGCTGGCAGGCATGTCTGCTGACGATGATGTCGTTGTCTGCACCGACCTCTTTGGCGGCAGCGTCAACAACGAGTTTACCAAGATCGTCCAGACGCGTCCCCGCACGTACCTCGTTACCAACATGAACCTTCCTCTCCTCATCCAGTTGCTGTTCTCTGACGAGTCGGCGCCGGTTGAGGAGACGATTCGCGCCATCGTCGCTGCGGACGATACGCGCGTGAAGTTTGTCAACGATCTTTTGGTCGATGACGACGAGGAAGAAGAGTTCTAATCCGCAGCACCTACTGACACGCCGTAAGACGGCACAAGACCTTTGGGGGGTCACATTATGATTCAGCTACTTCGCGTTGACCATCGCCTGCTTCATGGCCAGGTCGCAGTTTCCTGGGTTCAGGGCCTTGGCTCCAACTGCATCTTCTGCGTGGGCGATAAGGTCGCTAACGACCCGGTGTGGAAGACGACGCTCAAGATGGGCAAGCCTGCCGGCTGCAAGCTCGTCATCAAAGATATGGAGCATGCAATCGAAGCTATCAACTCGGGCGTGACCGACAAGTACAAGATGATCATCTGTGTCGCCACTATTGCTGAGGCAAAGCAGCTTGTTGAGGGCTGCCCGCAGATCAAGTCGGTCAACCTGGGCAACACCAAGCCCAAGGACGAGAAGCGTCCCGATGCTCGTCAGGTCTCTCGTCAGATCTTCCTGACCGCGGCCGAGGAAGCCGATGTGCGCGAGATGCTGGATCGTGGCGTTGAGGTCGAGATTCGACCCCTGGCCGATGACCCCAAGGTTGACTGCGCCAGCGTGCTCTAGGCGTTCAATTTCGAAGAGTCTGAGCTCTTCGTAGTGTCCTATTAGGAAAGGGGGATATATGCTTACCCAAGCAATCCTCATCGGACTTATCGCCGCATTTGGTAAGTTCGACTGCCAGCTCGGTACGCTCTATGCGTTCCGCCCCATCGTCCTGTGCCC
>DAWEIC010000280.1:0-1738 GCA_052364855.1 Collinsella sp.
CTTGCGAGCGAGTTGGCTGTTTGGTATACAGCGCGTGCCGTGGTATGTGACAGAACGATTCCCATACGCGCATGATGGCATAGCGGACGCCACATACGTCCGAAACTTCGGGCAACGGTATTGGGGCGCGGCTTATCTTCTGCGAACGGTGGGTTTTGAGCTGTCGTATTGAGGGAGCAGCTTTGGCTGGGGAGGTTTCTGCCGGCTGCCCCTATTTTGATGAACTTTAGTTGCGGATTCGTAGCTTCTAAGCGTTTTTACCGACCGCTCAGATGCCTCACCAACATAATTTGAGTTATTCGGCCTTCTCCTATACAAATGGTGCGATCGCAACGTCCTATTCGAATTGATTCAGGTAGATTTCTGGGGCTTGGATGCGAAATTAAGGCGACTATAGCTTCGATTGCGGTTCAAGGGGCCTTGACTAGTGGTTCAGCTGGCCGAACAACTCGAAAAATGTAGGTGGGCCAACCTGCCGACTATGTGAAGCACGCGTATTTGCTCGTTTTGATGAAAACTAGGGTGCAGCCATAAGGCTGCGCCCTAGTTTACTGCGTGCCGGTGTGCCCAGGCGGATTGCGCTGTGCCTGGCAGGCGCTCCCGCAGATGGATCGGTTATTTCGCGAATAGGTTCTTGAGGTTGAACTCGGCTTGGACGGTGCGAAGCATGAGGTCGGTGTCGTCCAAGCCCAGATGCTGCTCGTTGGCGTCGGCGGCGAGGGTGCCGCGGCGGCGGGCCCAGTTCTCGAGCGCGGCGGGCGCGGATTCGCGGGGGAGCGAGCGCACGTCGGCGTCCAGGCTGCGGCAGATCTGGCGCGAGTCGATGACGATAATCTTACCCGCGCGGCGTGCCTCGGCGTAACCGTCCAGGTGGATCTTGAACCAACTGTCCTCAAAGGCGGCGTTGTGCGCCATGTACGGGTACTTCTTCATAAGCTTGAGCAGCTGCTTCTGCAGTTCCTTGTTCTCGCGGAACGGCTTTTTGTCGTCGATGTCGTCCCAGGTGATGTGGTGGATATTCGACAACGGCACATCCTCGCCGCGGTAGATATCGGGCAGGCCGCAGTAGTGTGCCTCGGCGTCGTGCGGGACGGCGTCGCTGGTGAGCTCCATGATTTCCCAACCCACATTGATGATATAACCGCGCTCGGGTGCACGGCCGGTGGTCTCGATGTCGATACCGAGCACGGTGCCCTGGATGGGCTTGCGGGCGTAGGCCACGCCGAGCGCGTCGCGGTCGCCGCGGATCTCGCGCATGACCGACGCGGCGGTGCGCTTTTGCATCTTACCGATGGCGGTGCAGGTGTCGGCATCGGACAGGCCGCGCGAAAGCGTCGCGGGCGTCACGTTGCGCAGGCGCGCCTCGCCAATCTGGTCGCACAGGTCGCGGTTGCGGTCAGCCAGGTCGCGCACGGTGGCAAAGTCGAAGCTGGGGTCGCCCTCGGCGGTAAAGTACTCGGTTTCGAGCACCTTAAGGGCCTCCTCGCCCTTCTGGCGCTCGGACTCCATGGCGCCGTGATCGCCATAGATAAACATGGGGATAAACGGCTGACGCTCGTATTCGAGTGCTTGTGAAACGTTCATATAACTGCTCCTTGGACGGGCCGCACCGCGCGGCTCGGGTTCATTGAGATGTGGCGAGATGATAGTTTACCATGGGCAACTATTGGCATCGCGCCTAGGACAACTACAATACCCTAGTTGACCGCTAGGACTTTTACAATGCTGCCGAAAGACA
>DAWEIC010000281.1:0-1727 GCA_052364855.1 Collinsella sp.
CAATTTGATAGTCGCAGGAGGCCATAGGCATGTGTAATGTTTCGCTCAACGGTACGCAGCCATCAGATGCCTCCATCTGTGTCCTGCGCGCGCTCGAGGCAGCCGGTCTTGAGGCTTGGTACGTAGGCGGTTGGGTACGTGATGCCCTGATGGGGCGCCCCAGCCACGATGTTGACATGTGTTGCAGCGGCCTGTGGCAGGAGTCCAAAGCGGCGCTCGAGGCGGCTGATATCGCCGTGATCGAGTCTGGCATAAAATTTGGCGGCATCACGGCCATTTGCGATGGCGAGCGTATTGAGGTCACCACCTACCGCCTAGACGGCTTTTACACTGATGGCCGCCATCCTCAGAATGTGGAGCGTGCAGCGTCGCTTGAGGACGATTTGGCGCGTCGCGACTTTACCGTTAACGCTATGGCCTGGCATCCTCAGCGCGGTCTTGTCGACCGCTATGACGGCCAGGGCGACCTGGACCGTAAACTCATCCGCGCCGTTGGAGATCCCAAGCGTCGTTTTAACGAGGACGCGCTTCGCATGCTGCGCGCGGTGCGTTTTGCCTGCCGTCTGGATTTTATGATCGAGCCTAAGACCAAACAGGCGCTTGCCGAGTGCGCGCCGTTGCTCGATGCCGTGGCACGCGAGCGCGTGGGTATTGAGCTTGAGGGCATCCTTTCGACCGGCCACGGGGGAGACGCGATGCTGCGCTATCCCGAGCTTGTTTGCGCCGCCGTGCCCGAGCTCGCGCCCGCTCGCGGGTTTGACCAGCGCAGCGTCTACCATGCGTTTAACGTCTACGAACATATTGCCCGCGTGCTGACGGTGGCAGGGGAGCTGGCGCTGTGCGATGGCGTCGCGCCCTCGTCGAGCCTTATGTGGGCGGCGTTTTTGCACGACGTCTCCAAGCCCGATTGCTTTACGGTCGATCATGCCGGTAGCGGACACTTCTACGGCCATCCCGAGCTCGGCGCCAAGAAGGCGCGTGTCATCATGGATCGCCTGGCGCTCTCGCACGATTTGGTGCGCGATGTGTGTCTGTTGATCAAATACCATGACAAGCCGCTGCGTCCCGAGCGATCCTGCCTGCTCAATATGATGCGCGCGCTTTCGGGCGAGGGTGTCGATACGCCGCGTCTGATGGACGAGCTCATGGACCTTAAGCGTGCCGATACGCTTGGCAAGGCGCCCTCGTGCTTCTATTACGTCGAGACGATCGAGGAGATGCGCGCGCTGGCACGCGAGTTGCTGGCGGCGGGGGAGCCCTATACGCTCAAGATGCTTGCTATCAATGGTGGCGACTTGATTCGCGCCGGCGTCAAGCCCGGGCCGGAGTTGGGCAATCTACTCAACACCGCCCTCGAAGCCGTAATCGAGGATAATATCCCCAACAAGCGCGAAGCCCTTCTGGCCCACCTCAACCTGGGGTAGCTAATTTGGGACGGGGCTTTTTTAGCTACCCGGTTTAACTGCGCTTTCCATAACCTGCCGACAAAATTTCGCCAATTTGGAATTTATTCTTGCGCTCGCGTTTTTTGTCCCGTAATATATTTCCTCGCAGCACGGCAGTGCAGATGTCATGTGGCCCGTTCGTCTAGCGGTTTAGGACGCCGCCCTCTCAAGGCGGAGATCACCAGTTCGAATCTGGTACGGGCTACCACTTCTTTTCTGCTGAGGCTTATGGCCCGTTCGTCTAGCGGTTTAGGACGCCGCCCTCTCAAGGCGGAGATCACC
>DAWEIC010000282.1:0-1720 GCA_052364855.1 Collinsella sp.
CGATGCGGCCGAGATGACGCGCGTGCTGGACGAGCCGCGTCTGGTGGCAGACGACGAGAATGCCCCCGAGCTCAAGGTGGGCGAGGGTGCGATTGATTTTGAGCACCTGAGCTTTGCATACCGTGATGCCGCGGCGGGCGAGGGCGTGTTCGACGACCTGACGCTCCATGTGGCGGCGGGCCAGCGCGTGGGCCTGGTGGGCAAATCGGGCTCGGGCAAGACGACGCTCACCAAGCTGTTGCTGCGCCTGGACGACGTACAGGGCGGCCGCGTGCTCGTGGACGGCCAAGACGTCTCGCGCTGCACGCAGCAGAGCCTGCGCCGCCAGGTTGCCTACGTGCCGCAGGAGGCGCTGCTGTTCCATCGCTCCATTCGCGAGAATATCGCCTACGGCCGTCCCGATGCCACCGACGAGCAGATCCGCGAGGCCGCGCGTCTGGCAAATGCCCTGGAGTTTATCGACCGCCTGCCCCGTGGCTTTGACACCATGGTGGGCGAGCGCGGCGTTAAGCTTTCGGGCGGCCAACGCCAGCGCGTGGCCATCGCCCGCGCTATCCTGACCGACGCGCCGATTCTGGTGCTCGACGAGGCGACGTCTGCCCTGGACAGCGAGTCCGAGGCGCTGGTGCAGGAGGCGCTCGAGAACCTGATGCGCGGGCGCACCTCCATTGTGGTGGCACATCGCCTGTCCACCGTGGCGGCGCTCGACCGCATCGTGGTGCTGGCGGACGGCGAGATTGTCGAGGACGGTACGCATGCGCAGCTTGTCGAGGCGGGCGGCGAGTACGCAAGCCTGTGGGGCCGCCAGACCGGCGCATTTTTGGAGGCGTAAAGACCCCATACGTGGGACAATCGTGCCCATAGGTTTGTTACGCCGCCGAGCCGAGGAGTCGTTATGCCACGCGAGACCAATGCCGCCAAACGCGAGCGCGCCATCGAGGTGTGCGAGCGCCTCAACCGTCGCTATGGCCCGGTCGAGTGCTTCTTGGACCACGAGAATCCCTTTAGGCTGCTCATCGCGGTACTGCTCTCGGCTCAGACGACCGACGCGCAGGTCAACAAGGTGACGCCGCAGCTGTTTGCCCAGTGGCCCACGCCCGAGGCCATGGCGGGGGCGAGCGTGGCCGATGTGGCCGATACCATTAAGTCACTCGGCTTTTATAAGAGTAAGGCCAAGCATGCCGTGGAGGCCGCGCAGATGATCGTCGCCGATTACGGCGGCGAGGTGCCGGCCGACATGAAGGAGCTTGTAAAACTGCCGGGCGTGGGGCGCAAGACGGCGAACATCGTGCTCAACGTGGGGTACGGCATCGTGGAAGGCATCGCGGTGGATACGCACGTCAACCGCATCGCGCACCGCCTGATGCTGAGTCCCAAGACGCACGCCAAAGAGCCTCTCAAGACCGAGCAGGATCTGCTCAAGATTTTGCCGCACGAGTATTGGGAATCGGTCAACCACCAGTGGATTACCTTTGGCCGCGAGATCTGCGACGCCCGCAAACCTAAGTGCGACGAGTGCCCGCTGGCGGATTTGTGCCCCAGCGTGCGCGTTTTGGGGTAGCTGTTCGGCGTGCGCTGGCGTGCCCACCCCATGCGCTACCATGGCAATCAAGACTTTTGACGTACGACCCGCCGAGCTTGCCCCGGCGGGCTTTTGGCGTTGCGATGCCGGAGGAACAGCATGCTCATTCACCGTATAGCCGCGCAGCTCTACACTGCC
>DAWEIC010000283.1:0-1707 GCA_052364855.1 Collinsella sp.
ACATCAACCGCAATGACCACCGCGTGATGGCCATCAAGTACGCCGTCCGCCGCGCCTGCGGAAGCCCGGCACGCTGGTACGGTCTCGAGAACTCGGCCATCATCATCGAGTACGTACCGCTCTTTGCCCGCATGCGCCCGGCCGTCAAACTTGTGCGCACCCAGGTGCCGCTCGAAGTTCAGATCGAAGAGGCCGAGGAAATGGAGGTCGACATCTTCTCGGACGACTTGGTCAACGGCAACGAGGCCGGCAAGAGCATGAACGTCGATCCCACCGAGCTGCTCGAGAGCGTCGCCGATACGCCCGAACAGCAACTCGACGGACTCGAGAGCACCCAGTTCAACGACGCCAACTTCTAACACGCCACCAGCCATTGACGACAACGGCCTCGCATCTCATAAGAGGTGCGAGGCCGTTTTATGTCGCAACGGACCAGTGAGCTACGAACGACGCGGCTCGGGAACCACGAGCCTATCGGGGCTCGCGCCCTCGGCATCCATCAGGCTCACGTAGCGAATCGACGGATCCCCATACATCGCGTAGTAATAATTGCCCGTGCGCGCGCTAAAGCATCCGGTGTAGATAGTCTTCTCGAACTTGCCATCGCCCATCCTGGACGCTCCCTCGATCATCACCACGCCCTCGAGCGAGCGGAACATGCGAACGACGTTTTCGGTCTCGCTCTCCTTTTGTGGGTAATTGGCATTGAGGTACGCCGCCTTTACAAAACGGCTCGGCGAATAGCAATCGCCCGGAATGCCGCGCATGCCGGCACCGGCTCCATAGGGCTTAAGCTCGGCGCCACGCCATGTCGCCGTCTGCGGAAAATCGCTTGTGGCCGTGATATAGGTGCGCAGGTTTTCCATGTGCCACGGGAAAGTCGGCTGATTGGCAAGGGTGTCGACCGGATTGTCGTATACATGCAGGCCGTCAGCCATCATCTCGACCACGATGCTGCGCTGGCTGTCGCCGATAATCCAATGGAGCAGTGACACGCCCAGCCCCTCTCCGGCAGATTTGGCGACAATCACCGTGTCGCGCAGCGCGGCCTCGACCTCATCGACCGTCGAGAACGTCGCTGCCACCCACAGGGGAAACTCATAGGCCGCGATATTGGTCTTTCCATCAACCGGCCCCTCGGCATACTCGGCATAACCCGGGAAATTGAGACCCGCCACGGCGAGGCCCGCATCGTTGCCGCAATCGAAGAACATAGGGTAGTTCCTGTAATCGATGCACATACCGATTACCGCGTGCGCCGCCGACGCATCGTCGATAAACGAATACGGAATGTGGAACCCGCGCGGCATCACGCGAACCTGTTGGCCGTAGTCAAAGCTCCAGTCGAGGTTGCGGCCTAGATACATGTGGCCAGAATTATCGGTAAATCGAATGCTCGTACACATAGCGCCTCCTAGCTTTACGTTCTTGCTAAGTTCATTGTCTCCAAACAAAAAGGCGCTAAACACAAAAGCCCGGACATGACAACAATGTCACGCCCGGACCAAAAGAGACGAAGTGCGGTGCTTTGGTCCCCTTAGACCAACTTTCCTAGACAGTGGTCAATCATGTGTTGAATCATCTGCGCCTCGAAGCCCACAAAGTCCTGCTTGCGCTCGCGCATCTTGCCGTCGACGATCACGTCATAAGCGACCTTGCACTTGATATAGCGCGTGGACTTGGTGACCTCCTCGTGCGTCAGGCAGC
>DAWEIC010000284.1:0-1698 GCA_052364855.1 Collinsella sp.
AGCGTTCACGCGAGAATGCCGAGAAGACGCGCCAGAGCATCAAGACCAACCTGCAGCAGAAGACCGATATGGCCAACCGCGTGCAGAAGTTCATCGACTGCCGCTCCAAGGACAAGAACCGTCGCGAGATCTACATCGTAGAGGGCGACTCGGCAGCAGGCGCCATTCGCACTTCGCGCGATGCTGAGTTCCAGGGCGTCATGCCCGTCCGAGGCAAGATCCTCAACTGCCTGAAGGAGGACTACCCGCGCATCTTTAAGTCCGACATCATCATGGACCTCATGCGCGTGCTGGGCTGTGGCGTGGAGATCAAGGACAAGCGCATCAAGAACCTCGGCGCCTTTGACCTGGACAACCTCAACTGGAACAAGGTCATCATCTGTACGGACGCCGACGTCGACGGTTATCACATCCGCACGCTTGTGCTCACCATGCTCTACCGCCTGGTGCCCACGCTTATCGACGAGGGCTACGTGTATATCGCCGAATCGCCGCTCTACGAGATCAACTGCAAAGAGAAAACCTACTTCGCCTACACCGAGCTCGAGAAGAACGGCATCCTCAAGGAGATTGGCGACCAAAAGTGCTCCATCAACCGCTCCAAGGGTCTTGGTGAGAACGACCCGGACATGATGTGGCTCACCACCATGAACCCCGAGACGCGTCGCCTGATCAAGGTGGAGCCCGAGGACGTCACCAAGATGGAGACCATGTTCAATCTGTTGCTGGGCAACGACGAGGCGGGCCGCAAGCGCCATATCTCCGAGCACGGCAAGGAGTACCTGGACCAGCTGGACCTGCAGTAGCAGCAAATCGATAACGACGGCCCTTAAGAAGTTCAAGAGGATATCGTGGCAAAGAAGAAGACGAAGAA
Source organism: Collinsella sp. (assembly GCA_052364855.1). Lineage (GTDB taxonomy): Bacteria > Actinomycetota > Coriobacteriia > Coriobacteriales > Coriobacteriaceae > Collinsella. Next base: position 875 of record DAWEIC010000284.1, read on the forward strand.
CCAGCCAAAGAAAAAGCAGGTCAACGCCGAGAACGTCATCGGCCTGCACTCCGAGGTCACCGACCAGCCGATCACGCAGACGCTCGAGGTCAACTACATGCCCTACGCTATGAGCGTCAACGTCTCGCGTGCGTTCCCCGAGATCGACGGCTTTAAGCCCTCGCACCGCAAGCTGCTCTACACCATGTACAAGATGGGTCTGCTCAAGGGCGAGCGCCAGAAGAGCGCCAACATCGTGGGGCAAACCATGAAGCTCAACCCGCACGGCGACGCCGCGATCTACGAGACGATGGTGCGCCTGGCGACGGGCAACGAGGCACTGCTTGCCCCCTTCGTGGAGTCGAAGGGCAACTTTGGCAAGTACTATTCGGGCGACCTGAGCTACGCCGCCTCGCGTTATACCGAGGCCAAGCTCTCCCCCATCAGTGCCGAGATCTTCAAGGACATCGACAAGGACCCGGTCGACTTCGTTGACAGCTACGACGGCGCCATGAAGGAGCCGCGCCTGCTGCCCACCACATTCCCCAACATCCTCGTCTCGGCCAACAAGGGCATTGGCGTCGCCATGGCGTCCGACATCTGCGGCTTCAACCTCAACGAGGTCTGCACCGCCACGATGCACTACCTCAAGGATCCCGACTGCGACCTGCTCGAGTACATGCCTATGCCCGACTTCTCAACCGGCGGTGAGATCATCTATCGCCGCGAGGAGATGGAGAAGATCGTCGAGACCGGCCTTGGCAGCTTCCAGATTCGCTCCCGCTGGCGTTGGATTCCCGAAGAGCGCATCATCGAGGTCTACGAGATCCCCTACACCACCAAGA
>DAWEIC010000285.1:0-1690 GCA_052364855.1 Collinsella sp.
TGTCGATCTCTTGCAGGACGGTGTTAGATTCGGTCATGCCCTCGAGCGCGTGCTGGGCATAGTAGGCCACACCCACGTTGGTGCCCAGGTCGCGGGCGCCGGTGGTGGGCGGCTCCAGGCCGGCGAGGATCTTCATGAGGGTGGACTTGCCGGCGCCGTTGGGGCCGACGAGCGCCACGTGCTCGCCACGGTAGAGTTTGAGGTCGATGTCGCTGTAGATGTGCTTGTCGCCGTATGACTTGGAGACGCCCTCGAGGCCCACGACCATATCGCCCGAGCGCGGCGGGTCGGGGAACTTAAAGTCGATGTGCTTGTGGCCCTCGGGCAGGATGACGAGCTCCTTTTTGATCTGCTCGATCTTGCGGATGCGCTCCTGCGCTTGGGCGGCCTTGGTGGGCTTGTAACGGAACTTGTCGACGAAGACCTGCATGTGGGCGATGTCGCGCTCCTGCGCGGCACGCTTGGCGCGCATCTGCTCCAGGTTGTCCTCACGCTGCTTGAGGTAGCTGCTGTAGTTGCCGGTGTAGGTGGTCACGCGGCGGTTCTCGAGGGCGGCGACGTGGTCGACGCAGGCGTCCATGAAGGCGCGGTCGTGACTGACGATGAGGACGGCGCCGTCGTAATTCGCGATAAAGCCGCGCAGCCACTGGACGCTTTCGAGGTCTAGGTGGTTGGTGGGCTCGTCCAGAAGCAGCAGGTCGGGGTGGCGCAGGAAGAGCTTGGCGAGCGCGATGCGCATCTGCCAGCCGCCCGAGAACTCGGAGCACGGGCGCTCAAAGTCGGTGACCTTAAAGCCCAGTCCGGACAGGATCTTGCGGGCGTTGCTCTCGAGCTCGTAGCCGCCCAGGTGCTCAAAGCGGTCCTGGACCTGGCCGTACTCGTTGAGGAGTGCGTCGACGTCCTTGCCCTGCTCGGAGAGCTCGGTGATCTGGGCCTGCAGCTCGTTAGCGCGCTCGCCCATGCGGCGGATTTCCTTAGCTGCGGCCATTACCTCGGCGAGGATGGTGGTGTCCTTGTGCTCCAGATTGGTTTCCTGCTCGAGGTAGCCCACCTGGCAGTCCTTGGCGTACTGGACCTGGCCAGAGTCGGGGCTATCGATGCCCATGATGATTTTGAGCATGGTGGTTTTGCCGGCGCCGTTGGGTCCCACGAGCGCGAAGCGCTCGCCGGGGTTGATCTGGAAGGACGCGCCGCTAAAGAGGACGCGCGCGCCGAAGCTTTTTTCGATCTTGTCGACCAGGAGGATCATGGTGCCGCCTTTGACCTTGTGTGCCTATATGAAAAAAGGCCCCAACTTGCGTTGGAGCCTCATTCAATGCTCGGGTGGAGACGAGGGGGATCGAACCCCTGACCTCTTGACTGCCAGTCAAGCGCTCTCCCAGCTGAGCTACGCCCCCGTGCGAAGAAGTACTATACGGGAACTCGGACGGCGATGCAAGGACAATTTTGGAAAATATTTTGCGGGCGACGGCGTGGCCACCGCCCTCCTTCCCGGCCGCCCCCCGGGGACCTCCCGCCACGGATTCGGCCCATCTACTACGTTTGGGCGGCATCCCCCGACCATGGCGTCTCGGGCAAAAATAAAACCGACGCTCCTATAAGTTGTCAATAGGCAGTTTGCGGGAGCGCTCCCTTCAATTCGCACAGGAGCTCGTAATACCTCCTCTCCAGTTTCGTCGACCGCCGTCTC
>DAWEIC010000286.1:0-1690 GCA_052364855.1 Collinsella sp.
TACAGGACCTCCTCGACCGAACGGTTGAGGCGGTGGATCTCGTCGATAAACAGCACGTCGCCCGGCTGCAAATTGGTAAGGATAGCCGCCAGGTCGCCGGTACGCGCGATGGCAGGGCCACTCGTCGTCTTGATCTGAGCGCCCAGCTCGTTGGCGATAACCGTAGCCAGCGTGGTCTTGCCCAAGCCCGGAGGGCCTGAGAAGATCACGTGGTCGAGCGTCTCGCCACGGCTCTGCGCTGCCTCGATCAACACGCGCAGGCTCTGCTTGATGTGCTCCTGGCCGCAGTAGTCGTCCAAGCGCTGAGGGCGCAAGGTGCGGTCGACATCGAGGTCCTCGGGCGTCAGCTCCGAGCCCACCACGCGCTCACCGTGCGCCATGGATGCCGCCGGCGAGGTGCCGGGCGTCGCCCACAGGTCCTGAGAGTCATCGGCTTCCCACATCACGCATCCATTCCGAGTCGCTTAAGCGCCGCGCCGAGCAGATCCTCGACACGCATATCCTGCCCATCATACCCGCTCAGGGCAACATCGGTCTCCTGCGGGCTAAAGCCCATGGAAAGGAGTGCCGCGCGGGCATCGTCGATCGCCGAGGGAGCGGCAGCGGGAACCGGCATCGCAACCTGGCCGGGAATTACATCGACCGGCACAAAGCCCTTGTCCTTGGCAAAGGTGCTCTTGAGTTCCAAGATGAGGCGCTGCGCGGTCTTTTTGCCCACACCGGGCACCTTGGCCATGCCCTTGTCGTCCTCGGCCATCACCAGGGAATACAGCTGTCCCACGGTATAGGTGGAGAGCACGGCGAGCGCCAGGCGCGGGCCGACGCCCGAAACGGACACGAGCCGGTCGAACATCATGCGCTCATCCTTTGAGGAAAAACCGAAAAGTGTCATGGCGTCCTCGCGCACCTGCATACGCGTGTAGAGGCGGACCTCGCCACCGGGCGTCGGCAACGTGGCCGCAGTGCTACCCGAGATGCCGAGCTCAAAGCCAACGCCCGACACATCGACGACAGCAGAGCTCATCGTGGCCTCGACAAGCGTTCCGTGGAGCTGGGAAATCATCAGTATCCGGTTCCTCTCTGTTGATAGAACTCGCCACCGGTGAGGGCGCGGGTGCGGCTGAGGTTTACGTGGCAGATGGCGCAGGCCAGGGCATCGGCGGCATGGTCGGGATGTGGGTCGTGATCGAGCTGTGTGAGTGTGCGTACCATGTAGGCGACCTGCCGCTTGTCCGCGGCGCCAGTGCCCACCACAGCCTGTTTGATCTGCATGGGCGTGTACTCGCCAATCTCGAGCGCGCATTCCGAAAGTGCGACGAGTGCAGCACCGCGGGCATGCGCCGTGGGGATGGCCGAACGAACGTTGGCGCCAAAGTAAATGCTCTCGATAGCAGCGGTATCGGGACGATAGCGTTCGACAACGCCCTTGAGGTCGCGGGCGATATGCGACAGGCGCACCGCGAGCGGACTTCCGGCACTGGTCTCGATGCAGCCATAGGCACGGCAGCGAACCTCGCCACGCCGCTCCTCGATAATCCCCCAACCCGTATGAGCCAAACCGGGGTCAATGCCCAAGATAACCAAGCCGACCTCCCCTCGCCACAAGCACAGCGCAAGACAAGGCCCCGCGCATCATTCACGAACGTCTGTTCTAGAATAACACAACGGGGCCAAGATGCTTAGTTGAAGT
>DAWEIC010000287.1:0-1650 GCA_052364855.1 Collinsella sp.
GGTTCGCGTGCGGCATGCGCCTGCATCATGGACGGCACGGTCATGCCATAGGCAGTAACGCCAGCTATGACCAGCACCAGCGAGCACGACAGCAGCACGTACGCCCGAGGCGCCAAGCCCAGTCGGCGTCGGATGCGCACCGCGGCGCCGCGCTTTGTCTGAGTGCCACCGGGCCGCATGCGTTCTCCTCCAACAAAAACACGCCGCTCGGGAGCGGCGCATTCATTCGAATCCATATTTGAGTGTATCAGCGAACCCAAAAGGTTGCGCAACGAATGAGCAAATTAAGGATGCGAGCGGAAGCATCCATGCGATAAGCGGATACGAAGCATCTTTGTTGCACAACAAACTCACAGTCGCACGGGGAAATTATGACTACCCCGTGCGTCGCGAGGAAAACATACGGCAGGAGCAGGCTCGCCACCTAAATCGCGCGACGGGCCTCGATGGCGCGGCCAAGCGTAAGCTCGTCGGCATACTCCAAGTCGCCGCCCACGGGAAGGCCGCTTGCCAGACGCGACACCTCGACGCCCAACGGCTTGATGGTACGGGCCAGATAGCTCGCCGTGGTCTCGCCCTCAATATTGGGGTTGGTGGCGATGATGACCTCGTGGATGTCCTCGTGGCCCAAGCGTGCCAGCAGCTCTCGAATGTGCAGCTGCTCGGGGCCAATCTTGTCCATGGGACTGATCACGCCGCCCAATACGTGGTAGAGGCCGTGGTAGCTGCCCGTGCGCTCGATCGCCTGGACATCGCGCGGCTCGCCCACCACGCAAATGCGAGTGGTATCGCGCATCGGGTCCTGGCAGATGGAGCACTCGTCGGCCGTGGCGTAGTTAAAGCAGCGGCTGCAAAAGTGGACCTCCTGCTTGACCTCCAGGATGGCCTCGGCCAGGCGGCGCGCCTCCTCGGCGTCGGCCTCCAACAGGTAATAGGCGATGCGCTGGGCCGACTTGGGACCAATGCCCGGCAGACGGCCCAGCTCATCGAGCAGTTTTTGCAGACTGTGGTTGGCACTCATATATATGCGTGTCTTAGAACGGCATGCCCGGGATGTTGAGGCCGCCGGTGATGGCGCCCATCTGCTTGTTGGCGAGCTCGTTGACGCCGCGGACGGCCTCGTTGACGGCAGCCATGATCATATCCTGCAGCATATCGACGTCCTCGGGATCGAGCGCATCGGGATCGATGGTGAGGTTGACGAGCTCCATCTCGCCGTTAACGGTCACCTTGACCATGCCGCCGCCGGCAGAGGCGTCGACGGTCTGGGACTTGAGGTTCTCCTGCGCGGCGGCAAGCTGCTCCTGCATCTTGCGAGCCTGCTTCATCATCTGCTGCATGTTCATACCGGCCATGATGGCTCCTTTACGTGCGGCCGCACGCCGAGCTGCAAGGGCAGCCGGAGCACGGCGGGACTTTCAAACTCAAAAATCGTACCACGGCGCGCGGCGAGAGAGCGGGGCGGACGTGTTACCTCAGTCGATATACATGTCCTCCAATACAAACCGCACTCAAAGATTATGCAAGGTCGAATTATGCAAGGTTGCATAATATCGCACACTCAATCTAGTAGAGCCGAATCCGGCATTTCATGTGCGCCACTAAATAGCTAAATGCCGAACCGCTGCTCGAGGCGGCGCACATGGCGGC
>DAWEIC010000288.1:0-1643 GCA_052364855.1 Collinsella sp.
CGGCTAGAAATTCATCCGGCCATTAGCAACAAGGCCCCCGAGCAGCTTATTAAACTGCTCGGGGGCCTTTTAGTTTAAAGCGACCTGGTGGGCGGTCTTTATACCGGCAAACAAAAAAGGGGGTACCGACCAACGTCGATACCCCCTTACAAGCCACCATGTCACGCACACAGTGCCGAGCGCACGACCCGCACGCCTACTTGCGAGAATTGCTCAGCTTATTGATCAGCGCCTCGAGACGCTCGCCGTCCTCGGCCGTCTGGGCAATAACCAAAATCGTATCGTTGCCGGCAAGCGAGCCAAGCACATCGGGCAACTCTGCCGCATCAACGGCGGCGGCGATGCCGGAAGCCGTGCCAGGCTGAGCCTTGATCATAACCAGATTATCGGTGCGCAGAACGCCCGTTACGAGCTCGGAAACCATACGCTGCAGGTGCAGGTCCTCTGCCAGAACATAGATACCCTCGGGGAGCTTACGCAGCCCCATATCGGCAATATCGCGAGAGACAGTCGCCTGCGTGCAATCAAAGCCCATAGCGCGGAGCTCATCGACCAGCACGCGCTGCGTGCGGACGTCCTTATTGCGCACAATATCTCTAATGGCATCCTGGCGCCCATTGCGTTTTTTAGCCATACAAACCCTCTCTCCAAAAGATGGCGGAGACAATCAATCAGTGATTGAATAGTTTAGCGCTATTTGAAGGCTTTTGTGAATAAGAACGCATTTCGAAACAATTCTATGCAAGTTTGTTTCGAAATGAGCGTCTCTAGGCCGTTTTGGCACCCGTCCGGTTGAGAAAAGCCGCCAAATGCGTGCACATCACGCAACGTGTGGGCCTTGCGCTTGCAATTGGTCCAAACAACAAGCCGAGTCCACGATGGTCATCCTTGAGGGCTGCAACCATCTGACGGGTTCGAGGCGCCTCGAGCATATCACGCATGCGGGCGGAACGCTCGATTGACGACACCCCATGCGGGCTCAGACACAAATTCTCGATGCAGGCGACCAGTCCGGCAAAGTAGAACTTTTGGCTTGCCAGCTTGAGCCGACCACCGCTATCTGCTTCCGAGAGTGAGTCCGCAAGCTCGTCGAGCGCTCGAGTGTCATCGGATATCCTGGCATACATGGTGGGATCAAAGGCATCTGTAAGCTTAGGTGCCACCGCGTGGAAACAAGCGTCGCCGCAGCCGGACACGAATCGTGCCTGCGAGAGCGCATAAGCCATAAACTCAACCGTACGGTACGCCTTGCCGCGCGACAGGCATGCCTCAAACAGCGGACGGCTATACATCACGCCAGAGGTCTGAGCGACTAGGCCGCCCAAAATCAACTGGGGCAGCCCGGCCACCATCGAAGATTTGCTATCAATGGAAATATGAGTAGCATCCAAGACGCGCGAATGGCGTTCTCGATGTGCATCATAGCGGTCGAGCGACACCGTGGGGAACACTATGTCTGCCGCAGTATCGCACGCGATATCGACCATCTTGGAAAGGGACTGCGGAGCAAACCACTCATCGGCGTTCATAGCGATGATTTGAGAGCCGCGCGAGACAGCAAAACCGGCACGAAGGCAAGCGCCGCGCTTCGCGTCCTCGACGTCAATCAAATCAATATGGATGTCCCTGTCGGCAGCAACTTG
>DAWEIC010000289.1:0-1625 GCA_052364855.1 Collinsella sp.
GGAGCCCCCACAGCCTTCGCGCCTTGACTCGCTGCTTTCGAGAGCCCCCATGCACCACGGCGTTCGTGCCGGCGCGCTCCATATGAAAACTGACTGGCACCAGATCGTGACGGCAGGCGATGAGCTTGCCGTCGATGCGCCGCTCACCGATAAGTCATCCATCATCTGCCGCACCGGCATGCTTATGCTGGCAAGCGGAACGGGTGCCTGGCGCGTGCGCGATACCATGAATCGTGTTGCTGCCGTACTCGGCGTCACGATTCACGTCGACCTGAGTCTTCTGTCGTTTGAGTGCACTTGCATCGAAGATGGCCACTGCTTTAACGAGGTTGTCAGCCTGCCCACAACGGGAGTCAATACCCATCGCATTTGGATGATGGAGAGTTTCCTCAAGGAAATCGAGACCTATGGTCGTCGCTTCACGGTACACGAGTATCACGAGATGCTCAGGACCGTTGAGAGCTCAAAGCCCGATTACTCTCCCTGGCAACAGGGCCTTGCGGCAGCCTGTGCTTGCGGCGCCTTCGTCTTTTTGCTCGGCGGCGGCCCTATCGAGATGGCCTGTGCATTCGTAGGCGCTGGTGTCGGTAACTTTGCTCGCTCCCATATTCTCAAGCAAGGCCTTGGTCAGTTCAGCGCGCTGACGACCGGTGTTGCGCTCGCTTGCGTTTCGTATCTGCTGGCATTGCTCGGCCTTGGCCAGGTCATACCGGGGGCAATGTCGCACCAAGAAGGCTATATCGGCGCCATGCTCTTTGTGATTCCCGGCTTTCCGCTCATTACGGCAGGCCTCGACATCGCTAAGCTCGACATGCGAAGCGGTATCGAGCGCCTTTCATATGCCGTATCGATTATTGTGATGGCGACCCTCGTAGGTTGGATGGTTGCCGAGTGTGTTGGCCTGGCGCCGGACGACTTTGCCCCACTGGGCCTTTCGCCGCTTGCCCTTACGCTCCTGCGCGTGGTGATGAGCTTCGTTGGCGTATTCGGCTTCTCGGTGATGTTCAACAGCCCGGTAAAGATGGCCGCGGCAGCTGGGTTGATCGGCGCCGTTTCCAATACCCTGCGCCTTACGCTCGTCGATGCGCCGACGATGATTCCCTTCCTGGGCCTCAGCACGGGAATGCCTCCCGAGGCAGCAGCGTTTATCGGCGCGCTGGTATCGGGTCTGCTGGCAAGCTTGGCCGAAGTCAAGCTCACCTACCCGCGTATCGCTCTCACGGTGCCTTCGATTGTCATTATGGTGCCGGGTTTGTATCTGTATCGCTCGATGTATTACATGTGCACCTTCGACACAGTCAATATGCTCGGTTGGTTTGTGCGTGCAGTGCTCATCGTGGCGTTTTTGCCCGTTGGTCTGGGTGTGGCACGTACACTCACCGACCCTCGCTGGCGCCACACCAGCTAATTGGTGCAAAGGGGACAGGTTACTTTGCACCCCCAATGAGTTGCGGTGAAATAGGGACTGAATTGCTGCTTAAAGGGTCAAAACAGTCCGTATTCCACCGCAACTTATGGGGTCGGGGGGGGGATTATTGGTGCCCTGCATCTCCACAAACTCAACGCTTACGAAGCGCGCGCCGTTCGTGTTAGGGTAGTTCCACCACATAAGTAGTCGCAGACGC
>DAWEIC010000290.1:0-1619 GCA_052364855.1 Collinsella sp.
CGCAAGGGTGCGGAGCTGAGGAAACGCGAAGCGTTTTCCAGCGCAGCACGCGAGGACCGTAGGCCCGAAGCGAGGGCGGGCGGCGAAGCCGCACGCGGACATCCCTCATCGCCCACCACTGATTTGGAAACGGTCCTCGCAAGGGGACCGTTTTTGCTTGCGCCCGGTACATGGGATTCGAACCCGTCAGCACGTCTGTCGCAAAGGCCGTGGCCTTTGCAGATTTATGGCAAAACGGGCTCCAGTTCGCCCAATCGTGCGCCAAACGGCACGTGGCAGCCTGAAACCCGCTCCAAATTGCTATGTCTGATGGCGCTAAGCCAAAACGTCCGACAGGATCTCGGTTAGGCTGTCCACGTCGGCCTCTTCGCACACGAGCGGCGGAAGGAAGCGCAGCGTATGTGCGCCTGTAGCGTTGATCACGGCACCAGCCCCCAATGCACGGGCCACGACGTCGTGTGCATCACCCGCGGCATCGTCCAGATCGCAGCCGAGCATCAGGCCGCGACCACGCACCTCTACCACATGCGGAAGCTTAGCCAGCGCCTGCTCCATATAAGCACCCACCTTGGCAGCATGCTCGGCAAAATCGCCGCGCACGAGCGCAGAGAGCGTCGCGGCGCACGCCGCGACAGCCAAGCAGCTACCGCCAAAGGTCGAGCCGTGGTCACCCGGCTTAAACACGTCGGCGATGCCCTTGGCAAGGCTCATGATGTCGGGCTCCACGCCATAGGTCTGGAATGCAAACGGCTTGCCGGAGCGGAAGATGCCACACTGGACCTCGTCGGCGATAAGAACGGCGCCCACCTCGTGTGCCAAGTCGCGCGCCGCCGCCATAAACTCCTCGGTCATGGGGTGCACGCCGCTCTCGCCCTGAATCGGCTCGAGCATGACGGCGCAGACCTCGCTTCCCAGCTGCTTAAAGATCGAACGCAGTTCGTCGACATCGTTGGGTGTACAGGCCACAAAGCCACCCGGCAGCGGACGGAAACTGTCCTGTAGCCAATCCTGCATGGTGGCGGCAATGGTCTCGAGCGTACGGCCGTGGAAGCCGCCACGCATGCATACGATGGTGTTGCCGCCGTTACCAGCACGCTTGGCGTACAGACGCGCAAGCTTCATCGAGCCCTCGTTGGCTTCGGCACCAGAATTGGCAAAGAACGTCTCCCACACCTGCTCGTCCGCAGCCGGGGCACCGAGCGCAGCGGCCGTGGTCTCATCGCCGGCGGCAATGGCATCGGCCAGCACGCACGCACCATCTACGTCGTCGTTGGCAAGCTTGGACAGCAGCGCCGCGACCTGTCCACGCTGCTCGATGTAGAAGTAGTTAGACACATGCAGAAGCTTTTTGGTCTGAGCCTCGAGCGCCGAGAGCACTGCAGGGTTGCCGTGGCCAAGGCTGCACACACCGATACCAGCGAGAAAGTCGAGATACTCACGACCATCGTCACCGATGAGCTTCATACCGTGACCTTCGACAAACTCTACCAGCGAGCGACCAAAGGTATGCATAACGTAATGGGATTCGAGCGATTGCTGAGTTGCAAGTGACATGAGATGCCTTTCGTTGGGCGCCGTACGGCGCAGGGCTATGGGTGCAGGGACGCGACGACCGCGGG
>DAWEIC010000291.1:0-1618 GCA_052364855.1 Collinsella sp.
CCGTGGAGAACATGGCGTTTCTGCCCGACCGCTACGATGCGCGTTCGTACTCGGATAAGTTGTTCCAAAAGATGAGCCAGGTGATTTTGGATTTGGGCGAGACCGAGAGCTGCATTATCGAAGGCCGCCTGTCCGATTATCTGCTGCGCAACAACCCCAACCACATTGCCGTGCTGGTGACCGCACCCTTTGAGGACCGCGTCGAGATTGTCCGCAAGAAGCGTGGTCTCAACAAAAAGAAGGGCGCCAAGCTGGTCAAGCAGCAGCAGAAGGCGCGCGAGGCGTTCTATAAGCGCTACAGTGCCGGAAAGTGGAAGATGACGAGCGGTAAAGACATCGTCGTCAACCGCGCCAAGCTGGGCCGCGAGGGTTGCAAAGACGTTATTGCCGCAGCCTACCGCTACAAAGTAGCGCAGCTCGAAGACTAACCGACCAAAACCATCACAAAGGTGCCTGTCCCCATCGTGGTGGTTGGGTGGTCGGCATAGAAAAAGTCCCCGCCGGGCGTGTGCTCGACGGGGACTTTGCCGTTTGGTGGTTAGCGCTGTAGGTGATTACTCGCCCAGCAGGCTCTTGGTGATGGAAGCGGCGGCCTTCTTGCCGGCGCCCATCGCCAGAATGACCGTAGCGGCACCGGTGACGATGTCGCCGCCGGCCCAGATGCGGGGATCGGTGGTCTGGCCGGTCTCCTCGTCGGCGACGATGTAGCCCCACTTGTTGAGCTCCATCTTGCCGCCGATCTTCTTTGCGAAGGGGTTGGCGTTGGTGCCGATAGCCGAGATTGCGACGTCGCAGGGAATCTCCTCGATGGCGCCCTCGATGGGCACCGGGCGACGACGGCCGGACTCGTCGGGCTCGCCGAGCTCCATCTTCTGGACCTTGACGGCGCACACGGAGCCGTCCTCGCCAGCGACAAACTCGAGCGGGGAGACGAGCGGCAGAACCTCGACGCCCTCGGCCTTAGCGTGGTGCAGCTCGGCGCGACGGCAGGGCATCTCGTCCTCGGTACGACGGTAGGCGATGATGGCGTGCTCGGCGCCCAGGCGCTTGGCGGTACGGACGGCGTCCATAGCCACGTTGCCGCCACCAAAGACAACGACGTTCTTGCCGTGCTTGGTGGGGGTGTCGTACTCGGGGAACTTGTTGGCCTTCATCAGGTTCACGCGGGTGAGGTACTCGTTCGCGAAGAAGACGTTGGGCAGGTTCTCGCCGGGGACGTTGAGGAACTTGGGCAGGCCAGCGCCGGTCGCCACGTAGATGGCGTCGAAGCCCTGCTCGAACAGCTCCTCGGCCGTGGCCATGTTGCCCACGACGGAGTTGTACTCAAACTTGACGCCCATGTCCTCCAGGCCGTCAATCTCGCGCTTGACGACCGCCTTGGGCAGACGGAACTCGGGGATGCCGTAGACCAGCACGCCGCCGCCGGTGAAGAAGGCCTCAAAGACGGTGACGTCAAAGCCGTTGCGGGCGAGCTCGCCGGCGCAGGTGATGCCGGACGGGCCGGAGCCGACGACGGCGACCTTCTTGCCGTTCTTGGGGGCCATCTTGGGCGTGGAGGCGAGTTCGGGGCGGTCACCCAGGAAGCGCTCGAGCTGGCCGATGGCCACGGGCTCGGACT
>DAWEIC010000292.1:0-1613 GCA_052364855.1 Collinsella sp.
TGAGCAGGCGCAGGCCGAAGCAGTCGGCGAGGTAGTAGCCCTTCTCGCAGCCGCCGGCGCCGTGGTCGGAGGCCATCATGACGCAGTTCTCGGCGCCCACGGCCTGGCCGATCTTGCCCTCGGGGTTGGTCATGGCGAAGACGCGCACGCCCATCTCCCTCATCTTGCCGACGGCCTCGAGCACCTCGGGGGTGGTGCCGGACTCGGAGGCGGTCAGCACGACGGACCTGTCGGTCATGCGCTTGTGGCCCATGACGTTCCACTCGGCGGCGTGGATCAGGTAGACCTCGAGGTCGCGGTCGCCGAACTTGTTCATGAGGTACTCGAGCTGCATGAACTCGTCCCAGGTGCCGCCGACGCCCATCAGGAAGACGGCGTCGTAGCCCTCCTCGTGCACGCGGTCGGCCAGGGCGGTCATCTTCTTGCCGGCCTCGTAGACGTTCCTGCCGTCCTCGAGGTAGCCCTCCTGGTCGAAGTGCATGATCTCGATCTTCTCGGTCTCCTTCATTCCCGCTCCTTTCACGAGCAGTTTGAATTGTCGCACGGAATGAACGGGCTTGCCGCCCCGTCGCACCGCTTAACCTTGTGGACATCTTGGCCCCAAGCTCAACAATTCAAAGGTTCTTAATACCAGTGAACGATTACAGGTTAGCCGTTTTTAATACCGATTTTTCGATTTAATCCTCCTCTCTCGGTAGACGGTCAGTTTTGGCCGTTCATCGGTCGAGCGGCACATGTCCTAAAAAAACGAGCGTCCTCGCCGTGCGCAAGGACGTTCTAGATACTAATAGTTGTAGGCATAACCGCCGGCATCGCCGCGAGTAAAGGACTTGGCGTGCTCGATGACCTGTCCGCTCGCATCGTAGGTCAGGCATTCCAGCACAAGCGCCAAATCGCCCGCCTCAAGATCGAGCAGGCTCGCGTCGCGCGCACCCAGTGCCTCGATATCGAGCCTCTCGATCGACTTGTCCGGCTTTCGGCCGAGCATGTCGTATGTCTCGTACAGACTGAAGACCGAAATATCGACATCCTCGATACCCGGGAACAGCAGGCACGGAATCAGCGTCATCTCGATCGACACGGGCTCGCCATCGATGCAGTTAAGACGGCGCACCGAGTAAAGCAGATCGTCCTCGGCGATACCAAACAGGTCGGCATAGTACAGGCCGGCATAGCGTTTGGAACGCGCGAGGATGCGCACCGATGGCGTCGCGCCCGAGGCCAAAACCGTCTGGCGAAAACCGCCTTTGCGAACGTGCTCATCAAACCACTTATGCCCCACAAAGGCGCCCTTGCCCTGCACGCGACGAATCTGACCGCTCTTGACCAGCTCGTCCATGGCGCTACGAATTGTCAGACGCGTGGCGCCAAACTCCTCGGCCAGTTCATTTTCGGACGGAATCATCGAACCCGTCGGATAGTCGCCGCGCTCGATTCGCTCCGCAATACAGCGGCGGATTTGTTTGTAGACCGGCAGGTCCCCTACCGCTTCAGCCATTCGACACCCACCTTCGTTGCAACGCCGTCCGCCTCGCCGTTATCGGCAAAGCGATACTTTGTCGGCAGAATCACGGACTTGCAATACTCGACAAAGCCGTCGTTCTCGTCGCGTT
>DAWEIC010000293.1:0-1611 GCA_052364855.1 Collinsella sp.
CCGAGCGCCCACATGGTTTTGGCCACGAGCGTCTCGGTGGTCATGTCGTCGCCGCGCAGAATGCCCGGATGATCGGCGTAAGCACGGCCGACCTCATAAACGCCCAGATCGAGACCCTCTTCGGGGACCTGCGTAGTCATAACGACGGTACGGCCCGAATCGACCCAGCGGAAAATTGCCTCTTGAAACGACTCGCCCGACTCACCAAACTCGGGGATACCGCCAATGCCAAAGGTCTCCAGAATCACGGCGTCGTAGCTATCGGCAAGGGCGTCGAGGATGCCCGGGTTTACGCCGGGCGTAAGCTTGAGTACAAATACGCACGGATCGATGCTGTCGTAGAAACGCACCGGGTTTTCGCCCTGATGCGTGCCGTGAAGCCCGTTGCGCACGATGCGGTCGTTGCGGATATAGGCGATGGGCGGATAGTTGACGCTGATGAACGCGTTAAAGCTCATGGTGCGCTGCTTGCGGGCGCGCGTGCCGGCAATGGCGACGCCGCCAAACACAATCGACACATCGTGCGAATGCTCGTCGAGCGCATAGAGCAGGCTCTGGTACAGGTTGAGCTTGGCGTCGGTAAAGGGGTTGCCCATGGGCTTTTGCGAGCCGGTGAGCACGATAGGCTTAGGGCTGTCCTGAATCAGATAGGAAAGCGCCGCCGCGGTGTAGCTCATGGTGTCGGTGCCGTGCAGAATCACGAAGCCGTCGTGGTCGGCATAACCCTCGACGATGACGTCGCGGATACGCATCCAGTCACTGGGGCGCATATTGGTGCTGTCGATGTTCATGGGCTGCACCACGTCGAGCTCGCAGAGGCCCGAGATCTCGGGGACGCTCTGGGCGAGCTCCTCACCGGTCAGGGCGGGGGAGAGGCCGTTGCCGTCCTCGGTCGATGCGATGGTGCCGCCCGTGGCGATGAGAAGGATGCGCTTCATGCTGGTATTCCTATCGTATTTGCCGCCGCAGAGGCGGAGTCGTTCGGCAGTATTGTGGCACAGGGCGTCCAATGTTCAAACGTATTACATCATCTGTAACGTTGGTAATACTTCAATTGCCGTCAAATAGGGGCCCAGGTCGTGCGTTTGCCGTGCGCTGATGGCTGCGAGGGACGAGAAACCCCATATAACGTGTACACTATGAAAGTTATTCTCGTTTATTCGCGCGGGTGGGCACCGGCTCCCCGCCAACAAGAGGGGGAACCATGGATCAAAAGGCTTCCGCAAAGGTCCTCGTACTCGACTTTGGTGCGCAGTACGGTCAGCTCATTGCCCGTCGCGTCCGCGACCTCAACGTGTATTCCGAGATTGTCCCCTGCGACATCTCGGCCGACGAGATTCGCGAGATGAACGCCTCTGCGCTCATCCTTTCTGGCGGTCCGGCTTCCGTGTATGCCGAGGACGCTCCGTCTATCGATCCCGCCATCTTTGACCTGGGCCTTCCCGTCCTGGGCTTCTGCTACGGCCATCAGATCACGGCCGTGACGCTCGGCGGCAAGGTCGGCCACTCCGAGGTGGGCGAGTACGGCCGCGCCACCATCACGCGCACGGCCGGCGCCAAGCTCTTTAACTCCACGCCCATGGAGCAGACCGTGTGGATGAGCCACCGCGA
>DAWEIC010000294.1:0-1605 GCA_052364855.1 Collinsella sp.
TACTACGATGAATCGCTCAACCGCGACCACTCCGAAACTTGTTGAACTAAAACCGCAGGTAGATGCCTTGCACTTTTTAGCGAAAAGCCGGCGTGGTTGGAATACCTCAATTCATCGTAGTAAACCGGCATAGTTTCGTATTTCCAGCAGTTCCAAATTCGTCAATACGTCGGCGTTTGCAAAAAAGCCCGACCTCCGTGGGAGATCGGGCTTTCAAGGCTTAGTTAAACCAAGTCTGTACGGTCAAATGACCCGCAGATTACATCTGCTCGGGCGCAGAAACGCCAACGAGGGTGAGCACCAGGGCGAGCGTCACGCGGACGGCATCGCAAGCGGCCAGACGGGCGCGCGAAAGCTCGGGGTCGACGGGACGGCCCTCGCTCGGCAAAACCTGGCAGGCAGCGTAGAAGCTGTGGAAGTCGCCGGCGAGTTCCTCGGCAAAGTGCGTCAGACGGAACGGGGCGCGGTCGCGAGCGCAGCTGGCGATGAGGTCGGTGAGCTCATTGAGCTTACGCGAAAGGGCGAGCTCGGTCGGGTCGGTCAGCAGCGAGTAATCGACGTTCTCACCGATGGCCTTGGCGGCGACGGCCTTCATGCCCATCTCGTCAGCCTGCTCGGGCGTAACGTCGGCGGCACGGCGCAGAATGGAGCACACGCGGGCGTGAGCGTACTGCACGTAGTACACCGGGTTGGAGTTGTCGCGCTTCTTGACGGCCTCGATATCAAAGTCGACCATCTGGTTGGAGCTCTTGGAGATGAGCGTGTAACGAGCGGCATCGGAGCCGACCTCGTCGACGAGTTCCTGCAGGGTCACCATGGTGCCCTTGCGCTTGGACATACGGACGGGCTTGCCGTTACGCAGCAGGTTGACGAGCTGGCCCAGCAGAACCTCAAACTTGCCGGGGTAACCCAGAGCGTCGCAGACGCAGCGGACGCGCTCGATGTAGCCGTGGTGGTCGGCGCCCCAGATGTCGATGACGTGGTCGACGCGCTGGAACTTATCCCAGTGATAGGCAACGTCGGAGGCGAAGTAGGTGTACTCGCCGTCGGACTTGATCAGGACGCGGTCCTTGTCATCGCCCAGGTCGGTGGAGCGGAACCACAGGGCACCGTCCTTGGTGTAGAGGTAGCCCATCTTGTCGAGCTTCTCAAAAGCGCGGTCGACGGCAGAGGTGCCGGCGGTCTCGCCCTCGGTGTCCTTCACGTACAGCGAACGCTCGGAGTACCAACGATCGAAGTCGCAATTGACGGCGTGGCAGAGGTCGCGCATGTTGTCGACCATCTTCACATAGCCGCGCTCGCGGAAGCTCTCCATGCGCTCCTGAGGATCGGCGTTGACCCACTTATCGCCGTCGGTGCGCCAGAACTCGGCGGCCTCGTCGATAATGTAGTCGCCGCCATAGGAGTCCTTGCCAAGGGTCTCGGCAAAGTTATCCTGGTACGGATGGGTCTCGGGATGCTCGTCGTTCTCGTCGGCAACGAAGGCGTCGCGGTCGGCGATCAGCAGCTTGTGAGCCTCATCGATATCCACGCCCTGCTTGGCGATGATGTCGGCAAGCTGCATATAGCGCGTGCTGATGGAGTTGCCGAAGGTGTTCATCTGAG
>DAWEIC010000295.1:0-1600 GCA_052364855.1 Collinsella sp.
GTCGCTCATCTGCTTGTCGCTCGTCAGCAGCGTTCCATCCATATCGGAAAACACAATCATTTGATGCAGCCCTTTCTGCTGGCATAAAAAGCGTGGCCGAGGGCGGTGATGCCCTGGCCACGCTCGGGTTCTATAACGGTCCGCGTCCTAGCGGTCGGCGAGTGGCTTGTACTCCAGCGGCTCGATCACCGGACGATAGGCCGGGCGAATAATACGGTGCGCGCAGAAGAGCTCTTCCATGCGGTGTGCCGACCAGCCGGCCATGCGGGCGACGGCGAAAAGCGGCGTAAAAAGCGTCTCGGGCACGCCGAGCATCTTGTAGATAAAGCCTGTGTACAGGTCGATGTTGGCGCAGATAGGCTTGGTCATGCCGTGGTCGCGCATCACCTGCGGTGCCAGGCGCTCGATGCGCTCGATGAGCGCGAATTCATCGCCCAGGTCCTTCTTGGCGGCAAGTGTGCGCGCGTAACGGCGGCACACCTCGGCGCGCGGGTCGCTCAGCGTGTAGACGGCGTGGCCCATGCCGTAGATGAGACCCGTGCCGTCGAAGGCCTGCTTGTCGAGGATCTTGCCCAGGTAGGCTGCGACCTCGTCCTCGTCCTCCCAGTTGGAGACATGCGCGCGGATGTCCTCGTGCATAGACACGACCTTGGCATTGGCACCGCCGTGGCGCGGGCCCTTGAGCGAGCCGATAGCCGCGGCGTAGGCGGAATACGGGTCGGTGGCCGAAGACGACAGCACGCGGCAAGCGAAGGTGGAGTTGTTGCCGCCGCCGTGCTCGGCATGCAGCATGAGCATAACGTCGAGCAGCATCGCCTCATCGCGGGTGAACGCCATGCCGCCGCGCAGGACCTGTAGGATGGTCTCGGCGGTGGAGAGACCGGGCGTGGGGTGCGGCACGTGAACCTCGGAGCCGCGAAGCTTGGCGACCGAGGCCATGTGTGCGAAGGCGGCAATGCGCGGGAGACGTGCGAGCATGGAAATGGCGACGTCGATTTCGTGCTCGGGCGTGATCACGTCTGGTTCGGCATCGAAGGCGTAGAGCAGCAGCACGGCGCGCTGGAGCACGTTCATGATGCTCGACGACACCGTGGTCATAGGGAACTCTTTAACGTACTCGTCGCTTAGATGTCTAAAGGCGCCCAGGCGCTCGCAAAAGCCGTCGAGCTCTTCCTTGTTGGGCAGCGAACCCGTGATAAGCAGATAGGCGACTTCCTCGTAGCCGTAGCGATTCTCGGCCTGGGCATTGTTGACCAGATCCTCGATGCTGTAGCCGCGAAGCGTGAGCTTGCCCTGATCGGGCACGACCTTTCCGTCGACCTTGTTGTAGCCGTGCACATCCGAGATACGAGTGAGACCCGCGACCACGCCCGAGCCGTCGGCATTGCGCAGGCCGCGCTTGACATTGTGCTCTTCGAACAAGCCCTCGTCATAAGGGTCGGTCGGCAGGCCGTGGTAGAGGCTTTCGCTCTCAGACGAAATCTGGCGGCTTGCTTCGTAATCCAGGACTAGTCGGCTCAAGTGGTCATCGAAGCGGTAATAGATTTTCTTGGCGTCGTAGGCCATGTGCGCTCCTCTCCGGGCCGTGTGGGGGCGGCGT
>DAWEIC010000296.1:0-1588 GCA_052364855.1 Collinsella sp.
GAGCTGGGCGCGCGCTACGCCGTTGCCGTGTTCGCGTTTCAAGTGACGGTCGCCTGGATCGTGGCGTTTGTCGTGCATTCGGCGGGCATATTGCTGGGGCTGGCTTAGTTATTTATTGACGGCGCAACCTCTGTGTATCGAATTGTTTTCGGTCCCGTGTCCGTTACTGACGGATGCGGGGCCGTTGCTATATAATCGCTTCCGCTCAAAATGATTGGAGACGTTATATATGAGTCAGGCAAGGCAAGACGGCATCACGCTCAGGCAATGGCTCCCGCTCATCGGGCTCACCTGCTGCGCGTTCGTGTTCAACACGTCGGAGTTCATGCCCATCGGCCTGCTGACCGACATCGCTGCATCGTTTTCGCTCACCGAGGCCCAAGCTGGCATCATGATCTCGGTCTATGCCTGGGGCGTCATGCTGCTGTCGTTGCCGCTCATGGTGTTTGCCTCGCGCTTCGAGTTCAAGCGGATGCTGCTGGGCGTGCTGGCCGTGTTCTCGCTCGGTCAGTTCCTGTCCGCTGTGGCGCCGACCTATCCCATCCTGGTCTGCGCGCGCCTGGTGGTCGCTTGCGCACATGCCGTGTTCTGGTCAGTCGCCTCGATTATGGCCTCGCGCCTGGTCGACACTCGCCACGGCGCGCTCGCCATCAGCATGATCGCCACGGGCTCGTCCATCGCGCAGATCTTTGGCCTGCCTCTCGGTCGCGCCATTGGCTTGGCCGTGGGCTGGCGCATGACGTTTGCCGTGGTCGGGGGCCTCTCAGCCATCGCGGTCGTCTACCAGGCAGCGGTGTTCCCGGCCATGCCGGCGGGTGAGCGCTTTACCGTCAAACAGCTGCCCGAGCTGCTCAAGAACCCGCTCCTCATCGCGCTCTACGCAGTCACGGTCTTCATGGCGACCGGCTATTACGCAAGCTACAGCTATATCGAGCCCTTCCTGGCGCAGGTCGCGCACGTCGATGCGGGCGCCATCACCATGACGCTGACGGCGTTTGGCTGTTCCGGCTTGGTGGGCAGCTGGCTGTTCAGCCGCCTGTTCGACGGGCACCGTTTTCCGTTCCTTGCTATCACGCTCTCCGGCGTGCCGGTGGCCCTGCTGCTCATGGGGCCGGCCGCATCGTCGCTCGTGACAGTGCTTGCCGTCTGCGCACTGTGGGGCTGCTGCGCCACGGCCTTCAATGTGGCGTTCCAGGCCGAGCTCATCAAGCACACGCCGGCAGATTCGTCAGCCGTCGCCATGTCGATCTTCTCGGGCCTGTTTAACCTCGGTATCGGCACGGGCACCGCAATCGGCGGCGCCGTGGTTTCGGGTCCCGGTATCGCTTGGATCGGCTTCGCGGGCGGGGCGATTGCCGTCGTGGGCGTCATCCTCGCCATCACCGTGCTGTTTCCGGCCATCCGCCGCGCCAAGCCCGTCGCCTAATCACGTCCCCTCATCAGTTGCGGTGGAATAGTTCCTGTTTAAGGCTTCTGAAGGCCCAGACAGGAACTATTCCACCGCAACTTATTTTGGGGGAGAGGATACAAGCTGGGCATACAATGGATGTCGTTGTGTTGAGCTTACCGGGAGGTTGCTATGTGGGCA
>DAWEIC010000297.1:0-1583 GCA_052364855.1 Collinsella sp.
ATCGAGAAGAAGCAGTCTGCCGGACCCGAGCAGCAGCAAGACCGGACCTGGCTCGCTTACGCCCTCGGCGCCGCCGTGTTCGCGGCACTCACCTCCGTCCTCGCCAAGATCGGCATCGAAGGCGTCGAGTCAAACCTGGCCACGGCAATCCGCACCTGCGTGGTACTGGTTATGGCATGGGCAATCGTGGCAGCTAAAGGCAAGATGGGCCAAGCCGTGCACGTAGACCGCTACGAGCTCGTATTTCTCGCGGCATCGGGCATCGCGACCGGAGCATCGTGGCTGCTCTATTACTACGCCATCGCCACAGGCCAGGTGAGCGTCGTGGTGCAGATCGACAAACTATCGATTGTCGTATCAGTACTATTTGCGCGCCTGACATTCAACGAAAAACTCTCACGACACAGCGTCATCGGTCTCGCCCTCATCGTACTGGGCACCGCCGCGCTCGCAGTTTGGAAGTAGCGCGGCCAGCGGCCGCTACATCCTCACACCTGGCTTGGGATGCCTGTACTGACCGTGGGATGCCGTGCGCTTACCGTGCGAGATGGCAAATTTGGGACAACAGTGCAGGCAACGAAGGCAGGCTGCGCACTCCGGCTTTGTCCAGACGGGAAGGCCGTCTCGCATCTCAATCGCCGCCATGGGGCAGCGCTTGGCACACAGGCCGCAGCCGATGCAGCGATCGGCATCGACGGCAAACTTGCTCGTCTGTTGCATGCGCGGCAGCCCAATTGCGTGATACGCGCACGATGCAAACAGAGGCACGCGATGGCGCATCATGTTGCCCGTGCGGCGCGCCCGCACCGCCTCGATCACGGCATCAATCTGCGCCTCGGCAGCCCTATTGATACCCTCAACCTTTTGAGGGTCAGACAGGTCGAAAACAGGCGTCCAGGTATCGGGCATCTTGACGCTCATCGCCGCATCTAACTCGAGCCCACGCTCGTGTAGCAGATCGCGGGCAAACTTGGCCGATTGGCCGGTCGTCGAACCATATGTCGAGACATAGAACGTATAGGGGCGCTCGCCGCCCTTTGTGCCGGCAGCAACCGATAGGTCGACAGTCTTCAAAAACTCGATCATTGGCGTCGGCAAGCCCCAGGCGTATACCGGGGCGACAAACCCCAGCCGACAGGGGCCTTCCATCACAGCAAGGTGAAGGATCTCGGCATCAAAGCGCTCAATCGACATAACTTTGTCGCTTGTCGCCGCTGCAATGCGACGCGCCACATGCTCGCTGTTCCCTGTCGCACTAAAGTACAGGATCATCTCGTACCCCTGGAATTGACTCGTGAAAAACCGCGCTACTTGCGCAGCGGCTTGGGCAGCGGAATGCCGGAAGCGATAACGGCGGCGATGATCATGCAGACGATACCTTTGAGTGGGAAGCACATGAGCAGCAGGCCCACGACCATGACCGGCTGGCGCATGACCGCACCCATCGTCGATGTCGTGCAGACGGCGACGCAAAAGACCGGATCTGCGCCGGTGAGGATGGCAAGGCCATAGCCCAGGCTTACGCCCGAGAAGATAACCGGGAAGAAGTGACCGCCGCGCCAACCAAGGTTGATGAGGGCGGG
>DAWEIC010000298.1:0-1572 GCA_052364855.1 Collinsella sp.
GGACTTGCAGCGACGGACCTCAGGACACTCTTACACCACGTCTGCGCGCGCGACCAGTTTCAAGTCCAGCTTTGCCGATTTCGACCAAGAATCGCTGCTACTAAAAAGGTAACAGTACTCATATTTGCCCTTTTTTGGCCACAAGCCCTAAAACAAGCCTCGCCAAGATCGGGAAGCGGGCCAAATCGCCGGCCTCGAGGCTTATTCCACGGTTCCGTAGACGGCGCCCCAGCCGTGGGCGGCCAGGGCCGAGTTGAGCTGGTCGCAGAGCGACTGGCGGTCGTAATAGCCGGGCGGTAGCAGGTTGACGATTTCCATGAGATCGGGCGCCAGGTCCAAGATTTCGGCCTGTACGATCAGATCCAGGCGGTCGATGGCGTGGCGGTCGTAAAACAGTCCGTCGACCAGGCGCTGCAGGTCGCCGAATTCCTCGGCCTGGAACGATCCGTACTCCATAGTGCCTCCTTGGGCGCCCCACGCCGGCATGCGCGGCGATTCGTAATTCATTGCGATGGACTTAATCTATCACGGCTTCATAACGTTGCGACGGTGGCGGTCTATACTTAGACGAACTGCAACGTACCGCTTCGCGAAAGGTCGCACCCATGCAGACGATCTACCAGAAGATGGAAACCACCGAACTCGATGCCGCCATCGAGGCGCTCAAGGCCGAGGTCTCCGAGGTCAAGGCCAAGGGCCTGGCGCTCGATATGGCCCGCGGCAAGCCATCGCCCGCCCAGGTGGACATCTCGCGCCCCATGCTCGATATCCTCAATGCCGATGCCGATCTGCACGATGGCAACGTCGACTGCTCCAACTACGGCTGCTTTGAGGGCATTCCCTCGGCACGCAAGCTAGCGGGGGAGTTCCTGGGTTGCCCCGCCGAGCAGACGCTCGTGCTGGGTTCGTCGAGCTTGCTGATCGAGCACGATATCGCCGGTATGTTCTGGCGTTGCGGCTCATGTGGTAGCGACCCTTGGGAGGCTTACGAGGCCGCGCACGACGGCAAGAAGGTCAAGTTCCTGTGCCCGGTTCCCGGCTACGACCGCCACTTTGGCATCACCGCCGATCTGGGTATCGAGAACGTCCCCGTCGCGATGACCGACAACGGTCCCGACATGGACGAGGTCGAGCGCCTCGTTGCCGCTGACGACTCCATCAAGGGTATCTGGTGTGTGCCCAAGTATTCCAACCCCACGGGCATTACCTTTAGCGAGGACACCGTGCGTCGCCTGGTCGAGATGCCCACGGCCGCGCCCGATTTCCGCATCTTCTGGGACAACGCCTACTGCGTGCATGACCTGTACGACGAGACCGACGAACTTGCCAACATCTTTGACCTCGCTCGCGCGGCGGGCACCGAGGACCGTGTGGTGGCCTTTGCCTCGACGTCCAAGATCACCTTCCCGGGCGCCGGCATCGGCTTTATCGGTGCGAGCCCCGCGGTTATCGCCGAGTTCTCCAAGCGCCTGAAGGCCGGCCTCATCAGCGCCGACAAGCTCAACCAGCTGCGTCACGTGCGCTTCCTTCCCACCATCGAGGCGGTCAGGGAGCACATGAAAAAGCACGCCG
>DAWEIC010000299.1:0-1567 GCA_052364855.1 Collinsella sp.
ATACGCAACGGCGGCGATGGCAGCGCCAACGCACTTTCGAGCTCCAGGAGCGCTTGATTGGTGCGGTCGTCAGCGTACCCCGTTCGCATCATGTAGCGCATGAGGGCATGGCGCGCATTTTTGGATGCCATATCGAGCAAACGGTGCTTTTCGCCACGCTGCGGCCTATGGAGATGGCAGGAACGCTCGCGCTTGCCTGCAAGCCACTCCCCCAGCGCCTCCGCATCCTCAAGCTCAACAGAGAGGTTTATCTCAGCTGGAATATCAGCCGTCTCGTCGTAATAGCGCTTAAGAAAGCCCGATTGAAGTTCCTCTTCGTCGACATCCAAACCCTTATCGAGAATAAACTCGCAGGTTCGAACCGTTCGACCCTCACGCACGACAAAGACGCAAGCGGCGGAGATGGTCTCCTCGCGATAGAAACCGATGACATCGATATCGACACTGGAGGGAAAAACGACTTGCTGACGGTCGTCCAGACCCCTGATGACCTCCAAACGACGTTTGACGCGTGCCGCGCGCTCAAAGTCGAGCGCCTCGGCGGCATCCGTCATCTCGGAGGTCAGCTCATCGACGACATCCTTGCGATGGCCCGACAAAAAGCGCTCGACACGCTTGACGTTCTTGGCATAGTCCGTAGGAGAAATCGCGCCGACACACGCACCTGGGCCGCGCCCGACATGGTAGTCGAAGCAGGGACGCCCGTTTTGCGCGCAAATCATATTGACGATGTCTTCCTCGCCCTTGTGGGACTCGACGATACGACGACAACGACGCCACTCCGCACAAGAAGCCGAGCAGATCGGGATCACCTTGCGCAGCGTGTCAATGGTCTCACGCGCCGCGCGGCTATCGGTATAGGGACCAAAATAACGCGTTCCCGGCTTATGACGCTCGCGCGTGTATTTGATAGCGGGATACAGGTCGCCCTTTGTAATGGCGATAAAGGGGTAGCTCTTGTCATCCTTGAGGTCGACGTTAAAGTACGGATGGTACTGGCCGATCAGGTTGCGCTCGAGTACAAGCGCCTCATGCTCGGTTTCGACAACGATGTAGTCAAAGCTCGCAACCAATTGCATCATGAGCGGTATTTTTTGGCGCTCATCCTGCAGCGTCACGTACTGGCGCATACGGGAACGCAGGTTTTTCGCCTTGCCAACGTAGATGACATCGCCCTTGGCATCTTTCCAAAGGTAACATCCGGGCTGCGTGGGAACGCGCGAAACCTGCTCGGCGAGTGTTGGAATGTTGTCGTGACCGGCCACACGCACCTACTTGCGACGAAGCAGCGCCGAGACCTCGGGCATCTTAAGAACGACGGCAAGGCCAAAGGTAACAGCAAGCGAGACGACACCCGCAACGCAAACATAGCCAAGAGTAATCAGAATCGAGCCGCCAAGTGCCCCGACAAAGTGCTCAAGCGCCCACATGACGCCGGTGCCTGCGGCAGCACCCAGGCCACCGAGCAAAAGGCCAAAGAAACCGCCATGCAGGATAGATTTGACCTGAAGACCACGCAGGCGACGACGCAGCCACCACAGCGAACAGCCGACCAAGATCACGTAGT
>DAWEIC010000300.1:0-1565 GCA_052364855.1 Collinsella sp.
ATGACCTGGGTCTACATCATCGCCTACGATATCTGGAACTTCTGCTACACCTACAACTGCCTGCCCACCCACTCCTGGTTCTGCGGCTTTGCGCTGCTGCTGGCCCCCACCGTGGCGGCCTTTATCTGGAACAAGGGCGGCTGGATCCAGAACCGTGCCTTTACCCTGGCCATTTGGTGCATGTTTGCCCAGGTGTTCCCCTACTTCCAGGAGGAGTCCATCTTTGTGACGCACTCCACGCTCGACGCTGGCGCCGCCACCGCGGTCTCGATTGTCGCGCTGATCGCCAACATCGCCGCCATCATCTACATCGCCTAC
Organism: Collinsella sp.; assembly: GCA_052364855.1. Classification (GTDB taxonomy): domain Bacteria; phylum Actinomycetota; class Coriobacteriia; order Coriobacteriales; family Coriobacteriaceae; genus Collinsella. The sequence goes on from DAWEIC010000300.1 coordinate 319, forward strand.
CGTGCCAAGAAGCTCGGCCGCAACCCCTACAAGCAGGATGTCTTTGAGGGCACCAGCGATTGGGAGAAGGCCACCGCTCGCCGCGCCAAGGTTGATTACGCGCACGCCGAGTAACGCGCCTGACGCAAACATCGCTTGAGTACGAAGCCGCATAACCGGCTCCGCGCAACTCAACGCATTGCAGAGCCCCCGGAATGTGATTCGTTCGCGTTCCGGGGGCTTTTTGCTGCCGCGAGGATGCGGCCGAACGATGCGCTCGGGTTAAATCGGATCTTATATTTCGCATGCGCTTTATATGGCTCCATTTTTGGGTACAGTGTTGTCCCGATATTGAGCTTGGGGGATATATGAAAGATGAGACGTTGGACCAAGAGGATGCGGCCCAAGATGCAGAAGCGTGTGCCGAGGCCCTGGAGAGCCTAGACCAGATCGCACTGGCCGAGATTGCGTTTGACGATTCGAGCGTTGATGTGCGGGATGAGCCGGAAATCGAGGCGCAGCCCGATGATCAGGATGCAAAAGACGATGGCGCCGCGCCCACCGAGGACGAGGCGGGGCACGAGGAATCCGAATGCGAGGCCGACGACCAGCCCGAATCCGACACGAGCGAGGAAACCATCTTGCTCGACAGCTTGCCGGCCGAAGATTCGCTGACCCGCGAGCTCCCCGGCCTGGGCTCTGCGCCTGCCGTGGACGAGACCATCGCCATGGGCGATATCCCCCTACCGTCTGTTCCTTCGGCACATGAGGCCGAGGCCCGTCATCGTAAAATGCCGCCCAAGCGCCGCAACCTGATGGTTGCCGGCGTTGTGGCCGTCGCGCTCGTCGCCGGCGGCGCAGGCTATGCTGCCTGGAACGGATATCAGCAAGAGCAGGCTGCCGCTGTCGCCGCCAGTGCACACACGATGATGTCGGTGCAGATTGGCGTGCATGCCGCAGGGCTCGACTGCTCAACTGGTTCCAAGATTCCCGTGCAGGTGAGCGGCCAGGATTCCGACGGTTCTTCCGTGAGCGAAACGCTCTACGTTGACGAACACGGTCGCGGCATTAAGCTGCTGCCCGGCGACTATACGCTCTCCATCGCTGGGTCCCCCATCGCAGCCGACGGTACCATTTACACCGTGCCGACCACCAAGGCGCAGGTCACCATTAAGAGCGATGGGCAGGATTTGAGTGCCCAGGCCACCTTTAAGCTCAAGGTGCCTTCGGCCGACACGGTGACTGACGACCAGATCGATGCCGCCGCC
>DAWEIC010000301.1:0-1558 GCA_052364855.1 Collinsella sp.
GGTCGACTCGCCGGGTCCGGCCTGCCACACCGGCAACCGTACCTGCTTCTTTAAGCGCGTGGAAGGGGGTGTGCGATGAAAGTCGTGACGCCGTTCGAGGTCGCCGACTGCAACACCGAGCTCCTCCGCGCGGGCGTGCCATGCCACGTGCACCTGACTGATGTCTGCGGGGCGCAGTCGCTTTGGCTCGAGGCCGAGAAGGAAAGGCTCGATGAGGCCCATGCCGTCATCGTCGAGTTCTTTGAGAAAAAGGGCGCAAAGCCTCGGTTCGATGAGACCGGTACCTACTTTACGCTGCAGTAACGAGAGGAAATAACCATGGGAGTCAGAACAGCTAACGTGCAGCCGGGAAATATCGGTGAGACACTGACGGGGCTGGCCGAGGTGATTCACGGTCGTCGTGATGCATCGCCGCAGGAGAGCTATACCGCGCGTCTGCTGACCGACGTCGAGGACGAGCTGCTCAAGAAGCTTGCCGAGGAGGCAAGCGAGGTGATCATGGCCTGCAAGGATAACGATCACGATCACATCCGCTACGAGGCCGGCGACCTGGTCTACCACCTGCTCGTAACCCTTGAGCGCTACGGTATCACCCTCGACGAGCTTGCCGGCGAACTCAACGCCCGCCGCCACTAGTCATTGGGGACGTTCTTAAACGACTAGTTAGGCGAGGGGTGTGGACTCCCATTCTCCGGTGAGGTGGGGGATGTCGAAGGTTCGATAACCGCAGTCGTAGGCGTGGGCCTGGGCCTCGCGGATGATCCAGCAGATATCACAGGCGCGGTGCGCGTCCGAGCCAAAGGTGATCGGCACTTCGGCATGGGCAAAGCGGCGCAAAAGGCCGGTCGCGGGGTAGTAGTCGTCGAGCCCCTTGCGCGGTGCGGCCGTCGAGACCTCAACGCGGCGGCCCGTGTCGTGTGCACACTCTGCCATCTGCTTCCAGAGCGGTGCGGGGTCAAAATCGGGTGCAAAGCCTTCCTTCGAAAAGCGCATGACCAGGTCGGGATGAGCCATCACATCAAAGTTAAGCGGGCTCTCGCAGGCGCGGCACCAGTCATCGACATAGCGCTCCCACACGCCGCGTACCCCCAGGTTTTCCCAAACGTGCAAGTTGGTGTCATCGTCGATCCAGCCGCAGCGCGAATCGGGCGTATCGGGACGAGCGACGTCCTCCGTTCCCGCCGTACCCGCGGCACCGGCCATGATATCGCCTGGGTTGCCAATCCAGTGCACACTGCCCAGGCGCACGACGGCGCCCTGGGACCAGCGCTCAACCAAAGGCTCGCAGCCCTCGTACCAATCGCATTCGAAACCGTAGATAAAGGTGAGTTCTGGCGCAATCTGAGCGGCAAGATTGCGAGCGTCCTCAAAAGCCAGACGATGCGCCGGGAGGTCGCCCTCAGTAACCTGCACCTCGCAGTTAGCATCCATGCTGGCGGGCAGGGTGAGATGGTCGGTCGAGACCATGACGCGGCAGCCGGCCGCAGCAGCGGCACGGACGTTGTCCTCAAACGAGGCATGCCCGTCCGAAAACGAGGTGTGGGTATGGCAATCGACC
>DAWEIC010000302.1:0-1550 GCA_052364855.1 Collinsella sp.
AGCGGGAACTGCGTAAAGCCGTTGCCCCATTCGAGTCCACCCTTGAGCGCGGTCGAGACGGTATCCACCGAAACGCTCTCGGACAGGTTGGCGGTATTCAGACGGCGCATCACGCCGTAGCCGATCTGCATGCCCACGATCAGCACCAGAATACCGATGACCACGGCCATCGCGGTCTTCGTAATGGTATGGCTCACCTGCGAGCCCGAAGGATCGTCCTCGGACAGCGGGTCGATATGTTTTGCCTGGCTCGCGCGATCCTCGCTGCGCAGCTGCGCTAGCGCCGCTTTGTCACCGCGCTTGGCCGCAGCCTCCTTCTCACGCATGCGCTCGGTTCGCTTTTTGGCAAGCGTGGGATCCAAGACACCGGATGCATCGATTTCGGAGAATAACTCCGTCACTTCTTCCGGAGTCAAAGGGTTCTTGTCAGCCATAAACTTCCTGTCATATCAATCAGTCGAGCTCGTGCGCACGCGCACCTTCGAACTGCATTCGATAGTAACGGGCATAGGTGCCGCCACGGGCGAGAAGCTCCTCGTGCGTGCCACGCTCCACAACGCGACCATGCTCAACGGTCGCAATCTCATCGGCATGCTTAATGGTCGAAAGACGATGGGCGATGATAATCGTGGTGCGGCCGCGTGCCAGCTCTTCGAGTGACTCCTGCACCGCCTCCTCGCTCTCGTTATCCAAAGCACTCGTCGCCTCGTCCAAAATCAGGATCTTGGGGTTCTTGAGAAACACGCGCGCAATGGCAACGCGCTGCTTTTGGCCGCCCGAAAGACGGCTGCCGCGCTCGCCCACGACCGTGTCATAGCCCTGTGGAAGCGACTCGATAAAGGCATCGATGTTGGCGCGACGGGCGGCCTCGGCGATCTCTTCTGCCGTAGCGCCCGGCTTGCCGTAGGCGATGTTCTCGCCGATTGTTCCGTCAAACAGGTAGACATCCTGCTGCACCAGGCCGATGGCGCGGCGCAGGCTCTGCTGCGTCACATCGCGCACGTCCTGGCCGTCGATGCTAATGGATCCGGCAGCCACGTCATAAAAGCGCGGCAGCAGCGAACAGGTCGTGGACTTGCCACCGCCCGAAGGGCCAACCAAAGCGATGGTCTGCCCGGGCTTGATGGACAGATTCATATGGTCGATAACGGGACGCTCGTCGGCATCACCCTCGCCCAGCTCAACGTCCTCGTAGTTAAAGCACACGTCGTGATAATCCACGGCGCCGGCAGTCACCTGCAGATCCGTGGCGCCCGGCTTGTCCTGGATATCCGGCGCGGTCGAGAGCACCTCGTCCATACGCTTAAAGCCGGCGATAGCCTTCTGATACGTTTCGGCCGAATTGACGAGTGTCTCGAGCGGCGTGCAGAACAGCGAAATATAGAGTGCAAAGGTCGCCATATCGACCGCCTGCAGCTGTCCCTGGGCGACCAGCCAGCCGCCCAGCAGTACCACGATCACATAGAGCACACCCGAGAGCAGGCCATACGTCGCAGTATAGACGCCCATGGCGTGATACATGTTCTCCTTGGACGAAAGATAGCGATTGT
>DAWEIC010000303.1:0-1368 GCA_052364855.1 Collinsella sp.
GCGGTGGAATAGTTCCTGAAACGGCCTATTTGGCGGCTAAACAGGAACTATTTCACCGCAACTGCAGGGGGCCCGGCACTCCCCCTGTTAGCGAGGCACGTAGCGGCCGGGCTGGGCTCCGGTGGGCTCGCCGTCGCGCGCGGCCAGCACGCCGTTCACAAACACAGCCTTGGCGCGGCCGTGCGCCTCAAAGCCCTCGAGCGGCGTGTAGTCCACGGCCTGATGCTGCGTCGCGGCGCTGATCGTCCAACGCGCGCAAGGATCCCACACGCACACGTCGGCATCGGCGCCCTCGGCAAGACAGCCCTTACGCGGATACATGCCAAAGATGCGCGCCGGGTTCTCGCTCATCAAGCGGCACAGATCCTCGGGACCCAGCTGTCCCTCAAAGCTCGTAGCGATCGCGACAGGACGATGCTCCACGCCGGGTCCGCCGTTGGGAATCGCGCGGAAATCGTCGCGTCCGCGGTCCTTTTGCCCGTGCAGGTTAAAGCTGCAATGATCGGTCGCAATAGTATCGATCTCGCCGGCCACAAGCGCCTCGCGCAGCGCGGCACGGTCACCGGCATGGCGCAGCGGCGGGCTCATCACGTACTTGGCGCCCGCAAAGCCGTCCTCGCCCTGCTCCAGATAGCAAGTATCGTCGAGCATCAGATACTGAGGGCAGGTCTCGACATAGATATTCTTCTGCCCGCGCGCCTTGGCGGCACGGATGGCCTCAAGACCCAGCTTGGTCGAAAGGTGCACCACATTGACTGGAGCGTCCCCGGCTAAGTGCGCCAGATACAGCAGACGGCTCACTGCCTCGGCCTCGCACACGTCCGGACGGCTGAGCGCATGCCCCTCGGGCCCATGAATCCCCTGCTCGTACACGCGCTTCTGCAGTTCATTCACCAGCGTACCGTTCTCGCAATGCACGCAGAGCATGCCGCCCACGCGCTTGAGTTCCTCCAGCACCTCGAGCGTCTCGGCGTCGTCCAGGCGCAGGTGGTCATAGGCAAAGTAGGTCTTAAACGACGACACGCCCGCCTCGCGCATGGCCGAAAGATCGGCGCGGTTGCGTTCATTCCACTCGGCGAGTGCCATATGAAACGCGTAGTTGGCCGTGCAGGTTCCGTCGGCGCGGCGATGCCACTCGGCCAAGGCATCGGGCATGGTCACGCCGCGATCGGCCGTCGCGTAGTCCACGATGGTCGTCGTACCGCCGCAGGCAGCCGCACGCGTACCGGTCTCAAAGCTATCGGCCGTCCAATCCATGCCAGTCCAGCACTGCATGTGCGTGTGGCCGTCGATAAAGCCGGGGAACACCCAACAGTCGGTGGCGTCCTGGACGGTATCGCCCTCGCCCGGCTCGATTGCCGCGGCAAT
>DAWEIC010000303.1:1378-1546 GCA_052364855.1 Collinsella sp.
CAGGGGCTTCGCCGCGCCGTTTTTGATGATGATCATAATTGCTCCTTATTGATTGATGCAGTTGGCCACGCGATCAAAATACGAGCAGGCGGCGATATGCTCCGTTATGCGTTGCTGTCCCTTGGCGGTATCGACGTCCCACAGCTCGTAGGCACGCGCCTCGACCAG
>DAWEIC010000304.1:0-724 GCA_052364855.1 Collinsella sp.
ATACGACATATTCGACCTCCTTTGACGGCGCCTTCGCGGCGCGGTTTGGGTGCATGTTACGACCGCTTTGCACGGTCGACCTGTTAGTTTACCTTAGATGCCGGCGATTGCGAAGTTGAGCAGCTGCTCAGCAAGCGGATACACGGTAACGTCGAAATAGCGGCCGATCACGTCGATGCCGGTCCACATGGGCAGCAGGTACAGCACCAGGATGAGTATGGGCATAGCGTATTGCTGCAGGCGGTAATAGTTGTTGAGCGCCTTGCCCTTGAGGAAGGGCACGATGATCGATGAGCCATCGAGCGGCGGAATCGGGATGAGGTTGAAGAACGCAAGCGACAGGTTGACCACGATGAACGTAGCGCCGAAATTCATGATCTGTGATGCCAGGGCAAAGGACATGCTGGTGTAGAGGCTGCCATAGGCCAGGCGCATGAGGACCGCGGCAAGACACGCGAGTGCGATGTTGGACGCGGGGCCGGCCACGCTCACCAGGACCTCGTCGCGCTTGGGGTGCTTGAGGTTGTTGAGATAGACGGGCACGGGCTTGGCGAAGGCGAACACGGGACCGCCTGCGGCGAGCATGAGCAGCGGCAAGATGATGGTGCCAAACGGGTCGATATGGTTGAGCGGGTTGAGCGAGACGCGGCCACGGGAGCGGGCCGTCTTGTCGCCAAGCGCCCAGGCCGCGGCTGCGTGCGCGCTCTCGTGGATAACGATGCCC
>DAWEIC010000304.1:734-1539 GCA_052364855.1 Collinsella sp.
ATGCCCACGATGACGGCGACCGCGCTGGCGAGTAGGTTCATGAGGTAGCTGCCGGACATGTCGATCCCCTAGCGGACACGGCGCGAGGCGCGCGTGAGCAGGTAGTCGGCTACAAACAGGATGACGGCCACGATGGCGTAATCCAGGCGGAACACACCGCCAAAGGGCGACGTGATGACGCCATAGCCGGCGATGGCGCTCGGCAGCGCGCGCGAAAGCTCAACGACAAAGCCCACGATCTGCAGCTTGGCGGTGAGGCCGCTAAAGCACAGCAGCACGGTCATCGCGCTCATAAAGATGCCGCAGATGCGACAAGCGATGGCGATGACGCTCATCGCCACGGCAGCGGCCTTACGAGAATTCACGCGCGGTCTCCTCTTCGATCTGGGTGGAAAGCTCCAGCCATTCGTCCTCGAGCTTGGGCAGCTCTTGCTTAAGGCCGTTATATTCCCCCAGCGCGGCGTTGAACTTGTCCTGATCGGCATAAAGCTCTTCGCTTGCCATCAATTCCATAAGCTCGTCATAGCGGGCGCGCTTTTTGTCCAGCTCCGCCTCGATCTTCTTGAGCTGCTTGCGCACACCCTTGAGCTTTTTGTTGAGCGCGGCGCGGGCCTGGGCCTCGGCGCGCTTTTGCTCCTTGGTCTTTTTGCCCTCGGCCGGCTTGGGGGCGGCGGCGGGGGTGTCGGCCTGGGCGGCGCTGGCTTTGGTGGACTTGGCGGCGGCAGGTGCGCTCTCCCCTGCAGCCTCGGCGGCGGCGCGGGCTGCGAGGTCCTCGCGCTTGTAGAGGTAGTAGTCGTAGTCGCCG
>DAWEIC010000305.1:0-1535 GCA_052364855.1 Collinsella sp.
CCGGTCGGCATAAAGGCCGTCACCTCGGGGCGCACCTGGCCCTCGGGCGTAAAGAGCTCCTCGGGCTTGTAGGAACGCAGCCACTCGCGCAGCACGCGGAAGTGCTCGTGGGTGTCCTTGGCACTCGCCAGCGGCACCTGATGGGCTCGCCAGGAGTCCTCGGTCTTCTTGCCGTCGATTTGCTTGGGGCAGGTCCAGCCCTTGGGCGTGCGGAACACGATCATCGGGTAGGCGGGACGGACCACGGTCTCACCAGCGGCGGCCTGGGCCTGCGCGGTGGCCTTGATGTCGCAGATCTCGTCAAAGACTTGCTCAAACAGGGCGGCGAAACGAGCGTGGATGCTCGCATGGCTCTCATCGTCAAAGCCGGCGACAAAGAAGTGCGGCTTATAGCCCATGCCCTCAAAGAACTTGGTGAGCTCCTCGTCGGACACGCGGGCAAGAATGGTGGGGTTGGCGATCTTATAGCCGTTGAGGTGCAGAATCGGCAGGACGATGCCGTCCGTTGCCGGGTTCACGAGCTTGTTGGACTGCCAAGAGGTCGCAAGCGGGCCGGTCTCGGACTCGCCGTCACCCACCACGGCCACAGCGAGCAGGCTCGGATTGTCCATGACGGCGCCATAGGCGTGGCTGAGCGTGTAACCGAGCTCGCCGCCCTCGTGGATGGAGCCGGGCGTCTCGGGAGCAAAGTGGCTCGGGATGCCACCGGGATAGGAGAACTGGCGGAAGAACTTCTGCAGGCCGGCCTCGTCATCGGTGATGTCGGGGCGAATCTCGCGGTAGGTGCCATCGAGCAGCGACTGGGCGGTGCCAGCAGGGCCACCATGTCCGGGACCCATCAAAAAGATGGCGTTCTGGTTGTGATCGGCGATCAGGCGGTTAACGTGACCGAAGAGGAAGTTAATGCCCGGCGTGGTGCCCCAGTGACCAACCAGACGGTGCTTAACGTCCGGACGGCCAAAGTCACGCGTCTCGCCGGTCTTCTCGTCCACAAAATCGGGGCGCATCAACGGGTTGGAGCGAAGATAGATCTGGCCGACGGACAGATAGTTGGAGGCGCGCCAGTACAGATCGACACCCTCGAGCTCGGATGCCGGCACCTCGTGTCCCAATTTTTGCCACGGCGTTCCCAGTGTTTTAGCCATTGTTTATGTCCCTTCGCTGTGCGGCCGCGCTCCGATATCGCAACCATTCGTTGGGACTAGTATATTTGCTAAAACGTTTTATCATGCTGAAAAAACGTTTTAGCATCCTGATTTGCCATCTGGAAAGGCAAAAGCAGACATTCACCTGCGGCATTGCCTGTCACAGGTGTTCCACATTCAGTCTCTGCAAATTGATAAACGTGTTTAGTCGTGTTTAGTAAGCTCGAGAACGCTGTCCTTAACGATAAGCGCCGGCTCCAGGACGACCTCTTCGGCACGCCTGCCGCCCCTACCGGCAAGACGCTTGGACATGCAGCCAAAAGCATGCTCCGCAAGGACACCAGGGTCCTGCTCAATCGCGGTCAGCGCCGGCTCAAAGAGAACGTCGGC
>DAWEIC010000306.1:0-1502 GCA_052364855.1 Collinsella sp.
CGGTCGCGGGCGATGGGCTTGTCGATGAGCTTTTCGTTCCAGTCGATCTTGCCCTCGGCGAGCGCCAGATAGTGCTTTTCGAATGCGTGGTCGATGACCATCTGGTCAAAAGCGGGCTGCGTCCGCTTGTCGAGCGAGAACAACACCACGCCGGTGGTGTCGCGGTCCAAGCGGTTGAGCGGTTGCATGTCGGTCGCGGCAAAGCCGTCGCCCATCGCCAGCAGCAGGTCGCTGGCGTAGTCGGTAAGTGTGCGCTCGCCGGTGCCGTCACCGTGGACGATCATGCCGGCGGGCTTGTCGATGGCCATGAGCCAGGCGTCGCAGTAGAGGACTTGAGGTTCTTCGTTCACGTGTAAGCCTTTCGGTTAGCTAATTCCCACAAACATGCAGCCCGAGGTCGCCCCGCGCAGGCGGGCGGCGGGCTTGCGGCCGGCTTGAGCCGCCTCGACGGCGCGACGGACGCGAGCGACGGCACGGCCAATCTCATCGGCCTCGAGCAAGGTTCCGTCGACCATAAGACGACGGACGCCGGCGTCGAGCAACTGCGGTACCTGCGGCGTGAGGTCGATGGGGTAAGCATCGTACAAGCGAGAGCGGCCATGGATGTCGGTGCGTACGGGCATGACCTTGCCGTCGATATTCTTGAGCGAGAGCTTGCGGGCACGCAGGCGGCAGTTGGCACAATCGTGGATGCAGCCGTTGGCAACCTGCAGAATGCAATGCTCGCTTGTCATGACGCGTGGGCGGCCAAAGACGGTGATGCCCAGAGTCGCGGGCGCGGCGGCGCCGAACGAGACAATCTCGTCGAGCGTGATCTCGGGCGAGAGCCAAAACGCACCGGCCCCGCGCTCGGCAAGCGCCTCCATGCAGGGCGTGTTGTGCACCGGCAGGCAAGAGCGAATCTCGGCCGTGGCGCCAACCTGGGCGGCCAGGGCAAGCTCAGAGATGTTGCCAATAGCGACCGTGGCGCCGGCAACAACCCACGGGTCGACGCGCTCGTGGTCAACGGCACGGCAGACCTCGTCGAGCACGGGCACGATGCCCTGCTCAAACGCATCGGCGGGGGAGAGCTCGGCCGCATCGAGCGCGTCGGTGGGCATGTAGATGCCCGTTGCACCCTCCGCTCGCGCTGCCTCGGCGGCCTCGAGCGAGGTGACGGTGGCGCAGATCTGCGGCTCGTCGCGGTAGTGCTCGGGCATGGGCCGCGTACATTTGTCGAGCACCGGCAGCTCGAGCGTGCGGGCACGCTCGTCATACGGTGCCAGAATGGCCTCCTCCAGCGCCTTGCAGGCGGCGGCGCGCACCTTGTGCACAGCGGAGAAGCCCATGCCGCAGCCCTTATCGAGCGCCACATCAAAGCTCGCGGACTCAAAGGGCGAGGACCCCATGCGGCCCACATGCTCTACCAGATCGGACGCCTCGACCGCGCGGGTCTTGGCGGCCTCGACGGTAAAGCCCGTGGCCGTGGCCGTAAGCGAAGGGGCGTCGCAGCAAGTAAGCGT